>JASHPG010000221.1 GCA_030038275.1 Candidatus Acidiferrales bacterium | reverse complement strand
TAAACGAGAAACGATCAGGATGCGATGTGGAGTGCCGCTACTTCGTTGGGAGCGACGTGATAGATGAGCGCCCAGAAGTTGGCCGACTTACGGGAGAGCCTGCGCTCGGTGCGCAGGATACTTACGATTTCCGCTTCGGAGAAGGTCTCTCGCATCCAGGCGATGGCGTCACGGTCGCCATATTCCAGAACGCGCGTGATGGTGTAGTGGGGAAACTCGGTGGGGTTTGAAGGTGTCAAGGTTCGTGTCCCAGAATAGCGTGCGTAAGTATTGTAGGATCATGGAGTTAACTATAGACCGAACCAGGGGTTTCGTCAAGGCGCGAGGGTTCCTGAGGGCAGGTTGCGGAGGATGGTATACAACCGGAGGTGAGCGCCTACGGACGCAAAATAGCGTGCCCAGAAATCATGGAGGCGCTCCCAATCGGAGGCATCTCTTGCCGCTGCGTCGACTCCCATGCAATACGCTTGGACATCCTTCAGGGCGGGAGCCGCAAGATTTCTCCCTGCTTCAGCAAGAGCCGCGCCGGCTGGAATCCTGCTTCGCCCTTCAAGGTTGAGGGTCGCAGTCGCCTGCCGCATATCGGAATAGATGAACACAACCGTTCGCTGAAAATGCGGAGCTTCGTCAAACAACTGTCCAGCGACGAGCAATGCACTCAGAATATCGGTATGTCTGGAGTCCGGAGCGAGTCGCGCGGCACGAACCTGCCATGCTCGAATTAAGTTGCTGGTGAGCTGCTGCGAGCCGCTCGCCAAAGTAGCCCGGATCGGCTGAAACGGTCGCCGAGAGTAAAATATCCGGTTTCCGCAAAGCTGGTTCCAGTGATGCCGATTACGGTTACGTGTGATCCCGACGGGACTGTGCCGAGGAGTTGGGTGATTGCCGCAATATTCTTAGCAAAATCAGTTGTGCCATCCGGACCTTTCGAACCTACTGAGACGGACAGATCGATCGCGACCACAAGATTTAGAGGCTACTGCGCGGCGCGAACGACCCGAATTGCAGGAAGCAATACGCAAATCCCGACTATCAAGAGCTTCCCGAGCGACTTTCGGGCGGCATGAGTGAGCATCGAGAGGTAGAAATCGCGCTGAAAGCGAGCCGTCGAATATGGCACCGTTCTTTGAGAGGTCAATACCTTTTGCCAGCAGCGCAGCCATCTGTTGGCGCACCACCTTGCGTTGCTTCACCAAGCCCTCTGCATCGACGTCCGAATCAGAGGCGTACCGCTTCGCATCATGCAGTGCGAGGCCTGAACCCAACGCCATTGCGACGGCTAGCAGCGCCATCGTGAGCCGTAGTGCCGGAACTGTTTCGTCGTAGAAGTTGTCGTTCTTTTGAGCCGCTGGCTGGCTGCCGTCGATCACAAGGGCTTGTGTCTCGACGCCTTTCAGTTTTTGAGCCATAAGAAATGCTCTAGCTGTCGGCACCCGCACCTTCTACAGTGTTCTGTGACCTTGCCCTACAGTGAGGGAATGGAACGGGATCCTTTGGCAAGATGAGAGGGAGCAGCGGCCGCTTAGCTTTGCCCGACTCTGGAACCCGCCAGGCCGAGCTGTTGAGCGTCAGAAAGTTACCGCAATGCGTACTCAGTTGTTCTTAATGTCCTATTGGGTCGCTATATCGCGAGCAGTCATCCCGATCCGGGGAAGCAACTCCAATCGAGAAACACGCAGTCGGAGTGATCTACGGCACTTTATTAGAAGTAGGTGCAACATGCCCACCAAGGCGAAGTCGTGCATCGTAATCGGTGCCGGACTTTCAGGAATGGCCGCCGCACTGCGGCTGATCGATCGAGGATGGAAAGTCCATGTATTCGAGGTGCTACCCTGGTTTGGCGGGCGCGTGTACACATATCGGTTTGACCAGGCGACCGATCTCAACTGCGAACTCGGGGACGAATGGATCGGTGAGCACCACGATCATATGCGCAAGCTGTGTGCGCAATTCAACCTACCGCTGCAACGGCACCGCTATGCATTCGCGTTCCTTACAGATTCAAGGCCGACTCAGTTCTATCCAGCGGGAAACTCGCCATTCAGCCAGAAGAATCGACGCAGTCTCGATAAGTTCTTGAGGCAGTTTGGGAACCCCAAATTATACGACGAGTGTAAGCAAAAGCAGCTCGACCGTTACGATTGGTGGACTTGGCTCGCGAAATTGGGGTTCGATCACTCCGAGCTCCTCCGCCGCGACCTCATGGACAGCACTGATTTCGGCGAATCAATACAGTTAACTTCCGCATACATTGCCGCTGGGGAGTACTATGCGAGTAACAATTACGATGAAATGGATTGGAAGATCGAAGGTGGTAATCACCAATTATTGGAAGCGATGAAGGAACGCCTTACGTCCAGCGGAATGGGAAAGCTTCATCTGGGCAAACGAATCACGGAAGTAACCCAAAGAGACTCAGGAGTGTTGGTTAAAGGTAATTCGCTTCTGCCAACGCACAACGGCCAACTGGACTGGACCGCTCGGCCAACAATTTCATACGAGGCTGACTTTTGCATCTGTGCTGTTCCTGCAAGGACGATCAATTCCATAACCTGGAATCCCCCTTTACCGGCAGATCACACGACGGCCGCAGACGAGTTGCAGTATTGCAGTCTCGTGAAGACCGTGTTTCTGTATGAAACAAAGTTCTGGAAGAAGAGCAAGTTCCACCCTTTTGGGGAGGCTATTCGTGGTTTACAAACGGCGTTTCTGACTTCTGCTTCGACGCCACGCAAGGTCAAAACCAAGACGCCCGCGGGATTTTGTGCAGTTACGCTACCGGAGACAAAGCGGACGACTTGGCTGGCGCGCCGATCAATAAGTTGCAACAGTGGATCACGGAGGACGTCGAGAACGCTTGCGGACTAACTGCCGGCACTGCCGTGCCAATTAGCACTCAGCGACAGGCGTGGCAGGACAACCCTTTTGCACAAGGCGCGTACGCATTTTACCGGTCTGGGCAATGGTTTAGCGTTCGACCAGTACTCCGAAGGTCTCATTTGCGCGTGCACTTTGCGGGAGAACATCTGGACGAGGACTGGCAGGGATTCATGGAGGGAGCGGTCCGAACCGGCCAAGATGCGGCTGCACGTATCTAACGCTGCGCCAAACCGGAGATTACCACGATAAGCCGAGCCTTTTTCCAGGCGCATTCGCGGAACGGGCTGCCCCCGGCCCAACCAGTGCTTCTCGCGCCGCGCCGCAGGGAAGTCTACGAGTAACGTGCCGCTCGGGCCTCGGTGTGACGCGCCAAGGCCGAGCGCATCCCGCGGCGCCGTAATTCAGGATTTGCTGCGGCGGGCCATCTGCATAGCCATCGACAGCAATATTTGCCGGTCCGCATCGGTAGTCCGGCTGAGAAGGCTCCGGAACCTGTCGAGCGTGCGAGCGTCTTTCCCCGAACTTCCCCATCCTGCCTCTTCGCTCTCGCGCTTCGCCATCCGGGGTGGCTTCGGCGCTTCATCGCCGTCGTAGAACAGCTGGTACATCGGAATTTCCAGGGCTCGCGCGTATTTCTCCAGCGTCTCGATCGCCGGCACCGTGTGGCCGTTCTCGACACGAGACGTGTAGCACCGCAGCAATCCGGTTCGTTTTTCGACATCGCCCTGACTGAGGTTCTTCGATTCGTGGATGCCTTTGAGTCTTTCGCCTATAAGCATGTGCCAAAGAATACAGCAGGCTTTCGCTTTACTCAATTTAGAATTCGGTTGCTCACAGGTGGTCGGATTTGGCATATCGCGGGGGAGTGTTTTCGGTCTGGAGATCAGGGAGTCGGAGCATGCTCGCTCTCGGACCGAACGCCTGCCACCCGTGACGTGACGGGTTGAGGCGTGTGCGCCGGTCTCCAGAGGAACCGTTGTCCCCGCACCATGCTTTCAACCCGCGATACGATGGTGACGGAGCGGAGTTGAGGCACTGAATGGCTCGGGCGATACATGTTTCGGGTACGCGGGACGAATGTGCGAACGGATTGGGTTGCGACTACCTCACCCCTTCGCGTCGTCGGCCGTTGACTTGACGGCAATAGGATTCGATTCTGAAGTTGGGGAAGGTGTTAGACGGCCTTGACACTCCGTCCTCGCTTGCGCTCGGGACGGCTAAGAACGCAGAGTTCCTGGTTCCAAATCCGTTACCTGGCCATGGCTAAGCAAAACGCATTGCCGAAGCCACGCTTACGCGGTGCTCATGGCCTCACCAAAGTCACAAACATCTTTCCAGACGTCGGTGACGTTGGACAGTGCGTCGGCCATCACTGTAAATCCGTTCGGCGCTTGCCCAAGAACCGACATTCCGTCCCTCTATTTTCAGAATTCTTGTGCTTTATGCGGTTCGATGGATCGCATGCACATAGACCTGCATATTCGTTGCGTTGGGCTCTGGGGACCGGGGGTTGCAGGACGCATCGAGGGGCGCTGCCGCAGGGCATAACCCATCCGTCATCCGGCGAGGCGTGTTTCGAGGACCTAAACTCACCGAATTGCATCCTGGTGGGTAACTATTTCGTTTCATTGACCAGCCATTTGTCGGCCGGTATCTGCGATCTGTGCTAATTTCAAGCGTAAATTCCCATGCCCAGCCATTCGGACTCTTCCTGTCGCCCGAGGCTTCTCATCGTGCCGTTAAGAGGGCCGCTCGATGAGCGAGCGAAGCTACCCTCCCCGGTTCTCGCTGTCCTTCTTGTTGCGGTGTTGGCGGCGATTGCGCTCGGTTATTCCACTCCAGTCTTGGCGGACGGCCCGTCCATCTCGCTGACCTCTAGCGTGTCGATCTTGCAGTGCGTTCAAGGCATCGGAAATGAGACCTGCTACTATCCGGTGACTCCTGGCATGGTGTTGCCGCTGGCTGGATCGGGATTTGCCGCTTCGGACACGACGATCACTTTCTCTGGCATACCGTCCGACGTGAATCCGACCCAACGCACGTGCAACGTGACGAACAGGGCATTTACGTGCAATTTCGTTGTTCCGGATGTACCCACCGTGGACGAAAGCAGGTATTCGCTCACCGCCACGGGCAATACTGGGGACAGCGCATCCCTGCTTGTCAGCGTCGGACCCGGCGTCGGAATCTATCCCACGTCTGGACCTCCGGGCACCGTGGTCACCGTCTATGGCGATAACTTTATTGGCCAGAAATCAATTGTTTTTGATTCCACGGCGGTAGTCACCTTCGGCACCGATGAACCTTCGGGCCTCACAGGCACCGGACCCGCTGTCATCGACAACAACATCCCTGCTCAGTACACTTGCGTTCCGGGTAAGGATGGCAGCTTGAGCGATTATGGGGCGTGCACGTTCGCCGTGCCGCCCTTCATCCCCGGCTATTACAATGTCGGCGTTTTGGTGGCCCTAGATTACTCTGTCCCGGACCCACTGGCTTGCGGAAGCAAGTGGTGTGTAAGCGAGTTCCGCATCACTCCTCCGGCCATCAGCGTCAACCCTCCGGAGACTCTTCCCGGTTCGACCGTTCAAGTAACGGGGTCGAGTTTTGCGGGGGACGACACGAGCGCTTCCATCTTTCTGGATGGGATTCTGGTTACACCGTCGTCCGGTTGCCCGGTCACGCAATCGCCGTCCGGCGGCACGATCTCTTGCACGATTATGCTTCCGTCTTCGATCACGGCTCCTGGCCCGCACCATATCGTCGCCACGGGCATTCAATACGGAGACAGCGGCACAGCTTCCTTCGCCTTGCCCGGTCCTTATCCGCTTTCGCCGTCGACGATACAAGCAACGCCCGGCAGCATCGTGACCGTGCAGGGAATCGCCTACGATCCTTCCGATACCCTAGCGGAGGTCGACCTTGGCGGCCAGAATTCCAGCTGCCCGATTTCCTACGGCTCGTTCACCTGCCCCATCGCTGTGCCTTCGTCGATGACTGCCGGAACCTATACGTTGCAGATCACCGGAAATACTGTCGGAGACTACGATACAGCCAGCCTCGTGGTGGTCCCATCGCTCGCCATAAACCCACCGTCGGCAGCCGTGGACACTCAGGTAACGCTCAGTTCTCTGGGCTTCCGCGGAGACACGGCATCCGCCGCGTTGAACGATCAAAGTCTCCCGCTGACGCTCACCAGCGGTGGGCAATCGACGCCCGGACTGACATGTCCTGTGTCGAATGGTGTTTTCCCGCCCTCGGGCGATAGTTGCTATTTCACCGTTCCGGCCAGTGCGCTTCCGGGCGCCAACACCCTAACGCTGACAGATAACTTTGGCAAAACTGTGAGTTCCACCTTTACTCTCATACCGTCCATCACGCTGTCGCAGTCCCAAGCATCGGTCGGCCAAACAATAACGGTTACCGGCTACGGCTTCCCTGCTGCAACCCAAATCGACGGGTTCGAGATCGGTGGTCTCATCAGCTATGCGGATCCCGGCTCATGCGTGGCGTCGCCCGCGGGAACCATCTCTTGCAGCCTCGTGGTTCCTGACCGAGCGCCTGGCACCTATACCTTCTCTGCCGAAGTTCTTGAGCAAGGCTTGGGAGATCAGCCGCTGGCGAGCACCACGTTCACCCTGGTCCCTTCGGTTTCGATGGTCTACGACACGAGCGGAGTTGTGGCAGACGACACCGCTCCAGCCGGTGCTGCCATCCAAGTCAACATTAATGGTTTCTATGCCGACGAGCATTATGCCCAGGTTTGGCTGGACGACCAGCTTCTGCCGCTGCTAGAAGGCGGCTGCACGCAAAACCCGCCGGTCGGACTTGGAGTCACCACATCTCTCTCTTGCACCGTGAGGCTGCCGGACGTCACCCCTGGTCCCCATATCCTGAAAGCCGTGGGAGAGGCGTACGGCGAAGCCGCGACCACCACTATTTACATTTCAGGACTCGCTCTCTCGCCTTCGTCAGGACAGGCAAATACACTGCTGGACGTGAAGGGCTACGGCCTTTATCTCACCGATACCTCGGCCGGCTTGACCATTGGGGGAGCGAGCCCTTCCACCGTCACGGACGCGAGCACGGGCCAATCGGGCTGCCCCGTCACCTCCGGCTCGTTTGACTGCCAATTCGATACGCCTGTTTTGGGAGGAGGAGCGCAGCCGGTGGTCGCTACGGGCCCCGACGGCGATCAAGCGACCACAAATTTTACGGTAGTCCCCACGGTTGTGGCAACCGCTCCCTCCGGGATAATCGGCTCGCTGGTCACGCTGCAAGGGAATGGTTTTCTGAGCTCCGATTCTGCAGCGACCGTTTCGTTTAACGACCAGAACATTGGCACATGCGTCCCTAGCGGCGGAGCGTTCAATTGTGCGGCGTTCTCCGTTCCTGCCGTAGCGCCCGGTACATACATCATCGGGGCCGTCGGCAATTCCGGCAATCCGATGGACATCGCCACCGCTAACTACACCGTCGTTCCGGCTCCGCTTACCATTACCGCCAACGGCGCCAGCAGTGCTTACGGTCAGACCTTTCCCCAATTCACCGCCACGTATTCGGGCTTCCTCAACGGAGATACTCCCTCCATTTTGCAAGGGACCCTCGCCATCACCACTCCCGCTCAGCCGGTCAGCCCTCCGGGAACCTATCCACTCACTCCGGGCGGAGTAAGCTCGCCAAACTATGCAATCACTTTTGTAAATGGGACACTGACGATTACTCAGGCTGGCACGTCTGTGCAATTATCCACATCCGTGAAAGGACGAATTCACAGGGGTGCCGACGTTACACTCACCGTGCGCGTCGTGTCCGATACGACGGGCACACCTACGGGTATCGTAACGTTTCTAGATGGTTCCGCAACGATCAGTTCCACGGGCCTTTCCCAGGGAACTGCCACCGTGACAACGAACGCTCTGCCGCAAGGCATCGACAGCATCACAGCACGATACGGTGGAGATTCAAACTTTGCAGCTTCCACCTCGGCTGTCGAAACGGTGAGCGTGAATGCGCCCGACTACACCGTCAGCGCCAATCCAAGCGCGCTGACTCTTTCTCCGGGCCAATCCGGTAGTTCCACTCTTACCATCACGTCCGAAGGATTCAGTGGCACCGTTGCTTTCAGCTGCGGCAGCTTGCCTTCGCATCTGAGTTGCGCCTTTAATCCTTCCAGCGGGCAAGTGACTGTTTCCGGTGGCTCGCCGAAAACGGCTACCGTCGTTCTGACTGTCTCCGCTGCGTCTTCTCTCGCAGCCCCCCAGCGGCGCGGCCCGAACTTGCTGGAGACCGCGGTGCCGGTTTGCCTTCTAGGGTGCCTGCCCATCATTGCCGCATGCCGGAAACGCGTGCGATCGTACATCCTGTTAGCAGTTCTCGCGGCGGCATCTGCCGTTGCGATCGCCGGTTGCCGCGCTGGCGGAGTCTCCTCCGGCGGCGGAACTGCGCCACCATCACCTTCCGGCCAGCAAACCTTCGTCACCGTGACGACAACCGGTTCGTCGCCCTCCGGCACAATATTTCATCAACTGCAGGTTACGATAACAGTCACAAACTGACTTCCGCCTTTCGGGGTTCCTGCCGTTCGAACCGCTCTCAGCCAACGCGAGGAGCGCGGGAGAGTCAATTACTGGACGCGAACCGCACTCAAAGGATGACCGCAGTTTCGCCTTTGCTCCTCATCCTTCGGTGCCCGGAGAGCGGCTTCAGTGCGGGATCGGTCGAAGAAGTGGCATTTTCCAAACAGCCATGTCATAACGTTCGAATTCCAAGTCGGGAAGAACTTTCGCCGATGTCCATAAGTCGATTTCGGTGTAGATGATATCGTAGCTGTTAGAGCCTCCGACTCCCGTAAGTTTCGATGAGCTTCAACTGCCGCGCGGCAACAACTCCGTCGGAAAGCACTTAGCAGCACCAATTCCAATAGATTTCAATGGATGCTTGAATCTGGTTCGGCACCAGGAGGTCGGTGGTTCAAATCCACTCGCCCCGACCACTTCCAAATTTTTGCTTGCAATTGGGTTTACATCAACTTTTCTACTGTGACTTCGCTGAAGCTCTGTGGACCCGCTGGATGGCACAGGTATGCGCGGGATACGGTCAGTCAGTAGCCGCAACTTAAATCGTCACCAGTTGCCGTGCGGAGGCTCAGCTTTGGGCAACCTGAGCCGTGGCTGCTGGCACGGCTTGCAGAATTAAATGGGGAATCGAAAGAACCGTTCGCCGCGCGGGAAATCAGCGGAAGCATCAAGCTTGCGGCTCAACCGTAATTTGCCAGTGAACGAGTTTTGGGATTTTGGTATCAATAAAGTTCGTTCATGACGAAGAAATTCAAAGTCGGCGATCACGTAACTTGGAACTCTGAAGCCGGGCAGGTCAGCGGTCATATCGTGCGGGTGCATACGAGCGATGTGGACTACAAGGGCTACGTCCATCACGCGAGCAAAGATGATCCGCAGTACGAGATCAAGAGCGACAAGACCGATCACGTTGCCATGCACAAGGGCAAAGCATTGCGCCGTCTTAGCCGGTGATTCGCGAATTCCTACTTTCCACGAGACGTTAGCACCACGGCGACTTCCGCAGTCAGCGGCAGGGCGGCAAAGACTGCCTGCAGATACAGCCGGACGGCGGCTTCGGTATGACTCGGATAACCGCACGGGTCGGCTGAGCGTAAGGGTGCGCGCAAGCCAGCACCCGGGATTCAAAACGAACCATACTTCAGGCCGACGACTCCCATTACGGGAAAACGCGAGCGCAGATCGGCAGCATTTCAGTGGCTCTTGCAGGCCCCGCGGTTAGTAACGCATTTCTAATCAGCAACCTTCCTGCTCACAACCCATTCGGCACGCATCTTGCACGTCGCATCTCGCATCGCCGTCGAATCGGAGCTCGTCAGGTCGCGCTGACTAGCGTCCGTGCATGAGGCGCGGATTCCGTCAGGGTTCCTTCACTTCGACGGTTTTGCCTGTGAAGCCGAATCGCGCACAGATGAATGAGTTCGGCAATTTCAAGCGGACCACAAATCGACAATTCCGAACCGGCGATGGAGATTTCCACACTCGACCTTTTCCGGTCGCTTATGGACCGACGCAGAACGATCGCGATCGGGACGGCGGTATTCACAGCATGCGCCGTGCTGGCCGCGCTTCTTCTGCCCAATCTCTACACGTCCACGATCGTAATACTGCCGCCTCAACAGGATCATTCGATGGAAGCGGCTCTGCTTTCTCAAGCGAGCAGCGGACTGGGGATGCTGGGTTCGCTTGCGCAACAAACACTCGGGATTAAAAACCCGAACGACATGCAAGTGGCTTTGATCCGAAGCCGCACCGTCGAAGACGATCTGATTCGACGCTTCAACCTTCAAGAAATTTACGGCGACAAGCGGGCATCGGACGCGCGCAGGAAGTTAGAACGCAACACCAGCATCGATAGCGGCCTGAAGGACGGATTGATCCGTATTTCGGTGACGGACAAGAGCGCGGAGCGCGCGGCAGAGATGGCGAACGCCTACGTTGCGAGCTATCGATATCTCTCTGCTGGGCTGGCCGTTTCGGAAGCGGCCCAAAGGCGGCTGTTCTTCGAGCAGGAACTCAAGAAGGAAAGCGACAAGTTGGCGGACGCGGAGCAGGCGCTCGCTACGGTAGAGCAGCAGACAGGTTTGATCGAACCACAAGGCCAGGCGACCGCGGTCATCGAATCCGTGGCTGCGTTGCGTTCCGAAATAACCGCCAAAGATGTCCAGATCGACGCAATGCGAAAGTTTGCGACCGATGAGAACCCGGATTTGCAACTCGCCGAAGAAGAGCGCGCCGCCCTGCGGCAACAGCTCGAACGGATGGGCGCGGACACCGCCACGCAATCGGGCGACTTCTTGATGCCGAAAGGTACCGTGCCACAAGCAGCGCTCGAGTACGCCCGCAGGCTTCGCGACGTGAAATACGAAGAAACGATTTTCGGCTTCCTGGAAACGCAATACGAGCTGGCCAAGATCGACGAAGCGAAGGAGGGATCGCTGATTCAAGTGGTCGATCCGGCCGTGAAGCCGGATGAGAAATCAAGTCCGCCGCGAGCGCTAATCGTTGGCGGTGGATTTTTGTGTGGCCTATTGCTAACGGGCGCCTGGGTACTGATCGCTGACGGCGCGGAACGGATCAGGCGAGGCTCTTGAGATGAGCGCCGCATCGAGAGCAATAAACGCCGTCTTGGCAAAGCCACGTCGGCACCCCGTTGGCTTCGCCGTCGACGCACTGAGCCACCCCCTCGACGCGAAGGCGATGCTCGCCGCGATCATCTTTCTTTCGTTCGTGCCGCTGACACTAGGTTTCGACTATCTGAATCTACAGCACAACGTCGCTCAACGGATCGCTCAGAGTTCAACGCAAATCCTACTGATCGGATTGTCTCTCCTGGTACTCGCCATCGGATGCATGAAGTTTTCCTGGGAGACCGGCTGCGCCGTCCTAGTTTCGTTTTGCATTGGCGCGCTGCAACTTCTGGCCGTGGCTTACAACCAAGCAGACCCGAAAAATTACGTCATGCCGCTGGCATTTCCATTTTTCCTACTTGTGGGTTCCGTGGCGTACGCGCTCGCAATTCGCTTGGACAGTCGAACAAGAGCGGAATACGTCGCGAAGATCGTGGATGGTTTATTGGCTTTCTTCTGCTTGGAGTGCGTAAGCCGGTACGCATTTTCCCCATTTGTCCGGGCGGCGCTATACACGGCGTACAACGACCTTCCATCCGGGGCGGTGGACTGGATCTATCGCTACAAAATGAGCGTCTTCTTTTCGGATTCCAACTATGCCGGTCTTGCGCTCCTGTGCCTCACGGCAATCATGCTCTCCTTCCGCGAGCGCGTTCGTACGCGAAAGGTCGTCCTCGCCTACGCGCTGATATTGGCGACGCTTTCGCGCGCGGCGATATTCGCGGCTGCCTGCCAGTTCCTAATCTACAAGCTCTGGCGACTGCGACGATTCATTATCGCGGCGCTCGTGATGGTATGCCCCATCGCCATATTCGCTCTGCTCCGTATCTACGTGTCCGCCGGACCGGAAAGTTTCCAGCAAATCGACCCGAGCTTCGCGAGCAAATTTCTAATACTCCAAGGCATGGCTGGTCTTTTGTCGAATGCCGACTTTCTGCAAAGGCTTGTCGGGATCGGCTCGGGAAATACGCAAGGTGTCCTTGGAATCGCGGCTCACGACGTCATTGCCGTGCTTGCTCTAGAGCTTGGATTGCTGGGATCCGTCTTAACCGCCGCTTACATGTGGCTGCTGTCGAAGCGATCCAGCCGCGCTGTGTATCTACTGATCGTGCCCGTGCTGATCGCAGGCTTCGCCGCAATCGACACCTCGATTCCTTACTTTTACGCCGCGCTCGGGCTGCTTGGCGCAATGAAGGACCAGCAATGAGGGCGTCTCCGGGTCTGGTCAGCGTTTTGCTGCCCGCATTCAACGTCGAACCGTTCATTGCCGAATCGTTGGGAAGCGTGCTCGAACAGAGCCTGCGCGAGATCGAGGTGATTGTTGTCGATGACGGGTCAACGGATCGAACGTCCTCGATTTTGGCGGAAATCGCGGCCAGGGATGAACGCGTCATCGTAGTCCGACTCGGTACGAATGGCGGAATTGTTCGCGCCATGAACACCGGCTTGGAGATGTGCCGGGCGCCCTACATCGCGCGTATCGACGGTGACGATGTTGCCCTGCCACGCCGGCTCGAAAAGCAGATTCGGTTCCTCGAATCTCACCCGGAAATCTCGTTGGTTGGAAACGCCACGATCACGATTAATGAACGAGGGGAATGCGTCGGAAAGTCGCCGGTTCCGGTGGGCGCCAAAGCAATCTCGGCGTGTCTAGAGCTCTCTACGCCCATCCCGCACATCTGGATGGCTCGCCGCGAAGTGTACGACGATCTCGGCGGTTATCGCGATCTTGCCCCCGCCGAGGACTACGATTTTTTGCTGCGAGCGGTGACAGCCGGATTCCGGTTGGCCAATTTGCCTGACCATCTGATGTGCACGCGCATTCGAAACGATAGCATCAGCGACCGCGCGGCTCTGCAACAGAGGAAAGCTCAGCGCTACATCGTCCAGCTCTATCGAGAGAGGTTAAGGCGCGGTTTTGATACGTTCTCGCGTCCACGATACGAGCGCGCGATTTCCGCTGGCCGGATGGAGTCCGCGAGTTACAAAATCGCCAGCTTTTTAAAACGGGCAGCGTTCGCCAAACCGAGTACTGCTAGACGATTTTGCTATTTTGCCCTCATCGCTGTGGTTTCACCGGAATACGCGCGGTACTTCTTCAATCGCCTGCGATGGCGGTTCGCGCTGAAGTCTTCGGGAGCGTGATAGTGGCGCGGCGCGTGCTGTTTATCGTCTCAACGCTGAAACGCTGTGGCCCAGTCGGAGTTATTTTCGGCATCGTCAAACATCTCGATCCGGAGCGGTATGAAGCAGCCATTGTTACCCTGTCACCTGAACCATCAGAAAGCGATGCGGCCAATTTCCGCGCGATGGGTGTTCCGATCTTCGCGTTGAACAAAGCTCGGTGGGCGATTCCAGCCACGATGGAAGGCATTCGAAGAACCCGCCGTTCGACTGGCGCTGACATCGTCCACTGCCACGGCATCAGACCCGACTTTTTCGTGGCGCTTGCCAGAATCTCCGCGCCGTCAGTCTCCACGATCCATTCGGATTTAACGTTGGATTACACCCTCCGGTACGGCCCGCTCACGGGAAGGTCGATGGCGCTTTCCCACTTCGCCGCGCTGCGCGGTTTCCGCTCAGTGGCGGCAGTTTCCGATGGCGTAAGGCGGCGAGCGGAGCGGCACGGAATTCACGCGACGACGATTGAGAACGGTATAGACCTGGAAACGTATCGTCCGCCGCGCAGCCGCCAAGCTATCGAACGGCTCCGCGCGAAATTCGGGTGGCCGCTCGATAAGCTTGTGGTGCTCCACGCCAGCCAATTTGTTGCCGTCAAGCGCGTAGTACAGGTGGTACGCGGATTCCTGCGTTCGCAGCTTTCGAGCCGCGCGATTTTAGTGCTGGCTGGAGATGGGCCCGAACGCGGCGCCTGCGAGAAAGTGGCGGCCGGGGCCTCCAACGTATTGTTTCTAGGTAACCGCCCGGACATTTGTCTGTTAATGGCGGCCGCCGATGTGGCGATTTCCGCTTCTTCTTCGGAGGGTTTCGCACTATCCGTAAGCGAGGCTTGCGCTTCGGGATTGCGTGTGCTGGCCTCTTTCATTCCTTTCCATCGGCGGATGTTCGAGCTTTTCCCCCGTCAGGTGATTTTGTTTGACTACGATGGCCCAGGCAGCATAGCGCAGGCTCTCGATGAGCATGTTCGCGCGCGTCGCGATCCATTCGCGGTTTGCGAACCATCCCGCACGCTTATTTCCTCAAGACGCATGTCCGAGCAATACCAGTCGCTCTACGACTGCGTCTGTGGCGAACCAAGATGAAGTACTCGGTGCTGATGCCGGTATACGACGGAGAGCGGGCTGAATTCCTGCGCCTGTCGCTGGATAGCCTGTCCGCGCAGAGTTTGCGGGCGGATCAAGTGATTGTGGTGAAGGATGGCCCACTTGAAAGCAATTTGGAGTCGGTGATCGAGTCTCACACCGACGCTTTGCCTATCACAACAGTGGAGTTGGAGGTGCGCCGCGGACTCGGAGCCGCGCTCAGCGCCGGTCTCGCGGCTTGTAACAACGAAATCGTGGCGCGAATGGACTCTGACGACATTTGCGTGCCTCGCAGGTTCGAAAAACAAGTTGCCTTCCTTGAAACGAATCCCCGCGTCGCGGTCGTAGGCGCTGCGATCGGCGAGTTCATCGACGATCCGGACTCAATCACGGCAGTTCGGCGCCCTCCCTGCGAAAGCTCGCAGGTTAGGCACTTCGCGAAGTTCAGAAATCCGCTGAATCATATGACCGTAATCTTCCGAAAATCCGCGGTCCTCGCTGCCGGTGGCTACCGCCATTTCCCCGGCCTCGAGGACTACGACCTTTGGGTTCGCATGCTGCTGCGAAACATGGAGATTCGCAACCTGCCGGACGTTTTGGTTCTGGCTCGGTGCGGCAGCGGAATGGCTCGGAGGAGGGGCGGGATTTCGTACGTAAGAAGCGAGATTCGACTTTATCGGCAATTTCTCGAGCTTGGATTCATCTCCGCGCCTGAGTTTGCGTTCAGCATCGTCGTTCGCGCACCCGTTCGAATCGTGCCTACGGCGATCCGACCGATTCTCTACCGCGCGCTATTGAGAGAGAAGGCTGCGCCATGATCGGCGCGATATTGCGCCTCAGGCAGCGCCTCGGAATTGATGGCGCGGTTGCGTACACCGTGCTGGCGCGGTTATGTCAAATGGTCGGCAGCGCCGGAACGGTGTTGCTGATTTTTCATTTTCTCAGTCCGGTGGAGCAGGGCTACTACTACACGATTTTGGGTCTAGTAGCGCTCCAGACGGTCTTCGAGCTGGGATTTTCATTCGTGGTGCTGCAAATGGCCGCCCACGAACGGATACGCCTGGTTCTTCATGTTGACGGCACAATCGATGGTGATCCCATCGCGCACGCGCGGCTCGCCTCGATCTTGCAGAAGACCGTGCGCTGGTATGCGGCTACCGCGGCATTGATGTGGATTGTGCTTCTGCCGGCTGGTATCGAGTTTTTTTCGCTCCGCGGGCCAAGCACTCACGTCGCGTGGTTCGGCGCTTGGGCCATGGCGGTGTGCGCGTGCGTCGCAATGTTTCTGATGGATCCGGTTCTTTCTTTTCTGGAGGGATGCGGACAAGTACGCGAGGTCGCCGGAGCGCGGTTCTGGCAAGCGGTGGCAACCGTGGGCATGTCGTGGACGTCGCTCGCAACTCATCACGGCCTGTACGCGCCAGCGATGGTGATGTTCGGATACGCGGGAGTCGCGCTGGCGTTTCTTTGGACGCGGCGGAAACTCTTGCTTGGGCTGCTGCGCTACGCTCCCGGCAGCCATAGCGTCTCGTGGCGGCGGGAAGTTTGGCCGTTTCAATGGCAAATCGCGGTGAGCTGGTTCTGCTCCTATTTCACAATGCAGATTTTCACGCCTCTTTTGTTCGCCTTCCGGGGCGCGGTGGAAGCAGGACAGATAGGCATGTCGCTGAGTGTTGCCGGATACCTACCCACTCTCGCTCTCGCGTGGACGTCGACGAAAGCCGCTCCGTTTGGGCAGATGGTGAGCCGCCGGCGGATCGCAGAAGTGCGCAACTATTTCTTCCGTACGTTTCGACAATCATCGGCCGTGCTCGCCGTAATGTCGGTTGTGTGCGAGGCCGCCGTGGTTGGATTGCACCACTTTCTTCCGTCCCTCGCCGGGCGACTCGTAGCACCGTGGGTTTTCGCCCTGCTCATCCTCGCAACGGGCGGGCGCTTCGCCACGCAAACCATGGCGATCTATTTGCGGTCATTTAAGCGCGAGCCGTTCCTGGTGCAATCGATCGTAGTCGCCGCGCTGACGCTATTGTTCTCGATCGTAGTGGTGCGGGCATGGGGCAGCGCCGGAATTGCGTTCGTGTTTCTGCTGTGCACTGGAATCATCGGAGCGGCACTGGCAGTGAGAACGTTTCACTCTTGGGAGATCGATGGCGGTGTGAAAGTGACAGGGGCAATGAGATCGGAAGGATGAATATGACGCCACAGCATAAAGCGCTTGGAACAGGGATGCTGTTGTTGGTCCTTGCCGTGACCGCGCCTGCGCGCGCGCAAGTTGCCAGCCCAGGCGCACAGCAATCTCAGTCGCAGTACCCATCGGCACAAAGTCCAACGGCGCAGCAATGCGCGAGCGATCCAAATACGCCGGGATGCGGTGAAGCACTCAAAACGGCCGCTGCTTTGACCGGGCAACAGACGCGGCTACCAAACAACATGAATGCTCCGGTTGCTGTCCGTACCGGCCCAACTTCGCCAGCCACACGATCGAACGCGCAACTTCCGAAATCCGCGCCGCCCCAACCTCCCACAGAATTTCAGTTAATGGTGGCCGACTCCGTTGGCCGGATGCTGCCAATCTATGGGAGCAGCTTGTTCCGCAAGCCGCCGAGCACTTTTGCGCCGCTCTCGAACGTGCCGGTGCCTGCGAATTACGTAATCGGACCGGGCGATGAGTTGGATGTCGAGATTTGGGGGCAAGTCAACGTGGAGCTGCGCGCCTCCGTTGACCGCGATGGCGCAATTTACATTCCGAAAGTAGGCAGCGTCACGGCCGCCGGCGTTCATTATGGCGATCTGAATGGATTTCTCCGCGAGCGAATCGGGCGAATCTACCGCAATTTCGATATCGCGGTAACGCTCGGCAAATTGCGGTCGATCGATATCTACGTCACGGGAGACGCGCGCGCGCCGGGCCGCTACACGATCAGTTCGCTCAGTACTCTGGTGAACGCCATATTCGCCACAGGCGGGCCGTCATCCGCTGGATCCATGCGGCACATCGAACTCGAACGCGATGGCAAGATGATCGCTGATCTCGACATGTACGACCTTTTGCTGAAGGGAAACAAGTCGGACGACGCGCCATTACTACCCGGCGATGTGATTTACATTCCGCCAGTCGGACCACAAATAGCTATGTCCGGCAGCGTGGACGTGCCGGCTATCTACGAGCTTAAGAGCGATACCGCCTCGCTGGCCGACGCCATTTCCCTGGCGGGCGGATTGAATGAAGTGGCCGATGCGACCAGGTTGACAGTCGAGCGGATTGATAATCACGAGGTACGCAGCGTTACGGAGTACTCGCTCAGCGACGCCGCGGATGAGCGAGTTAAGGGCGGCGACATCGTTCACGTGCTGTCGTTAGTCCCTCGATTCGACAACGCCGTGACGCTTCGCGGCAACGTTGCCAATCCAGGGAGATACCCGTGGCGCCCGGGAATGACAATTCGCGACCTCATCCCCGACAAGGAAATGCTGCTAACGAGAGGCTACTGGCAGGCTGAAAACGGCCTAGTGAACGGAACTGCAACAGAGCCCAATCTTACGAAGTCCGCCGCCCCTATCGGAACACCGCCGGGACAAACCCAGTCAGCTTTGATGTTACAGCAAGAGAGCTCGCCGGCCGGTCAGACGGAGATAACTGGTTCCCGCCTACGAAACGAAGTAACGCTGGGAGCACCGGAAATCAATTGGGATTATGCCGTGATCCAGCGGCTCGACCCGGTCGATTTGTCCACGCGCCTGATTCCATTCTCGTTGCGCAAAGCAGTGCTGGAGCGCGATGCAGACGCCAACCTTCCTCTGAAACCGGGCGACGTCGTAACCATTTTCTCCCAAAAAGACATAGCTGTGCCGCAGACGGAGCAAACTCTGTTCGTGCGCGTCGAAGGCGAAGTAAAAGCTCCTGGCATTTACCGCGTCAGTCACGGCCAAACGCTGCGGGACCTTTTGGCTATGGCCGGCGGTCTCACGTCAAACTCATATTTGTACGGCGCGCAGTTCACGCGAGAGTTGGCACGGGTCGAGCAACAAGCCGCGCTGGACAGGACAGCTAAACAATTGGAAGAGCAAGTTCAACGGCAATCGATCGCGAACGCCCGATCGAACCCCGATGACACCGCGTCGCTAGCCGCCCAGTCGCAGGCCCGCGAGGCGTTGATCCGCGAGTTTCAGGCTGCGAAAGCTACGGGTCGTGTGGTACTGGCGTTGAAGCCGACGGATGATGCGGCGGCAGATGTTCCGCCAGTGGTCCTTGAGGACGGCGATAGCCTTTTCATCCCGCCGAAAAGCCAAGTTGTCAGCGTTGTTGGGTCTGTATTCGATCAGAGCTCATTCGTGTATCGCACCCATGCAACAGTTGACTACTACCTGCGGCAGTCGGGCAACGGCAGTGGCAATGCCGATATGAAACACGTGTTCCTTGTCCGCGCAAACGGGTCGGTTTTGAGTGGCTCCGTCCGTGAATATGGCTGGTGGAGTCAGAACGTTAAAGCCCTTGAAGTGTTACCTGGCGACGTAATCGTTATTCCCCCGAAGCTCCAGGCAGGCGGCACCGCGAAAGCCATAAGAGAGTGGGCTACTGTGGCGTCGCAAGCCGCGGTCGGTGCAGCCGTGATTGCGGTCCACTGAACGCCACCGTTTGATTGCTGCCCTGTTCAGCCCGTCCCGACTCGGCACAACCTAGGTTCGATTCGGGAAGCACGAATCTTCGATCCTCATCAAACAGCTTTATAACTATGCGGTAAACCCTCCCTTTTGCGCGGTTTATCAGCTGCCTTCACCTCGTTTCGCGAAGAAAGTGTTTGGAGCCGAATGTGCAATGCGAAGCAAGGACCCCGAGAAAACTAGGAGCAAAGCAGCTGTTTGCAACTGGAAATACCGTGCGAACCCACTACTGGAGTAAATCCACGAAGAAACGCGCCTTCGACATAGCGGCATCGGCCATCGGGCTTTCCACGACCTTCGTAGTCGCAGTGATTGTTTGTATTTTGGTGAAAATGACGTCAAAAGGTCCGGCGCTATTTTGTCAGGAGCGCGTCGGTCTCAATGGCCGGCTGTTCACGCTTTACAAATTCCGTACGATGCTCGCAAACAGCACGGGCGCCGGGCTCACTCGCGATGGTGACGCCCGTCTGACGAAAGTCGGCAGGGTACTTCGCAAATTGAAATTCGATGAAATACCGCAGTTCTACAACGTGTTGCGCGGCGATATGAGCTTGGTTGGGCCGCGTCCGAAACTGCCGGAATATTCCTCTGCAACTGATTGGCAATATCGCCCGGGCATAACGGGATTGGCGACACTCGCCTTCAGGCGCGAAGAAGAACTGCTTGCAAACGTTCCCGCTCGCGAGCTTGAAGAGTTTTACGATTCCGAGATCAGGCCGCTCAAAGCGAGACTCGATCGTTGGTACATGAATCGCGCGTCTTTTGTTTCCGATCTGGTGGTCATCTGGAAAACTGCCGTCTCGTGTATCTCCCCAAGCCCCTTGCGGCACGTCAAAGCGATGCATCAGTTGCCGGCTCGCGTCCCCGTAAGTATGGACGAGCAGGACACGATGGCCATGTCGCTGGAGGCCGAATCGGTTGAATAGCTGCGCGATTCTCCTCCTAATCGTCTCGCTTCTCTCGGTCGCTCCGAACGCGGATTCACAAGCGCGAAATGCACTCGTAGATTCCGGCGAAGAAGTTGCCGCGGCCGGCACCGGGTCGCCGTTCGTCGAACTGGACAGCTGGGTTTACCCCTCGATCGAGCGTTTAGCGGCGCTCGGTTACATCCATACCGCATTTCTCGGACAACGGCCGTGGACCCGCATCGAGTGTGCCGCCTTGGTTTCCGAAGCAGGCAAGAGTATTACGGACGATTCGCCGACGGACGTTCGGCGAATTTACTCCGCCCTGCTGGCGGAGTTTCAGCCCGAACTTGGCGGATCTCCGGCGATTTCGCCGCACATCCAATCGATCTACACCGGCCTCACCGGGATAGCCGGCAAGCCGTTGAACGATAGCTACCATTTCGGGCAGACGATCATCAATAATTTCGGCCGTCCATATCAGCAGGGCCTCAATAGCTTCGATGGCTTTTCGGCGTTCGTTACCGCTGGCCGATTCGTAATCTATACGCGCGAGGAGTTTCAGCACGCTCCATCCGCGGCCGCTGACCCGCTCCCGGTACGGCAGTTCACCGCCGCAATCGATCAGAATCCTCTTCAGCCGGGGACGCCGATCGCAACCATCAACCGATTCCGATTGCTTGACACATACGCGGGCGCCAGTCTCAGTGGGTGGGAACTGTCGTTCGGGAAACAGAGCTTATGGTGGGCGCCGGACGATGGCGGCGCGCTCTTAATTAGCGATAATGCCGAACCAATGTACGTGTTCCGTGCCAGCCGCATTGCCCCATTTGAGTTGCCCTGGGTGCTTCACCGTCTCGGCCCGGTAAAGATGGATGTTTTTTTCGGCAAGCTCTCGGGAAACGAATTTCCGGAGGACCCTTTAATACACGGCGAAAAAATCACCTTCAAGCCGACCCCGAACCTCGAACTGGGATTTAGCCGGACTTCGGAACTCAGTGGCGTAGGGCGCCCGCTCACATTTCTTTCTTTGTTCCGCAGCTACACGATGTTCACTTCTGGAGCCAACGAACTACCTGATCAGAATCCCGGAAAACGCACCGGCGGCTTTGATGCCTCCTATCGCGTTCCATTCCTGCGCAACTGGCTGACGGTATATGGCGATTCTCTATCGGACGACGATCCTTCTCCGCTCGCGAACCCGCCCCGCGCCGCGCTCAGCACCGGATTCTATGTGCCGCGCCTTCCGGGCGCTCCGAAAATGGATCTTCGAGCCGAGGCGGTTTACACCGACGCGCCAGGTGGCGAAGGGGGAGGACACTACGTATACTTCGACAGCTTCTATCACGATCTTTACACGAACGAAGGAAATCTCATTGGGAGTTGGATAGGGCGCGAAGGGACTGGTTTTCAATCGTGGCTCACGTACTGGGCTGGCGCGAAAGACAGCGTCCAGCTTGGCTACCGGCACGCTACTGTTTCAAAAAACTTTCTGCCCAACGGTGAGTCAGTGAACGACGTCTCAGCGCAAGTGAAGTGGTGGCTCACTGATGAGATCAGCTTCTCAGCCTCTCTCCAATACGAACGATGGTTCGCGCCGGTACTGGCACCTTCCCCGCAAACGGACTGGACCTCTGCCGTCAACGTGACCTTTTGGCCCAAGCCATTTCGACGGTGGCGACCCTCAATTAAAATGTAAGACCTAAGTTACGGGCGCTGAATCATCTCCAGCCTGTTACCCGCCGGATCGACGGCGATGCCGATCATGATGCCAGTATTTCCGAATGCGCGAGGTTCGCCTGCCATTGAACCTCCCGCCGCCTTGATCGCGGCAACCGTCTTCGCCATGTCCTTCACCGTGAGGACTAGGTGCGGAACCGGATCCTTCAAATCATTGGACGCGCGGTGCATGATCACGATCGGCACACTCTTATTGGCCTTCGCTTCTTCCACGGTGGCGCCGAAATTCAAAAAAATCTCGGCTCCTCCGGGAGCGCCAATGCGGTTTACCTCCTGCATCCCAAACGCGGCCTCGTAAAACTTCGCCAGCGCCTCCTGATCCTGCGCTCCGATTCGCGCCGCGTTCAGCGATACCTGGGCGTGCGCGGCGCTCACGAGCAGCAGCGCGGCGGCCACCGCAATCACAGCTGTGTACATTTTCTTCATCGCAATCTCCTCGGGCGCGTCTTCTTCGTGAGAGACGGCGCCGCCATCAGCGCTTCATGGATCGTAGCCAGGATTTTCATTGGCTGTGAAATCCTATCCGCCAACGCCTGAAACTTCAACAAGGTTCGTGAAAGCGGCCGGGTCCAGAGTTCGCTGGCATGGCTTCGTGGATTCATGTTTCTTAAGGCGTGAATTTTGGGAATAATGCCGCAAGGGCGTCAAGCCCACCGAGCGCCAGAATGCCAATGAATTTCATGAAGCGTCACCGTAAGCAATGCACGGCGACGCCTGCCGCCGCATGTTCGCTGCACAGGCTTCGGATTATATTCGCGCTTTTGTTTGTATTTGTGTTGCTGCCGGCGGTTGCGAGTAGCGTGGCTAGCGACAGATCAACGAGATGGGTCGGCTCGTGGGCTGCGTCTCAACAACTCGTTGAACCGGCCAACGCACTGAGCCCGGACGAGCTTCGCGATGCCGTTCTTCGCCAGATCGTACACTTGTCAATCGGCGGAACGGAGATCCGCCTTCGGCTTTCGAACCGCTTCGGAGCAACGCCGCTGCACGTGCTCGCGGCGCACGTTGCGCGCCCCGTTTCAGCCGATTCGGACAAGCTCGAACCTGGGACGGACCAGCCCGTCACGTTCTCTGGTTTACAAAACGTGACGATCCCCGCGCACGCGGACTACGTTTCCGATCCGCTATCGTTTCCCGCCAAGGCCCTCTCGAACGTAGCCATTACCCTGCACATCGAAGCATCGCCGGATGGCGAGACAGGTCATCCAGGCTCGCGTGCCACTTCGTACGTCGGCCATGGAGACGTGGTGTCGGCGCTCGATCTGCCAGGCGCGAAAACAATCGATCGTTGGTATTTCATCGAAGGAATCGACGTCGCCGCTGCGCCGGCGGCACGAGCAATAGCCGTGCTCGGCGATTCAATCACAGACGGCCACGCCTCCACCACCAATGGCAACGATCGCTGGACAGACGTGCTGGCCAAGCGCTTGCAAAGTCAGCCAGACACGAAGGGGGTAGCAGTCCTCAATCAGGGCATCGGAGGAAATCGCCTGCTTACTGATGGCTTGGGACCGAACGCGCTCGCCCGTTTCAATACGGATGTGATCGCGCAGCCCGGAGTGCGGTTTTTGATCGTGCTGGAGGGCGTCAACGATATCGGCATGCTCAATCGCGAAAACAATGTACCCAAGTCAGAGCATGACGCGCTCGTTCATCAAATAATTGCCGCATACAAGCAGATGATCGTTCGCGCCCATGCGCACCACATCAAAGCGATCGGCGTGACGATTATGCCCTTCTTTGGCTCGGCTTATTATCATCCGGGCGCGGCGGCGGAAGCTGACCGCGAAGCCGTGAACGAATGGATCCGCGCTCCGGGCCACTTCGACGCAGTGATCGACTTCGATCGAATCATGCGCGATCCGTTGCATCCTCATCGGCTGCTTCCGAACTACGACTCGGGCGATCATTTGCACCCGTCGCCCGCGGGTTACGCGGCAATGGGGGACGCTGTTCCTCTCTCGCTCTTCAAGGAATCCGGAAAAACGAACCAGAAAATCGCTGTCACCTTTGGCGATCTGCCCGCGTATGTCTTCGCTGCTGAATTCGATGTCAGCGAGCTACGACGTTCAATTCGGTTGAAATCAAATCGGCGGAATTACTGCCGGCCATTATCTTGAAAGTGCCCGGTTCAACAGCCCAGCGCATCTCGCGATTCAAAAAAGAAAGTTCCGGGAAGCCAAGCTTGAAATGGACGGTTTTCGTTTCGCCCGGGTCGAGCGTAACGCGCTGGAATCCGCGCAATTCCTCCACCGGACGCGTGACCGAGCTAACCTCGTCGCGAATGTAGAGCTGCACCACCTCGTCACCGCGAATGGCGCTCGTATTCGTGATATCGACGGAAACGCTAGTCTCGCCCTGCGTGCCAATCGTGGCGGGTTCCAGGCGAAGATTGGAATATTTGAAAGTCGAGTAGCTCAGTCCCCAGCCGAACGGGAAAAGCGGCGTGACGGGGCCATCCACGAAACCGCGTTTGGCGGATGGTTTTTGGTAGTAGTAGTCCGGCAATTGGCCCACGGAACGCGGAACCGTAATTGGCAGATGGCCGCCGGGATTGTAATCGCCGAACAGCACGTCCGCTACAGCCGTCCCGCCTTCTTGCCCCACATACCAGCCATCGAGGATCGCCGGCACATGTTCCGCTACGTAATTTATCGCTAGCGGACGGCCATGAATCATCACCACCACCACCGGCTTTCCGGTCGCCAGCATTGCGCGGACGAGATCATCCTGGTTGCCCAGCAGATTCAGACTCTCGCGATCGCCCAAATGATTTGGCGCCCATGCTTCCCGCGACGTCTGCTCGTTGCCGCCCAGCGCCAAAATAATGACGTCGGCCCTGTTCGCTACCGCCACCGCCTGCTGAATTCTCTGCGCATTGAGCTTCGGATCGCCGAGAACCACTTTGTTGGCGTCCCAGACCGCGGGCGTTTCTGTGATTTTACAACCCAGCGAATACAGAACCTCAGCGCGCGATCCGGCTTTGTCCTTAATTCCCTGAAGTATGCTGACGCTTTGCGTCGGCTCGCCGCTGTATTCGCCCAGGTGCGCGTCGGCGGCATTGGGCCCGATCACCGCAATGCGCTTGTATTTGGAAATATCGAGTGGGAGTAAGTTGCCGTCGTTTTTCAAAAGTGTCAGCGCTTCGTGCGCCGCTTTCAACGCCAGTGCGCGGTGCGCTGAGTCGCCGGTGATTTTCACGGCGTAGTTCGGATCGACGTACGGATCGTCGAAAACCCCCGCCAGAAACTTCATCCGCAGTACGCGCGCCACGGCGCGGTCGATGTAAACCTCAGACACCTGCCCGCTATTCACCAAGTCCTGCAAATGATTGAACGCGTCCTCGGACGGAAGTTCCATGTCAACGCCTGCTTCAAGCGCCATTTTCGCTGCCTCGGCGTCCGTGGCAACCACGTGGTGGATGGTTCGCAGTTGCGTGATGCCGAAATAATCGGACACGACCACTCCGCGGAATCCCCATCTCTGGCGCAGCACGCCCGTAAGAAGCTCCGTGTTGCTGTGCGACGGGATCCCGTCAATTTCGTTGTAAGAAGCCATCACCGAATCGACGCCCGCCTCCTGTACCGCTGCCTTGAACGGCTTGAAGAAATACTCCCGGACGGTGCGCTCCGAATAATCCGCCGGCCCGACGTTCGTTCCGCCCTCGGGCTGGCTGTGAACGGCGAAATGTTTCGCGGTAGCGATCACGTGCTCTTTGTCGATAAAAGGCCCGGTGCCTTGAAACCCCTCGACTGCGGCCACGCCGATGCGCGACGCGAGATACGGATCTTCGCCGTAAGTTTCTTCCGTTCGTCCCCAGCGTGGATCGCGCGCCAGATCGAGCACCGGCGCCAAACATTGTTCCGCGCCACGCGCGCGCGCCTCCGCCGCCGTCGCCGTAAACACGTCCTTCACCAGCGCCGGGTCCCACGTGGACGCCAGCGCGATCGCCTGCGGATACGAAGTCCCGCCGGGAGCCACGTCGCCGTGAAGGCATTCCTCGTGAAAAATCACTGGAATTCCCAGGCGCGTATGTTCCCGCAGCCATTTCTGCACCTGGTTCGTGAATTCCGCTTCCTGCCGCGGACCCCGATTCGCGCTCGGCCGCGTTATTTCGCCGATGCCGTTCTTCAGCGCCACGGCTGCGAGCGCCGGATCGAAATTCCCGTTGCTGTCTTCGAATCGTCCGGGCGACCCTGTCGGCAGGCCCGATTGCCATGTCCCCACCAGTTGCGCGATTTTTTCCTGCAGCGTCATGCGCGACATCAAATCGGCCACGCGCTGCTCCACGGGCAATTTGGGATTCCGGTAAGGAGGCGTGGCTTGCGCGTCCGCGTAAAAGCAAAAAGCAGTGCAGGCGAGCACGAGCGGCGCCAGCCGCCAAGCGCCTTCGTCATATCGAAATTGACGTCTCAAGCCGCGCCTCCTGGCCATGTCTGCGATTGCAATCTGAATTTCGCGTGGTACTCTACCACCGCCGTTAACGTACACGTTAAGCAATTTTGTGCGGCGGATCAGTGAATTTTCATGATCGTGACGTAAGCAGCCAGAATTCAAAATTGCCTACTGTCCGCCAATTTTGTGGTCGTGAATGAACTGCCCCAGGGACAATCGATGAGGTCAACGGCGAGAGCGCTCGGCGCCGCTGTCCTGGCCGCATGCCTCGCTGCCGCGGGCTGCGGGAAAAGCAGCCTCAAGAAAGGCCATAAGCGGATTCTCATCGGCTTCTCGATGGATTCTCTGCAGCTTGAGCGATGGCAGCACGATCGCGATGCTTTCGTTGCCGAGGCTAAACAGCTCGGTGCCGGCGTGCTGGTTCAATCGGCCGACGGCAACGACGCAACGCAAGTACAGCAATCCGAAGATCTTTTAACCGATGGCGTGGATGTGCTCGTTGTGGTGCCGCACAATGGCGACATCGCCGCGTCGATCGTCAATAGCGCCAAACGTCAGCACGTGCCCGTGCTTTCCTACGACCGCCTGATCCGCAACAGCGACGTCGATTTCTACATTTCGTTCGACAATGTGCGCGTCGGCGAATTGCAAGCAAAGTACCTGCTCGATCGCGCGCCCAAGGGAAACTACGTCCTGATCGGAGGATCGCCTACGGACAACAACGCTCAATTGCTGCGCCAGGGCCAAATGAAGGTCTTGCAGCCGGCGATCGACCGCGGCGATATAAAAATCGTGGCCGATCAGTGGTCGAAGGACTGGCTGCCCAGTGCGGCGCTGGCTCACACCGAAAATGCGCTCACCCAAAATCACAACAACGTCGTTGCCGTCGTTGCGTCAAACGACAGTACCGCCGGAGGCGTCGTGCAGGCGCTCGCGGAGCAGAAGCTTGCGGGCAAAGTGCTCGTTTCCGGGCAGGACGCGGATCTGGCCGCCTGCCAGCGCATCGCCGACGGAACCCAAGCAATGACCGTGTACAAGCCGATCCGCCTGCTTGCCACGCGCGCGGCGGAAATCGCTGTCGAACTCGCGAAGCACCAGCCGGTGCAGCCCAACGCCACCGTGAACAATGGTTTCAAGAACGTGCCCTCGTATTTGCTCGAGCCGATTGTGGTGGACAAATCGAATTTGGCTCAAACCGTCATCAAAGATGGTTTCCTTCGCTCCGCCGACGTTTACCACGATCTCCCGCGAAGTCAGTGGCCCAAAGCGGTTCAGTAGCAGGTTTGAGGGAGTTGAGGGAGAACTTGCGCTTTGCAAAGTGAACCGATTCTCGAAATGCGCGACATAACCAAGATCTTTCCAGGCGTTCGTGCGCTCGACGGTGTGACTTTTGACCTGTTTCCAGGCGAGATTCACGCTCTGGTTGGAGAAAATGGCGCCGGCAAATCGACGCTGATGAAAATTCTAGGCGGCGTTTACCCCGAACGGGGCGGCGAGATTCGGATCGATGGAAAGTCCCGGCAGTTTAATGGCGTGCGCGATGCGGAACGCGCCGGAGTGGCAGTCGTCTTCCAGGAGCTTTCGCTCGTGCGCGAGCTTACCGTCGGCGAAAACATCTTTTTAGGGCGCGAGCCAAGCCGTCTTGGAATCGTCGATTGGGACCGCCTGTACGCTCAAGCAGCGTCTTTTCTTCGCGAACTCGGCGTTGATATCAATCCGCGCGCGCGCGTCGGCAGCCTCGGAACGGGCCGCCAGCAAATGGTCGAAATCGCCAAAGCGCTCTCGCACGATGCGCGCATTTTAGTGCTGGACGAGCCGACTGCCGCCCTCACGGACGCGGAAAGTAAGCACTTATTCGCCGTATTGAGCGGCCTGCGCCGGCGTGGCATCGGCATCATTTACATCTCTCATCGTTTACAAGAGGTTCTAGAAATCAGCGATCGCATCACCGTCCTTCGCGACGGCAAAACGGTCGATACCGCTCCCGTCGCGCGGCTTACCGAGCAGCAGCTAATCGTGCGGATGGTGGGCCGCGAAGTTTCGCAACTTTTCCCCCGCACGAATCGCACCGTGGGTGATGTCGCGTTTGAAGCGCGGCACATCAGTGTGCCGGATCCCGCGCGGCGCGAACGTCTGCTGGTTGACGACGTCAGCTTCGCGATTCGCAAAGGAGAAGTGCTGGGAATCGCCGGATTGATGGGCGCTGGGCGCACGGAGCTGTTGACGGCGCTGTTCGGCGCCTCGCCTGCCGGATTCACCGGCGAAGTCCTGCTCGATGGGCAGCTGGTGAAGATTCGCAATCCTGCCGATGCAATCGCTCACGGCATCGGCCTTGTAACCGAAGACCGGAAGCGTTCGGGCTTGGTCCTGGATGAAACCGTCCTCACAAATATGACGCTCGTTGCGCTCCAGCGTGTGTCAGGCGCGTTTGTAACAGATCAGGCGCGGGAGATACACGCCGGCAAACCTCTTTTCGAAAGCCTTCGCATCAAGGCGCCCTCGCTATTTTCGATTGCAAGGACACTTTCCGGAGGAACGCAGCAAAAAGTCGTGCTGGCGAAATGGTTGCTAAATGACGCGAAAGTATTATTTTTCGACGAGCCGACTCGCGGCATCGATGTCGGCGCCAAGGCCGAAATTTATCAGCTGATTGACCGCTTGGCGCAGTCCGGAGTCGCCATCCTGATGGTCTCGTCCGAATTGCCCGAAGTCTTGGGGCTTAGCGATCGAATCCTCGTCCTGCGCCAAGGACGCATCGCCGGAGAATTTTCGCGAGATCGGGCCACGCCCGAGGCGGTCATGGCCTGTGCTATCGGAGGAACCGCCACGGCCGCTTGATGGCGCATCGCAATGCCAGCGAGTAATCAAAGTGAGTAATCAAGCAGGCGCCGCGCAAGCCGGCGCTCCGCCCCAAACCGCTCTTCCCGTCAAAAAAGCGCCGCGTAAGTTCCTGTCCGTCTCCGCGATTCGTTCCTATAGCTTGGTAGCGGCGATCGCCATTGTGTGGATCGCCTTTGCCTTTGCCACGGATGGGATTTTTCTTGAGCCGCGCAATTTTTCCAATCTGATGCGGCAGACGGCGGTCACCGGCATTCTCTCCGTCGGCATGGTGATGGTCATCGTCGCCGCGGAAATTGATTTGTCCGTTGGATCGCTGATTGGCCTCTCTGGAATGGCGGCTGTGATGATGCAAACGGTCGCCCACGCCGGTTTTCTTTCATCGGTGCTGGTGGGCCTAGGCGTCGGGCTCGCGGTCGGCGCGTTGCAGGGATACCTCACGGCATACGCAAGAATTCCCTCTTTCATCGTTACGCTCGGCGGCTTGCTCGCGTGGCGCGGAGCGGCGCAAGGAATCAGCGGAGGGAATACGTACCCAATCGAGTCTCCATCATTCATGTCCTTGGGCCAGTCCTATACCAGCCCCGCGATCGGCATCGTGCTGATGCTCGCGGCATTGGCCGCAATCATCTGGTACGTGCTGCGTCGCCGCATGGTGCAGCGCCGGCTCGAAATCGAGCTATGGAGTCCCGCAGGCGCCATCATTCGCGTCGCCGTTCCCGCGGTCGTCGTCATCGGATTCGTGCTGATGCTCAATGCCTATGCGGGCATTCCGGTCCCAGTCTTGATTCTCGCGGCGATCGCCTTGGCCGGCGCATTTTTGATGTCGCATACCACCTTCGGCCGGCGGCTCTATGCCGTTGGAGGAAATCCCGAAGCCGCCAAGTATTCGGGCGTCAATGTGCGTCGGCAGGTCCTTTGGGCCTTCTGCATTCTCGGTCTTCTTTCTGGAATTGCCGGTTGCGTTTACACGGCGCGCGTTGGCAGCGCCGGACCGGAAGCCGGCACCCTCCTTGAATTGGACGCCATCGCTGCCTGCGTGATCGGCGGCGCAAGTTTGCTGGGCGGACGAGGAACCGTATGGGGATCGTGCTTGGGCGCTTTGTTTATGGCCAGCCTCGATAACGGGATGTCGCTCAAGGATGTTCCGGATTTCGTTCAGAGCATCGTTAAGGGCGGAATTTTGGTTCTGGCGGTAGGTTTGGACGCGTTGGCCCGGCAACGGGAGTAACAGTTTATGAATGCGGCGGTAATGGGAATTGATGTAGGTACCGGTGGGACGCGCGCGCTGATCATCGGCGAGCGCGGCCAGATCCTCGCGTCGGCCGCTGAAGATCACCAGCCGTTTGCGTCGCCGTACGTAGGCTGGGCCGAGCAGCACCCGGACGACTGGTGGCGTGCCGCGCAAATCGCGATTCGCAAGGCTTTACGCGATTCCCAATTAAGTGCCGGCCAAATCTCCTGCGTCGGATTCTCCGGACAAATGCATGGCGCGGTCATGGTCGATGGCGATGGCAAAGTTGTCCGCCCGGCGCTTATCTGGTGCGACGTTCGCACCCAAAAGCAGTGCGACGATCTCACCAGCCAGATCGGCCGCGAGCGCCTCATCGACCTGGCCGCGAACCCCGCGCTGGCCAACTTCACTCTGACCAAGTTCCTTTGGACCCGAGAAAACGAACCACAGAATTGGCGCCGCGTTCGCCATGTGATGCTTCCAAAGGACTATGTACGATTCAAACTGACGGGGCATCCTGCCACCGACGTTGCCGATGCATCGGGAACGTTGTTGCTCGATGTAAGCCGCCGCGCCTGGAGCACCGAGATTTTGGCCGCGTCGGGCATTGATCGGTCGATTTTGCCGGAATTGTTCGAGTCGCCGGCCGTATGCGGCCAAGTGAATTCAAACGGAGCGGAAGCGAGCGGCTTGGCTCAGGGAACGCTGGTCGTAGCCGGAGCAGGCGATCAAGCTGCGGGCGCGGTAGGCATGGGCATCGTAACGCCGGGCGCGGTCAGCGCAACCATCGGCACTTCCGGTGTGGTCTTCGCGTCCACGGACCGGCCCACGACGGACGCGCAAGGCAGGCTGCACACGTTCTGCCACGCGATTCCGAATCGCTGGCATGTGATGGGTGTCACGCAAGCGGCGGGATTGTCCCTTCGCTGGCTGCGCGACACTTTTTTTCAGGGGTGCGCCAAAAGCGGCTCCGACATCTACCACCACATGACGGAAGAAGCCGCCCAAGCGCCCGCGGGTTCCGGGAATCTCCTGTGGGCTCCCTACCTGATGGGAGAGCGCGCGCCGCACCTGGACCCGGACGTCCGCGGCGCACTCGTTGGCCTTACGGCCTCGCACACGCGGGCGCACGTGATTCGAGCTGTCTTGGAAGGCGTCGCCTTCAGCCTGAAAGATACTTTTCAGATCCTCGAAGCGATGGGCATACCCATCGAACGCGTGCGTCTGGGAGGCGGTGGAGCGCGATCTGCTTTGTGGCGCCGCATTCAGTCGGAGGTTTACGGCCGCGAAGTCGAAATCGTCGCGGCGGAGGAAGGCGCCGCGTACGGAGCGGCGATACTGGCCGGCGTCGGCGCGGGGCTATGGCCATCCGTGGATGCCGCGTGTGAATCGGCCGTGCGCGTCAGCGAACGCGTAATGCCGGATCCGAACCATGTAGCCGTGATGAGCGCGCAGTACCAGCGCTACCGTCGCATATACCCCGCGATGAAATCGATCTACTCCTCATAGGTTGTTTTCATTTTCGCGGGCGGGAGAAGCAGATGAAAAAGAAATCGGACGGGCAGTACGCGCCAAAACCCGAACACAAATTTTCGTTTGGCCTTTGGACCGTGGGCAACCGCGGGCGCGACCCATTTGGCGACTTCGTGCGGCCTGCGCTGAAACCCGCGGAAATTGTCGCCATGCTGGCGGAAGTAGGCGCGTGGGGAGTCAATCTGCACGATAACGACTTGGTGCCAATCGACGCGACGCCCGCCGAGCGCGATCGGCTCGTGCGAGAGTTCGCCGCAAGCTGCAAGAAAAATGGGATCGTCGTGCCCATGGCGACCGTCTCGCTGTTTTTCGATCCCGTATTTCGAGACGGCGCTTTCACGGCGAACGATCCGGAGGTGCGCGCCTACGCTCTGCAGAAGACCATGCGCGCGATGGACATCGGCGCGGAACTTGGCGCGAAGATTTTCGTTCTCTGGGGCGGCCGCGAGGGCGTGGAAACCGACGCGTGCCGCCGCGCGGACATCGCCATTAAGCGTCTGCGCGACGCCGTCAACTATCTTTGTGAATACAATTTGGACCGCCGCTACGGATTCAAGCTGGCCCTGGAAGCGAAACCGAACGAACCTCGCGCCGATATCTACATGGCCACTACCGGCCATTATCTGGGTTTCATTCCCACGCTCGACCATCCGGAAATGGTCGGCGTGAACCCGGAAGTCGCCCACGAGCACATGGCCGGATTGAATTTTATGCACGGCGTCGCACAAGCATGGGAAGCTGGCAAGCTCTTCCACATCGATCTGAACGATCAAATGCCGGGACGTTACGATCAAGACCTTCGCTTTGGTTCGGCCAACTTGAAGTCGGCGTTTTGGCTGGTGAAGTTTCTCGAAGACATTGGCTACGATGGCCCGCGGCATTTCGACGCGCACGCCTATCGCACCGAGGATTACGAAGGCGTGAAGGATTTTGCGGCTGGTTGCATGCGCACCTACCTGATATTGAAGGAAAAAGCCCGGCGCTGGAACGAAGATGCTGAAATTCAAAGCATCCTTGAAGCGGTCTCCGCCGGTCCCGGCCAGAATGGAGAGATCGGCCGCTTCTCGAAAAAGAGCGCAGCATCCCTGCTGAGCCGCATTTTCAATCGCGAGCAGATCGCCCACAAGCGGCTCCCTTACGAGCGTCTGGATCAGCTTACGATCGACGTCCTTGCCGGAGTGAGGTAACGGCGCCGAATGGCTGGAAAGCGAATGCGGCGGTTTGGTGCGGCTCGGAATTCGGCTTGAAAACCGACTGAAAACGTGACGGGAAGTGTCTCGGGTAGAGGCATACCCCGTCTTTTGTTTTCTATGACTTGCGAGTGATTCTACTCGATTGCTGTCTCGGGTAGCATTTGGTAACCGATGAGTAGTAATTGGTGAGTAGTGACTCGCGAGTTGGCGTGCGCTTTCGTGGCCGCGCGAATTCCGGCGAGAAAACTGTGCATGAGAAAATGCACCAGCTCTAGGGGTTAGAGGCTCGGCGTTAGAAATTAGAGTGCAAAATCCCGCATCAGAAGATGCACCGGGACGTTCCGGCCTTTGATTTTCATGTACCTGCGTTTTCAGCGATTTACGTGTGTGCAAGGTTGATTGGCTGTTCCGCCCTTGAGAGGCAGTCAAAAGCGAATAAAAAGAGAAGAATTCTTCATGCGTAAAGGAGGCCGACTCTGCTCTCATCGCCACATCCATTGCGCCCAATCCCTCCTTTCTTCTCTTCCGCCTTCGCTCAACCGCTTTCCGTAGGCGATCAAAAACGAGTAACGGTAGCATGGAGATGCGAGCGCGTACAGGTTCAATTCGCGTAGTACTAACTTTCCCTTTTTGGGAATTGAAGTGGAAGCGGCACTCAGCGCGTCAAGCGGGACGTGTCGTTCACAGGCTATTTATAGCAGACCACTGAGAGGATTTTGCACGACGAGAAAATCCGCACCCTTCGAAAACCGCGAAGGATGCCCTTCGGCCTCGCCTCACGATAAACGGCACCCGGAAATGCAACGACAAAATGGCCGAAGAGACGCCGACGCTACGAGAATACCGCGACACGCATGAAAGTTGGCGGCGCTCGCAAGGCAACAGCAGATCTTTACCTGCGGCAGGCAGGCCTCGCCGTCATTCCCGGTTCAATTCGGCGAGACTCGGTTCCTTTCGACTCCGGTCAAGACGAGCGGGATGACGGTGCGGGGAGACCGGTCCAAAACCGCCAATCGGGAGATTGGCGTTCCCGGAGAACGCCCACGCCGCAGATGGCGTTTAATTCCTAAACCCAGCAGGCAGCGCCATTCGGCAGGACTTATTCGTGGCGGAGGGCGGTCATGGGATCGACACGCGAGGCGCGGCGCGCGGGAATGTAGCAAGCTAGTAGTGCGACGCATAGCAGCGCCGAGAATACCCCGAGAAACGTGAGGGGATCGCCCGGTTTCACGCCGTACAGCAAGCTCGAAACATACCGCACCGCCATGAGCGCAGCGGCGATTCCGAGCGCGGCGCCGATCACAGTGAGCCTAACTCCTTCGCCGATAACACCGCGAAGGATATCGCTGGACTGTGCGCCAAGCGCCATCCGAATTCCGATCTCGGGTGTGCGCCGCGCCACGACGTACGAGAGGACACCGTAGAGACCAAGCGCGGCGAGGAGCGCAGCGAGCAGCGCCAGCGAAACCGAAAGCGCCGCGACTAATCGGCCGTTGAACATGGAATCGCTGAGTTGCTGCTTGACGGTACGCATATCGTTGACCGGCAAACTAGGATCCAGACGCGCAATCGTGGCACGCAAACTTGCCGCCGTCTGCGCTGGATCGCGTTTCGCGCGCACGTAAAAGCTCAGCGGGGCCACGCTCAGATTCGTTCCTTGCGAATAAGGAGAATACATGAAGGGAGCCACATCGGTGCGGGCGTTGTCCCATTTGCTGTTTGCTACCACACCGACGATTTCGATATCGGGATGAACGTTGGGCCCGACGCCATGCCCAACATGCAATCCGATCGGATTGCGCCCCGCGAAATATCGCTGAGCCAGTTTCGCATTGATGATGCAGACCTTCGGAGCATTCGCGTCGTCCGCATCAGTGAATTCGCGTCCGGCGAGAAGCGGAATTTCCATCGTCGAGAAGTAACCTGGAGAAACGTAGTCATATTGAACATTTGGATCCTCGCTGGGCCGCATCGCATACCCTTCAGGGGTAATGTTGCTTGACCAATCGTCGTTCGAAAAAATCGGCATTGAGGAAAGGGCGACGGACCGCACGCCGGGAAGCGCAGCGATTTCCTGACGCGCGCTATCGGCGAACCGCTGCGTTTGTGCGAGCGAGTAGCCATTCAAATCTGGCGAAACAGAAAATTGCAGGAGATGGCTGAGGTTTAAACCTAGATTGGCATGTTCAAGGTTTATCAGGGTGCGCGCGAAAAGCCCCGCCCCGATTAACAGCACTGCCGTGAACGCCACCTGCGCCACAATCAAAATCCGGCGCAGCTCAATGCTCGAGCGCCCCGCGGAAGAAAGGTTCGGATGCTGCTCCTTCAACGTGGTGTGCAAAGCGACGCGTGTGGCGCGTATCGCTGGCGCCAGTCCAAATAGAACACTCGTGAGGAGCGTAAGCGCAACCGCAAACGACAGGAGGCGGAAATCGAGAGTGCCTTCGAGCCCTTTCAGTCCCGTATCGCTCGGGATCGCGCCAACCATCGCCTTCAGACCCCACGAAGCGAGCGCAATCCCGGCGGCGCCGCCCGCGACTGCGATAAGCAGGCTTTCCATCAGGAGTTGCCACAAGAGACGTCCGCGACCCGCGCCCAACGCCATTCGTACGGCAATTTCGCGCTGCCGCGTTTCTCCGCGTGCCACTAGCAATCCTGCTAGGTTCGCGCAGGCAATCAGCAGCACCAATCCCACCATGCTCATCAGCACGAGCAGCGGCTCTTCCGTATCCTGCTGCAAAACAAGTCGGCCGCGCGAGCCGCTGACTAGCAGCAACGGCCTACCGACGAATAGCTTCCGGTCGTTGCCCGAGAGCTTGAGCAGCTTGGCCTCTGATTCCAGAAGCGGTGCGTAAATCGGCTGCAGGGCCACTTCAGCACGGGCAATCGAAACGCCAGGTTTCAGCCGAGCCACCAGCGGTAGCCAGCGGTCGCCGGGGCTCTCCAAGCTGAGAATCGCGTCGGGCGCCATTTGCGCCTTCATGGTCACGGGAATGAAAATATCCGGCGTCGAGCCGATTTCCACGCCAAAAAATCCTTTGCGCGCTACGCCGACTACCGTTAGCGGGACACCGTTCACGACTAGTGGCTTGTCCAGCACGGACGGGTCCGCACCGAATTGCCGCGTCCAATAGCCGTAGCTCAGCACGGCCACAGTATTTGCTCCCGGCGCCGTTTCGTCGTCTGGAGTGAACAGGCGGCCAAGCGCTGGCGGGACTTGCAGCGTCTGGAAAAAGTTTCCGCTGACCAACTCGCCATGGGCGGTCTGTGTCACGCCGTGTCCGGAGATGTTCACGTCGATTTCCCGATAGGCGAGCAACCCTGAAAACACCGTGGCCCGGTCGCGTAGATCGCGATACATCGGATAGGAAAAGGACTGCGCGCAGTTATCGATATCCGACCAGCAGTAACCCGGAATCGGCCCCGGCGAGCGCAACACCACGAGCTGATCGGGATGCGGCACTGGCAAGTTGCGGAGCACGAGTTGGTCCGTGCAGGAAAAGATGGCGGTGTTCGCGCCGATGCCGAGGGCAAGGGTGAGGATGGCGATGGCGGTGAACCCCGGAGATTTGCGCAACATGCGGAGGCCGAAGCGGACGTCTTGGAGCAGAGATTCGAGCCAGGGCAGGCCGCAAAGATCGTGCTGCGATTCGCGAAGCTGAGCTTCGGCGCCGAGGCGGAGGCGGGCCTGGCGGCGGGCTTCGTCGGGAGGGAGGCCGCGGCGGAGGTTTTCGTCTTCGAGCATGGAGAGGTGGGCGGAAAGCTCGTCCTGGAAATCGGCGTCGTCACGGCGAGAAGAGAAGAAGCCGCGGATGCGGGAGGCGAGAGCGCGGAGGCGCGCGATACTTTTTTTAAGATGACGCATGGCAATTCATCGCCAAGCCCGAAACCCTGCCGCGCTGAAGCCTGCCCGCAGACCGGCAGGCGGGCGCGGCGCTACATAAAGATATCCGCACCCGCCGCAAACACCGCGAAGAGCGCGCTTCGTTGCTCGGGGCAAGCGGCAACCGCAAAGCTAAATGCAACAGCAGATCCCTCACCCTGATTCCCGGCCCAAACCGCCGGGACTCGATTCGGGATGACAACCTGTTTCGCACAGCGCGCCCAGACTGCCCGTAGGCCTTCGGCACAAGCGGCACCCGAAAGTGCAACGGCAAAATGGCAGGCGCGACGTTCTTCCTGTCTCCCGGCGGACCGGCGCTACGAAGCGCGCGACCGGCGCCTTTCGGATCGTCTGCGCAAACGGCCCATTGGAAGATCGATACCGCCAGCACAAATCCCTCATCGCACGGGCTGAAGATACGTCGTTTTCCTGTTGGATGTCAACATGGAAGTGCGCGTTAATGGGGCTGCATGAACGCGGACCTCGCTGGGAGCTTCAGCGCCCTGCCCGCGGCAGACAGGCAAAAGGCGCCTTGATTGCGCGGGCTCTATGCCGCGGCTGCCCTTCGACTCCGCTCAGCGTAAAAAGCCGCGACCCACAAAGATTCGTGCGTTGGCTGTAAAGTTGCGACCCACAAAACGCTTCTCGCATTCACCCGGACGTGAAAGCTGCCGCTCCTCTGCCCGCCGCGCTCGCGCGCGGGGACGCGTAGCACTTCGCGAACGGAGCTTGACTAGCGGAGTAGAGTACGTGCGGAGGGTTTGGTGAGGGAGCTACGCGGCGTTTGGCGGCGCGTGGGTTGGCGGCGTTTCAGGCCGCAGCTGGCGTGCGTTTCGCGGCTGCGTTTGGCTTCGAGGCAGCGGTTTATTTGGCGCTCCGCCGAGCGCGCGGCGATGGCGATCCTGTTGCCGGCTGTGGTTGCGGCGATTGCGATCGTGTGGCCAGCGACGGCTGTGCGCGCCGACAACGGGTACGATGCGTGGCTGCGCTACGCGCAACTTTCGGGCACCGAGCGCGCGAAGTACGATTCGCTTCCCGCGAGCGTTAACGTGCTGGGCGATTCGGAGTTGCTGCATGGCTCTCAAGCGGAGCTGATTCGCGGCGTGCGCGGGATGCTGGGGCGAACGCTGCGCGCGGGGAGCGGGTTGCCATCGGAAAACTCAATCGTGCTGACTACGATTGAAGAATTGCGCGCAGAAGCGCCGACGATTCCGGCGCCGACATCGCTTGCTCCCGGCGGCTACTGGATCGCACGTGCGCGGGTACACGGATTCGATTGCCTGATCGTGGCGGGGGCGGATGGACGCGGCGCGCTCTACGGAACGTTCGACCTGCTGCGCCGAATCGCTCTTGGCGAGGATTTGGCGCGCTTGCGCGTGACGGAGCAACCGTCCGCGTCCGTGCGCTGGGTGAACGAATGGGACAACCTGAACGGAAATATCGAGCGGGGCTACGGCGGGCGATCCATTTTCTTCGACAACGGAAGCGTGCGAGCCGATCTTTCGCGCGCGAGCGACTACGCGCGGCTGCTCGCGTCGATCGGGATCGATGGATGCGTGGTGAACAACGTGAACGCCAGTCCGAACATGTTGCGCCCGGATTTCATTGCGCAACTGGCGCGCATCGCGGACGCGTTCCGTCCGTGGGGAGTGAAGCTGGCGATCTCGGTGGATTTCGGCGCGCCGAAAGCGATGGGGCAATTCGACACATTCGATCCGCTCGATCAGCGCGTGATTTCGTGGTGGGACAAGAAAGTAGATGAAATTTACCGGCGGATTCCGGACTTCGGAGGATTTCTGGTGAAGGCGGATTCGGAAGGCAAGCCGGGGCCTTCGAGCTACGGGCGCACGCCGGCGGACGCGGCGAATATGCTGGCGAAGGCTCTCGAACCGCACGGCGGCGTGCTGCTCTATCGAGCGTTCGTTTACAACTCGCACCTGGACTGGCGCAACCCGAGAAACGACCGCGCGAAAGCCGCGTACGACATCTTTCATCCCCTCGACGGAAAATTCGCGGATAACGCGATCGTCCAAATCAAGAACGGGCCGATTGATTTTCAGGTGCGCGAGCCCGCGTCGCCATTATTCGGAGGATTGCAGAAAACGAATGAAGCAATCGAATTGCAGATCACGCAGGAATACACGGGACAGCAGCGGCATCTGGTGTTTCTCGTACCGATGTGGAAGGCGACGCTCGATTTCGATATGCGCGTGAACGGGCGGACGACGCCGGTGAAGAATATTGCGACGGGGCGTTCGTTTAACCGGCCACTGGGCGGATTCGCGGGCGTGAGTAACGTCGGATTGGATGCGAACTGGCTTGGGAATCCGATGGCGATGGCAAATCTCTACGGATTCGGGCGGCTGGCGTGGAACCCGAACCTCAGTTCCGCCGCGATCATCGACGAATGGACGAAGCTAACGTTCGGGAGCGATCCGCTGGTGGATCGAACGATTGACGCGATGCAATTATCTTCGTGGCGGACGTATGAGGATTATACAGGGCCGCTGGGCGCGGGAACGTTGACGAATATTCTGGGCAGCCATTACGGGCCGGGAGTCGGGTCGGCGGAACACAACGGCTGGGGACAATGGTTTCGCGGCGGACGTGAAGGCGTCGGGATGGACCGAACGATTGCGACGGGAACGGGGTACGTTGGGCAGTATTCTCCGGAAGCGCGGAAGGAATTCGAGACGCTGAGCGCGACGCCGGATGATCTGCTGCTGTTTTTTCATCATGTGCCCTACACGTACAAGCTGCATTCCGGGCAAACGGTGATTCAGTACATCTACGATTCGCATTACGAGGGCGTGGAGCGAGTGAAGCAATACGTCCACGATTGGGAATCGCTGCGCGGGCGGATCGACGACGAGAGATATGCGTTTGTACTGGGGCGATTGAAATATCAGGTGGGACACGCGATCGTATGGCGCGACGCGGTGTGCAATTGGTTCTATCGCATGTCCGGCATTGCGGACGCGCGCGGGCGCGTGGGCCATTATCCGGATCGCGTGGAAGCCGAATCGATGCAGTTGGATGGGTATACGCCCGTTGACGTGACGCCGCCGGAGAATGCGTCGGGAGGAAAAGCTGTGGAGTGCGAAGCTCCTAAGCAGACCTGCTCCGCATCGTTTCGCTTCGAGCGGCCGGCGGGGTGGTACGAGATGGAGGTCCAATATTTCGATTTGAACGATGGCAGATCAACTTTTCGAGTGTTCGTGGGCAACCAGATGGTGGACGAGTGGGTAGCCGACGACAGCCTGCCGAGTTCGCAAATTGGCGGAGACACTTCGACGCGCAGGGAAATTCACGGATTGGCGCTTCGGCCCGGCGACGTGATTCGCATCGAGGGCAGACCGGAGAGCGGCGAGCCGGCACCCTTCGATTACGTCGCGATTCACGCAATGCACGACTGACGTTGGCGGCGCACATGGCGTCTCATGCAGACTCTAAAGTCGCATTGCCGGGCATGGAATCCATTGTTAAGATTCCCCCGAAATACCGCCTGACGCGACGAAGGGCAGTTAAGCCCTGAGTCGGCGACGCTACTCGGCTCCAATATCCTCGTTCCAGATTTCCGGATATTCGCGGATGTAATCGGCTAGAAGGCTCGCGCATTCGCCAGAATCCAAGTCGATCACGCTGACACCAAACGAGCGCAGCCAATCGACGCCGCCTTGAAAATTGCGGCTCTCTCCAACGATCACGATGCGGAAGCCGAACTGGCGCACGAGTCCGCTGCAATACCAGCAAGGCGCGAGAGTCGTCACCAGGATTAGGTCGTGATACGTGCGCTGGCGACCGGCGTTTCGAAACGCGTCGGTCTCGGCATGCAGCGAAGGGTCTCCGTTTTGCACGCGGCGGTTGCGTCCAGACGCAATCAAGCCGCCACTGCTGTTGTAAATAGCCGCGCCGATCGGGATTCCGCTTTCAGCTAGCCCGGCGCGGGCTTCCGCAAGAGCTTGTTCCAACATCCGGGCAGCGTTGGGGAAAATCGATTCGCCGGCCGTAAGCGCCTCCTTGGAAAGAGAGCCGTGCATGAAGCGTTCGCAAGCAGTGACGGCGAGAAAAAGCTTAGCCGGCTTTTCGACGAGTAGCGCGGCGGCGGGCCAACGGCGGCGTGGCTCTGGCCGGACCAGGACGAGCGGCGGGCTGCTCCGCAGCGCCCGATGCGGCAAGACTCTTTTTTAACGCGGACATAATATCGATCACCGGAGCGCGGTGTTGTTCGGGAACGGCAGCGATTTCCTTGCCTTTTTGCCGCGCCTCGATCAGCGCCTTCAGGCGGTCTTGATATTCGTCGTGATACTTTCGAAGGTCGAATTTTTCGGAAAGATTCGAGACGAGCTGTTCCGCGAGTTTGACTTCCTGCGGCGCGAGCTTCATGTTTTCTACTTCGCCAAAACCCGGCGCCTCGCGGATTTCGTCCTCGTAGTACATCGTGTGCAGCGCGAGGCCGTGACGATAAGGGCGCAGGAACACGGTGTATTCGCGCTGGTGCATGGTTATCTTCGCTACGGCGACGCGGTGCGTGTCTTCCATCGTTTTCACCAGCAGCGCGTAGGCTTTGCGTCCCTCGCTATCGGGAACCACGTAGTACGAGGCATCGAACGCGAGCGGGTCAACTTCCGCGGCGTCCGCAAAACTCAATATTTCCATCGTGCGCGCGGATTCCGGCTGAATTTTCTTCAAATCTTCTGGATCGATGAGGACGTATTTGCCTTTTTCGTATTCGTACCCCTTCACCACTTCGGAGCGCTCGACGATGCGGCTGTGGGTGGGGCAGAACAGCGGCTGGCGGAGTCGCGTATGGCATTCGCTGTGCAGCTGATGAAGGCTAATCCGATTGTCGCGCGCGGCCGCGTACAACTTGACCGGAATAGAAATCAGCCCGAAGGATATGAACCCTTGCCACACGGAAGAAGGCATGTCTGAACCCCCTGTCCCGCTTTGGGCGCTTAGTGTACCACCGCACCCCCTTGCACACATTCAGGGATTCACTTTAAGGAAATACCCGCGAATGGTAGGTGCGCTGAGCCGCGCGCGGCCATTGCAACTCTATAATTGAAGAATGGCGCGACTGCAGGAATACCGGCAAAAACGCAAGTTTGGCGAGACACCCGAGCCTCCAGGAACCTCGCGGACTCGGAGCGGTAGTCGATTCGTCGTACAGGAGCACCACGCGCGGAGGCTGCATTACGATTTTCGCCTGGAAATTGGCGGCGTCCTGAAATCCTGGGCCGTTCCGAAGGGGCCCTCGATGAATCCGGCCGACAAGCGGCTTGCGGTTCAGACGGAAGACCACCCCCTCGAATACGCGACATTTCACGGCACGATTCCAGCGGGTCACTACGGCGCCGGGCAAGTGAAAATCTGGGACGAGGGTCAATTTGCACCGGAGGGCGACGTTTCCGCGAGCGAACAATTGCGCCGCGGAGAATTGAAGTTCACGCTTGACGGAAAAAAGCTGCGCGGCAGTTTCGTTCTGGTGAAGTTGCGGAACAGCGACCCCGCGAGACCGCAGTGGTTGCTGATAAAACATCGCGAGGAACGCGCCGCGGCCGAAGCGGCGTCGCCACTCAGAACGACTCCGAAATCGGCCGACGGATCGCGACCTAACGTTATAGCGAAACTGCCGAGTCAGTCGAGCGTAAATAGGCGGGCTGCTGCGCCACGGCGATTAAACATGCCCGCGGGCGCGCGCATCGTGCCGATGCCCGGATTTATTCCTCCCGCTCTAGCAACTCTGATTGAGAAACCTTTTTCCGATCCTGACTGGCTGTTCGAAATTAAGTGGGACGGCGTTCGCGCGCTTGCGCGTGTTCGCGATGGGTCCATGCAATTGTGGTCGCGCTCGCAGCGCAAGATCACCGGCGAATATCCCGAACTTTCCGATCTCGCGGACCATGTTAATGCCCGAGAGGCGTGGCTAGACGGTGAAATCGTGGTGCTTGATTCGGAGGGCCGAAGCGACTTTCAGAAGCTGCAGCTTCGTTTCGGCGTGCGTCATCCGACGGCCAAGCTGATCCACGAGTCTCCTGTTGTCTATTACCTATTCGACCTACTTTACCTCGACGGGCGTGACCTTCAAAACGTCCCACTGGTCGAGCGAAAGAACCTCCTGCGCCAGATTTTGCGCGAGGATGAAAAAATTCGTTATTCGGATCACGTACTTGAAAAAGGTACCGAGCTATTCGAGGCCGCGACCACGCGCAGGCTCGAAGGCATCATCGCAAAAAAGGTGTCAAGCCCGTATCCGAAGGGCCGGGGCCAGTCATGGCTGAAAATCAAACTCGATTGGGAACTCGATGCGGTCGTCGGCGGGTGGACCGATCCGCGCGGCTCGCGGGAATATTTCGGCGCATTGCTGCTGGGCTTATACGAAGCGGGCGGCCTGAAGTACATCGGAAACGTGGGAAGCGGTTTTTCAGTCGAAGGCCAGCAGCGCCTGTGGCCGCAGCTTCAGAATTTGCGCGAGAGCAAGTCGCCATTCGCGGAAGAACCTGCCACGAGGGAACGCGCCTACTGGACGAAACCCGAACTCGTGGCGCGCGTTCGCTTTGGAAACTGGACGGAAGACCGTCATCTGCGTCAGCCGTGTTTTCTGGGCTTGCATGAAGATCACGATCCTACTGCGTGCACGTTTGAGGCAGAGGCAAAGGCCGCGCCCGATCATACGGGCACTACCGAACCGCGGAAGGCGGCGACGTCCCCCAGGTCCGCTTCGAGTCAGCACAGCTTGCCGACGAAAGCTTCCGCGCCGCCATCGAAACTTGGTAGCGACGAAGATCGAGTCGAGCACGAACTTCAACATGGAACAGCGGACGAAATGTTCGCCGAGATCGATGGCCGGCAGCTTCGTTTCACGAATCTAAATAAGGTCTATTTTCCAGAGTCTGGGTACCGCAAGCGCGACCTGCTGGCTTACTACTTCTGGGCCGCACCCATGTTTTTGCCGTTTCTCAAGGATCGCCCGCTGGTACTGCGCCGGTATCCGAATGGAATTACCGGAACGCCCTTTTTTCAAAAAGAAGCGGGAAAGGACACACCGGATTGGATAAAGACAGTAGCGATCGCGTCGGAGAGCGGACGGAGCAAGGGCGGCGAGATTCATTACATCCTTGCGAATGACCGTGCCACGCTGCTGTATCTGACGAACCTCGGATGCATCGACCACAATCCGTGGTCGTGCCGCTACAACAATCGGGAGCATCCCGATTACGCGTTTTTCGACCTCGATCCATCCGAAGGAGCTTCGTTTTCGGATGTAATTAAATTCGGGAGACTGCTATTTGAAACGCTGGCGAGTCTCCGGTTAGAGGCATATGCCAAGACGTCAGGCGCGACGGGATTTCACATCTACGTTCCCATCGAGCCGAAGTACACCTTCGAGCAGGTCCGGCTTTTCGTTCAGGCAGTGGCGGACCTGGTTGCCAGAAAGCATCCGGGAGTGCTCACCTCTCAGCACACGGTAACCAAGCGGGCGCGCGGCTCGATCTATATGGACGCCCATCAAAATTCTGAAGGACAATCGCTCGCCAGCGTATATTCCGTAAGAGCATTTCCGCACGCGCCGGTCTCTACACCCGTGGAACTCAGCGAACTGAGCGCCACGGTGACACCCGAGCGATGGAACCTGAAAACGATTCGCGCACGCGTGGAAAAGGCGGGTGACCTATGGCGCGATTTTTGGAGCCATAAGCAAAGGCTGGAATCCTTGTTCGACCATGCCGATATTCCAGTTTAGGGTCCGCTCAGCCTGATGATTTCGCGCTGGTGCCATGGAGTGGCGGATGTGCGGCCCCGCTGGCGTCACCGCCAGCCGGCTCCGCGGCAACACACAGCCGATCAGACGGATCTCACGTGTACCGACCGTCTCCGCTCCTCACGCCCTTCGCACGAGTCCGCCCACGAGCGCAATCACAAACAAAATCAGGAAGATGAAAAAGAGAATCTTCGCAATGCTTGCCGCGGCCACAGCGATGCCCGCGAATCCAAAGATCGCCGCGATGATCGCGATGATGAAAAAGGCTAAAGCCCAACGCAGCATTGTTTTCCCTCCTCAGCTGGGTTCTCGTTCTGACACACCTAATACCAATCAGTCGTGATTTTGGGGAAGAAATGGCGTCGCTTAAATATGCGGAACTATGTATTTCAGTATGGAATAGCGGAGCACTCGGCTCTAAAGCAAAGCCCTTATGGCCCCGACTCCGAGATGAACGATCAGCTCATTGGCCCCGCGAATACAGCTCTGCCCCCATTCGGCTGGACAAAGCATCTTCGGCAAAGGCGGTTCGGAGCTTGCGCGGCGGATTTTTCGAAAGCTCGGCAAACAGCCGGCGTAAATCGAAACATTTCGAGCCTTCACGCGACGTGTGCCACCGGTCCGAAGGCGCGCGCATCCTACCGAAGAACGCCAAAGGAGGCACCATGGACCACACGGCGGCTCGCATGAAGACTTCAGAACAAGGACCCACTGAACCTGCTCCTGATCTCGGGCGGGACAGCATCGTGGAAATCTCGAACGGCTTGCGACGATTGTTAGCAGACGTTTTCGCTCTATACGTGAAGACCAAGAATTTCCATTGGCACATGACCGGTCGCAATTTTCGCGATTATCATTTGCTGCTCGACGAGCATGGGACGCAGATATTCGCCATGACCGACGACATCGCCGAGCGGGCACGAAAGCTGGGCGGCACGACCATCCACTCGATCAGCGACATCTCCAAACACCAGCGCCTCAAAGATAATAACGAAGAAAGAGTGGATGCGATCGACATGTTGCACGAACTCGGCCGCGATAATCGCGAGCTCACGCGATTCCTGCGTTCCATGCACGAGGTGTGCGAGAAAAACAAGGACGTCGCCACCACCAGTATGATCGAAGTGTGGATTGACCAAACTGAACGTCGCGCATGGTTTTTGGGCGAAATTACAGGCGAACGTGAACAGCAACTGAACGTTTCGCGAAAATCCGCTTAGCGCATTGCTAAACCCGCTGCGGCCAGCAACGACTCCGCGACTTGGCAAGGCTCGGCGGTATCGGGGCCATCGTGTCTCCTCGCAATCGAACCCGCGCGCCATTCGTGGGTGGCTGCTGGCTGGGCGCTTTCCCCGTGTGTCCTCGTCATAAATGTTGCTTGAGGTTTTCCGTTAATCGCGCATCCCATGCAGCCATATCATAGTAATGTTATGGCTTCTGCTAAGAATCCAGCCTCGATTCACCTCCCAATCCGACGTGCGGTGATTGAAAACGTTCGCCCGGAAATCGATGGCGGGCGCTTCCCGATCAAGCGCACGCCCGGGGAGAAGGTCGAAGTCACGGCCGATATTTTCGCAGACGGCCACGATCTTCTCAGTGCGAGGCTCTTATACCGTGTCCAGGACCAGCCGGATTGGTCGATAGCACCGATGCGGGAAGTGGTTAACGACTCTTGGGTGGGTGAATTTCGGATTTCACGCCAGGAACGGCACATCTATACGATCCAAGCTTGGCCAGACGCATTCAAATCGTGGGTGCGAGATCTGAAGAAGCGGCAGGACGCCAAGCAGGACTTGTCCCTTGAATTCCTAGCCGGCGCTGAACTGGTTGCACAAGCCGCTGCTCGGTCGAGCTCAACTGAAAATGCGGCCGCGCTTCGGGAATTCGCGCGGCAATTCCGCGAACTCCACAAGGACGATCCGGATACAGCCTTCGCGATTGCATCGAGTGAAGAACTCGCGCTTGAGATGGCCCGCTGTCCAGATCTCGCCGCCGCAACCATCTACGAACGCGAATTGGCCGTGGAAGTTGATCGCGAACGCGCCCGGCATGGCGCGTGGTATGAAATGTTTCCTCGATCTTGCACAAACGATCCTACGCGGCACGGCACGTTTCAGAGCTGCATCGAGCGCCTCGATTATATTTCCGAAATGGGATTCGACATTCTGTATCTTCCACCCATCCATCCCATTGGCGAAGTTGAGCGCAAAGGGAAAAACAACTCGACGGAGCGTTTACCGGAAGATGCCGGTAGTCCATGGGCCATCGGCTCTTCGCTTGGCGGGCACAAGTCGATTCATCCTCAACTCGGAACGCTGGACGAATTCAAAAAGCTGCTGGCCGAAGCCAGAAGACGGGGCATCGAAGTAGCTCTCGATCTAGCCTTCCAGTGCGCGCCCGATCATCCCTACGTTCGCGAGCATCCGGAGTGGTTTCGCATTCGCCCGGATGGTTCCGTTCAATACGCTGAAAACCCGCCCAAAAAATATCAGGATATTTATCCGCTCAATTTCGAAAGCGAACACACCGAGGCGCTTTGTGAAGAGCTAAAGAGCATTGCGCTATACTGGGTTCGGCAGGGGATTCGTATTTTTCGCGTGGATAACCCGCACACGAAGCCTTTCGCTTTCTGGGAATGGCTGATCGCCGAAGTGCGCGGCGAATGTCCGGATGTGATTTTTCTTGCCGAGGCGTTCACGCGCCCGAAGGTGATGTACCGGCTGGCGAAGGCCGGGTTCACGCAGTCTTACACGTATTTCGCATGGCGCAACACGAAATGGGATTTGACGGAGTATTTTCGCGAACTCGCGCAGACGGAAGTGCGCGAATTTTTCCGTCCAAATCTCTGGCCAAACACGCCCGATATTCTTACGGAATACCTGCAGTACGGCGGCCGTTCGGCATTCGTGATTCGTTTGTGCCTCGCCGCGACTCTTGGAGCGAACTACGGTATTTATGGGCCTGCTTTCGAATTATTCGAAAATCGCGCCCTGCATTCCGGGAGCGAGGAATATCTGGACTCCGAGAAATACCAGATTCGCGCCTGGGATATCCGCCGCCCGGACAGCCTGAAAGACTTGGTCGCCAAAATCAACGCTATCCGCAAGGACAATATCGCGCTCCAGAGCGATGCAACCATTCGCTTCCACGAGGTGGACAACGACCAGATCATCGCATTCAGCAAAGCGAGCGACGATCGATCGAATTCAATCGTCGTTGTGGTCAATCTCGACCCCCATCACCGCCAATCGGGATGGATCGAGCTTCCGCTCGATTACTTTCATCTGGATATGCATCAGGAATATCAAATGCACGATCTGGTGACGGAAGCCCGCTATCTATGGCACGGCTCGCGCAATTACGTGGAGCTCGACCCGCAACGAATGCCCGCCCACATTTTCCGACTGCGCCGGCGCGTGCGCTCCGAGCAGGATTTCGACTATTTTCTCTGAATATCGCGATCCGTCCGTGACCGCTCCCCTGCAACTCGAATGGTATAAGGACTCCGTCATATATCAATTGCACGTCCGCACGTTTTTCGACAGCAATGGCGATGGAGTGGGCGATTTCCGCGGGCTTCAACGTAAGCTCGATTACCTTCAGGAACTGGGCGTCACGTCCATTTGGCTGCTTCCGTTCTATCCCTCGCCACTGCGAGACGACGGCTACGACATCGCGGATTACTGCGCCGTTCACAAGAGTTACGGCACGCTCGACGATCTCAAGGCGTTTCTCGATGCCGCGCACCAGCGCGGTATTCGCGTGATCATCGAAATGGTTCTCAACCACACTTCGGACCAGCATCCGTGGTTTCAGGAATCGCGAAGCTCTCGTGACAATCCGCGGCGAAACTGGTACGTGTGGAGTGACACCGACGAACTCTACCGCGACGCGCGCATCATTTTCGTCGATACGGAGCTATCGAACTGGGCGTGGGATCCAGTCTCGAAAGCATATTACTGGCACCGCTTTTTCAGCCACCAGCCGGACTTGAACTACGACAATCCGGAAGTGCGCGAAGCGATGTGGAATGTGATGAAATTCTGGCTCGAACTCGGCATCGATGGTTTTCGTTTGGACGCCGTTCCCTACCTGGTCGAGCGCGATGGAACGTCCTGCGAGAACTTGCCCGAGACGCACGATATCGTCCGCGATTTTCGCCGCCGCCTGGACGAATCATTTCCGGGCAAAATGTTGCTCGCTGAAGCGAATCAATGGCCCGCGGACGTCTGCGCCTACTTCGGGCAGGGCGACGAATTTCACATGGCCTTCCACTTTCCACTCATGCCGCGCATGTTCATGGCCGTAAAGCTGGAGGACCGCAAGCCCATCATCGAAATCCTACAGCGTACGCCGGAAATTCCGAAAAACTGCCAATGGTGCATCTTCCTGCGCAATCATGACGAACTGACGCTCGAAATGGTAACGGATATCGAGCGCGATTACATGTACGACGAATACGCGCGCGATAAAACCATGCGCATCAATCTCGGCATTCGCCGCCGCCTCGCTCCGCTAATGGACAACGACCGCAGGCGGATAGAGCTTCTAAACGGAATGCTCATGTCGCTTCCCGGCACTCCAGTGATCTACTACGGCGATGAAATCGGAATGGGCGACAACGTTTACATCGGGGACCGCAATGGCGTTCGCACTCCCATGCAATGGGATGGACATTGGAACGCCGGCTTCTCCGATGCCGATCCCGAGCAGCTGTACGCGCCACTCATCTCCAATCCGGTGTACGGATACCAAGCAGTGAACGTGGATTCACAGAAGCGCTCCGAGCACTCCCTGCTTTCCTGGATGAAGCGCCTGATCCAAGTCCGCAAATCCACGCAGGTGTTCAGCCGCGGCAGCATCGAGTTTCTCGATCCGCCCAATCATCGCGTGCTCGCCTACGTGCGCGAGTTCGGTAGCGAGCGCGTGTTGGCGGTAAACAATCTCTCCAGCACTTCGCAGGCAGTTGAGCTCAACCTTAAAAGATATAGGGGGGCCATTCCGATCGAAATGTCGGGCAAGACGATTTTTCCGCGCATTGGCGATTTGCCCTACTTGCTCACGATGGGGCCCTATCAATTTTATTGGTTCCGGCTGCGGCGAATTTGATTATAAAAGTTAGATTCGGCGCGTCCCGTCGGTCATCGGGACGGGATAGCTCATGGAGCGAGGAGTGAGCGACGAAACCCTCCTTTCCGACGACTTCATTCGCCAGCTCGTCAGCGTCGGGGAAGTTGACCTGCTGGTTGGAATCCCTTCTCGCAATAATTGCAGGACGATTGGCAACATCGTCCGCGCCGCCGAAGAGTCTCTGCTGCGCAACTTCCGCCGCCAGCGCACTGTCCTGATAAATATCGACGCTGGCTCGCGCGACGGAACGCAGGAAGCGGTTCGCCAAGCGAGCGTGGTCGGCACCAACGGCTTCGAATCGCTTCGCACGCTGCGCTGGATCACGGCCCGGACGGAAAGCGCCGCCGGAGATTCAGCGGTGTTGCGGACCATCTTGGCTGCCGCCGACCTCCTTCACGCAAAAGCATCCGCGGTCGTTTCCGGTTCCACTGCCGCGGTCAGCCCAGGGTGGATCGATTCGCTTCTGAATCCTGTTTTCCGAGAGAATTACGATTTCGTCGCGCCGCTGTACGCCCGCCATCGTTTCGACGGCCTGCTCACTCGCAACCTGCTCTACCCTTTTAGCCGCGCCATTTTTGGCAAATCGATGCGGGAAATGCGAGCCAGCGAGTTCGGTTTCTCCGGTCGGCTTGCATCGGAATGCACGAATCGCGGCGAATGGGAAAACGAAGGAGTGCAATCCGCGGCCGAGACCTGGATGGCAATCACAGCGATGTCCGATTCGCTCACGTGCTGCCAGGCATTTCTCGGGCCGAAAGCGCGATCTTCATCCGTCGCCGTTGTGGACGTGATTCGCGAAGCAGTCGGCGGATTTTTCTGGTGTCTCGAATCAACGGAAACCTACTGGATTCATGGCCACGATCCGGAGCCTCTGAAGACATTCGGTCCGGATCATCAGCTAACCAATGAAGCGGTCCGCGTTGACCGGAAGAAGATGTTTCAGCTCTATCGCACCGGCGTTGCCGAACTCTCGGACATATTGGCGTCGATTCTGGATTCCGATACTCACGCCGAGCTCGTCCGGCTCGCCGCGCTTGACGAAACCGCGTTCCGCCTTAGCAACGCTTTGTGGGTGCGCGCCGTGTACGAATTCGCCGTGGCGTATCACCGCTCCGTAATAAATCGCGGCCATTTGGTCCAGGCGTTAGTTCCCATCTATCGCGGACGAGTCCATTCTTTTCTCACCGTGCATCGCTCGGATGATGCCGATGCCATGGAAGCCGATCTGGAAGACCTTTGCCAGGAATTTGGGCGGCAGAGGAGCTTCTTCATCGAGCGATGGAGCACGAAAGGTTAGGTGCGTTATGAAAGAAATGATTATTCACGCGTTTCAACAGGCCCACGACAACTTGACCAGGATGCTGGCCGAGTTCCTTCCCCACTTCCTCTTGATGCTCGTGGTGATTCTCGTCGGCTGGATTGTCGCGTACCTCCTGAAAATCATCCTTCGCGGGATTTTGCGCGTCACGAATGTGGAAAAGATGTCCGAGGAGGCAGGCGCCTCCCGCCTGCTGCGCCGCGCCGAACTCCCAACCATGACAGATTTGCTTAGCCGCGCCCTCTTCTGGGTCGTCTGGCTTGGATTCGTTATCGTCGGCGTCAGCTTCCTCGGGATAGGCAGCTTGCAGCAGCAGATCGCCGATCTGATCGCGCTGCTTCCGCAGATCTTCGTGGCTTTCTTGATCCTCTTCGTCGGTCTGCTGGCTGCGAACTTCTTCTCGCGCGCGGCGCTGCTTGCGGGCGTTAACGCGGGATTCTCTTCGCCGAGGCTTCTCAGCGGCACGGTGCGGATCGTGATTATCTTCCTGGCTCTTTCCATGGCGCTCGAACAGGTGGGCCTCGGAAAAGAAACCATGGAAATCGCCTTCTCCATTATGTTCGGAGCGATCATGCTCGGGCTGGCCATCGCCTTCGGCCTTGGCGGGCGCCATCTTGCCGCACGCCTGCTGGAACGCCACTTTTTGCGAGAGGAAAGAGAGCGCGACGACGAACTTTCTCCGCTCTAGACCGTCTGGAGTATTCTGGAAGTGACGCGCATCGCATCGCCTCGTGCCCGGGAGGAGCGATGGAATGACCTCACAACAGCTCGATGCGGAGTTCATAGGCAGGCTCCGCACCGCAATCGCCGCACAGATGCCTCAGTTCCTGCCGAATCAAAGGTGGTTCCGGTCAAAAGCTAGGGCCATTCAATCCGTCCAGCTTTCCGACGCCATTCCCATTCCACTCTCGGAGTCTTTGGCTTTCATCGTGCTGATTGACGTTGAATTCACGGAAGGCCAGGACGAAACATACGTCCTTCCGCTCGTCGCGCCTGCTGCCGGTCGCGCTGTGCCTCGGGAGTCGGTCGTACTGCGCCTTTCCGCTTCCGGCTACACCTCCGAGCAGCCGCTGATCGATGCTCTGACCGACCGGGAATTTCTCGTCGCCATCCTGAACGCAATCGTAAGCTCGCGATCTTTTCCGGGGGACGAGGGCTTTCTACTCGCGGCTCCTGAATCGATGCTCTCCAGGCAGGCAGGCGCTGATACATCCTCACTAGAACCCCGAGTTCTGAAAGGCGAACAGAGCAATTCTTCGGTCAAGTATGGCGATCGGTTGATTTTGAAGATCTTCCGGCGCGTAGAAGAAGGTATTCACCCCGATCTGGAAATTGGCCGCTTCCTAACTTCCGTGGCGCATTTCAGCAACACTCCGCCGTTATGCGGCTCTCTAACGTACGAGTCGCATGATTCGAAGGTCATGACACTTGGCGTACTTCAGCAATTCGTGCCCAACATTGGCGATGGTTGGCGCTGCACGGTGGAATCCCTCGCGGCACTCTTTGCCTCTCCCGATCATCCAACTGAAGAACCGAAACTCGTCTCGGGCGTTGCCGAGGTCTCCGCTCGATTCGGGCGGCATCTCGATCTGATTGGCCTCCTCGGCAAGCGCACCGCTGAGCTTCACTTGGCTCTCGCGTCTTCCGGGGACGACCCGGGGTTCGCGCCCGAGCGGTTCACAACGGAAATTCGCGTGGAGATGGATCGGGCATTTCACGACATGGCCGTCCAGAACTTCGGCACGCTTCGCGCGAAACTCGCCGAGATGCCCGCGCCGGTCGCGGAATTGGCCGGGCAAGCTCTCAGATTGGAGGACGACGCCCTATTGGTTCTTCACTCGATCGCAGAAAAGGACTTCTCGTCGATTCGCACCAGAATTCATGGTGATTATCACTTGGGACAAGTTTTGTTCACCGGTTCGGATTATTTCATCATCGACTTTGAGGGCGAGCCCGCTCACCCGCTGAGCGATCGTAGAAATAAGCGCTCTCCGTTGCAGGACATCGCCGGAATGCTTCGTTCTTTTCACTACGCGGCCCGCACCGCTTCCATCTCGACCAAGGAGCGATTGCCCAACTCAGGAAATTTGCCAAGGCAAATAGACTCGCTTGCCGCCGAATGGCAAGACTCGGCTTCGCGCGAATTTCTCAGCGCCTATCGTAGGGCAGCCGGCGACGCGAAATTTCTGCCCGCTCAGCCGGAGTTTGACGCACTGCTCAAAATTTACCTCGTGGAAAAGGCCGTGTATGAAATGGGATACGAACTGAACAATCGTCCCGCGTGGTTGCCGATTCCTCTAGAAGGCATTCGCGGCATCTTGGCGGCCCGTCACAACCAGTGATTCGCCAGCTCGCTCAAGCTCGCAGGAGGTCCTTCTCGCGTGACTTCAGGTTCCACTGAGAGGCTGGGCGCGCATTTTCAGGAAAATAGTGGCTGTACGTTTCTTGTCTGGGCGCCGCGAGCGCAGCGCCTCGATTTGCATCTCGTGGCACCGCGCGACATCTCCTTGCCGATGCGGCAACTGCCGGATGGCTATTCCCATCTGCATGTCCCGGACGCCTTGCCGGGTGCGCGCTACTTTTATCGCTTCGATTCCGGCGACGAGCGTCCCGATCCAGCCTCCCGCTTTCAGCCTGAGGGCGTTCACGGGCCGTCCGAAGTCGTCGATCCTCGCTTTTCCTGGGACGATCGATCCTGGCGCGGCATCGAACTTCGCGACTACGTTTTTTACGAACTGCACGCCGGCACATTCACGCCAGAAGGCACCTTCGATGCCATCATTCCCCGCCTTGGCGCGCTAAAAGATCTCGGCATCAGCGCCATCGAACTGATGCCCGTCGCGCAATTTCCCGGCTCGCGCAACTGGGGCTACGACGGCGTCTATCCGTTTGCCGTGCAGGCATCCTACGGCGGCCCAAATGCGCTGAAGCGCCTCGTGAACGCCTGCCATTGCGCCGGACTCGCCGTTGTTCTCGACGTTGTGTACAACCATCTGGGTCCAGAAGGTAACTATTTCTCGCGTTTCGGCCCTTATTTCACCGATTTTTATCACACGCCCTGGGGCGAGGCGATCAACTTCGATCGCGCACAAAGCGATCACGTCCGCCGCTACTTCATCGAAAACGCGCTCCACTGGGTTGAGGACTTTCATTTCGACGCGCTTCGCCTCGACGCTGTCCACGCCATTACCGACACATCCGCGCGGCCGTTTCTCGGCGAGCTCGCGACTGTCGTCCATCGCCGTGCCGATCAACTCGGGCGCAACATCTACCTGTTTCCCGAAAGCGATCTCAACGATGCCCGCATCGTTTCATCCGATCCCGTCTGTGGATACGGATTGGATGCATCCTGGAACGACGATTTTCACCATAGCGTTCACACTCTGCTTACCGACGATCGTGAGGGTTATTACGCGGACTTCGGCTCAACGGCGCAACTTGCCCGGGCCTTCTCCGAAGGATTCGTCTTCTCCGGCCAAGAATCGAAGTATCGCGGACGGCGCCATGGCAATTCCTCGAAATTTCTTCCTGCCGAAAAATTCGCCGTCTTCGCTCAGAATCACGATCAGGTCGGAAATCGCCGGCTCGGTGAGCGCCTCAGCTCGCTCGTCTCTCTGGAAGGTCTAAAACTCGCAGCCGGACTGGTGCTTCTCTCGCCATTTCTGCCGCTCCTTTTCATGGGCGAGGAGTACGGCGAGAGGGCGCCGTTCCTCTATTTCGTCAGCCACGGCGATCCCGCTTTAATCGAAGCCGTACACAAAGGGCGTCGCGAGGAATTTTCGCGCTTCGCCTGGCAAGGCGATATTCCCGATCCGCAGGATGAGTCCACCTTCGCCCGTTCGCGCATCGATTGGAATCTGCGCTGCTCCGCGCCTCACAAAATCCTGCTCGAGTTTTACAAAGAGCTTCTTCGTCTTCGCCGCGAAGACCCCGTTTTTTCGCGGCGCGATAAAAACGATCTCGAAGCCATTCCGTTTGACTCGCCCAAGGCGCTCTTGCTTCGCCGCTGGCACGAGTCGCATCAGCGCCTCGCAATCTTCAATTTCGAGCGGAGCGCCGCCTTGCTCCACATACCAGCTCCCGTCGGCGCCTGGGAGAGAGCCCTAGACTCCGCCGATCGGCGCTGGAGCGGCCCAGGCAGCAGCACTCCGGCACAATTCGAATCTCCCGGCGAACTCCAACTCACGGTTGCCGCTTCATCGTTCGCTCTCTATAAATCTGACGGGGAGCTTCGCTGATGCCCGATCGCTACATCTGCATCCACGGCCATTTTTACCAGCCACCGCGCGAAAATCCCTGGCTCGAAGCCATCGAAATACAGGATTCCGCTTACCCCTATCACGATTGGAACGAGCGGATAACCGCCGAGTGCTACGGTCCCAACGCCGCGTCGCGAGTTCTCGATGAAGAGGACCGCATCGTCCGCATCGTAAACAACTACTCAAAAATCAGCTTCAATTTCGGGCCCACGCTTCTTTCCTGGCTCGCCGACAAATCTCCGGAAGTGTACGAAGCGATCATCGAGGCGGACAAAATGAGCCAAGTCCTCTATTCCGGGCACGGCTCTGCAATCGCGCAAGTTTACAACCACGCGATCATGCCGCTTGCCAACCGCCGCGACAAGGAAACGCAGATCGTCTGGGGCATCCGCGATTTCGAGCTTCGTTTCGGTCGCATCCCCGAAGGGATGTGGCTGGCTGAAACTGCGGTAGATACGGAAACTCTCGACCTGCTCGCGCAGCACGGCATCAAATTCACCATTCTCGCCACATCGCAGGCCCGTTCGGCACGCCGAATCGGCGGCACTCGCTGGCGCGACGTCAGCGACGGCAGCATCGACCCTTCTACCCCTTACCGCGTTACGCTTTCCTCCGGCCGCACCATGGCTATTTTCTTTTACGATGGCCCCATCTCACGCGCGGTCGCTTTCGAGGGCTTGCTGAATAAAGGCGAGTACTTGGCCTCGCGTCTCGCACAGGCTTTTTCTGACACGCGCGACTGGCCGCAACTCGTCCATATCGCCACAGATGGCGAAACCTACGGCCATCATCACAAACGCGGCGAAATGGCTCTCTCCTATGCCATCGAGCACATCGAGACCACCGGCATCGCCAAAATGATCAATTACGGCGAATTTCTGGAGAAATATCCGCCTTTCCGCGAAGTCCGCATCAAGGAAAACACTTCCTGGAGTTGCGTTCACGGCGTGGACCGCTGGCGCGCTGATTGCGGCTGTAATTCCGGGATGCATCCCGGCTGGCATCAGCAGTGGCGCGCGCCACTGCGCGACTCGCTCAACTGGCTTCGTGACCAGCTCGCGCCGCGCTACGAGGAAAAAGGCCGGGAACTTTTCGCCGATCCGTGGCGCGCTCGCGACAAATACATCGACGTTATTCTGAATCGCTCTCGCGAATCAATCGACATATTCCTCGCCGCGGAATGCACTCATCCGCTGAACGATTCCGAGCGCATCACCGCGCTCAAACTGCTCGAAATGCAGCGGCACGCTCTGCTCATGTTCACGAGTTGCGGCTGGTTTTTCGACGAGCTCTCTGGCATCGAAACCGTTCAGGTGATTCAGTACGCGGGCCGCGCCCTGCAGCTCGGCCAGCAGCTCTTCGGCGATGGCATCGAATCACAGTTCCTTGAAAAACTCGCGCAGGCCAAGTCCAATCTTCCGCAGCCGCCGGACGGTAAAACCATCTTCGAATCGTTTGTCAAGCCCGCCATGATTGACCTCGAAACGGTTGGCGCTCACTACGCCATTAGCTCGCTGTTCCAATCCTATCCAACCGAGAGCACCATCTACTGCTTCGCCATAAATCGCACCGACTACCGGCTGCTGTCCGCGGGTAAAATGCGGCTCGCTCTCGGACGCGTCATCGTCCGCTCGGAAATCGTTCTCGAATCCGAGCACGTCAGCTTCGGCGTCCTTCATCTCGGCGACCACAACGTTAACGGCGGCGTCCGCGAATTTCAGGGTGAACCGGCCTATTCCGCTCTTTGCTTCGAAATCGCCGATGTGTTCGAACGCGGCGATCTTCCCGAAATTCTGCGTGTAGTGGACCGCGACTTCGGCTCGGGCAGCTTCACGCTCCGCCTTCTTTTCCGCGACGAGCAGCGCCACATATTGCGCCTGATCCTCAATCAAGCTCTTGAAGAGGCTGAAGCGTCGTACCGCCAGCTCTTCGAACATTACGCGCCCATGATGCGCTTTATGGCCGATCTGCACATTCCTCCGCCGCGCCGTTTTCAAATCGCCGCTGAGTTCACGCTCAATTCCCTGCTGCGTCGCGAACTCGACGCCGATAAGCTCGACCTCGACCGCGTTCGCGCCCTGTTGGACGAAGCCAAGCGCACTGGCATATCGCTCGATGCGCAAACCCTCGAATTCGCCATGCGCGGAGCCGCCGAGCGCCTCGCGCAACAATGGTTCGATCAACCCGATAACATCGAGCGGCTGCAAGCGCTCAGCGATGCCGCGGCTCTCGCCCCGTCATTTCCATTTCCGATCGACCTGTCGAAGGCGCAGAACCACTTTTTCAAGCTGCTTCAGGATATCTATCCGGGCTACGCCGCCCGCGCCGCTCAAGGCGAAGCCGCCGCCAAGGAATGGACCGCTGCCTTTGTCGCCCTCGGCGAAAAGTTGCGAGTGCGCGTGAGCTAAAACATGGCGCTCCGGGTTCCCAGCTCCACCTATCGCATTCAATTCAATTTGCAATTCCGTTTCATCGACGTTCGCGAGCTCGTCCCCTATCTCAACGACCTCGGCATTTCCGATCTATACGCGTCACCGCGATTCCAGGCGCGCAAAGGCAGCTCGCACGGATACGATGTGGCCGACCCTCGCCGCGTCAGCTCGGAACTCGGCACGGAACGTGATTTCGACGATCTCTCCGCGCGCCTGAAAAGCTATTCGATGGGCCTGCTTCTCGACATCGTTCCCAATCACATGGCCGCCAGCCACGAAAATCCCTGGTGGATGGATGTCCTTGAAAATGGTCCCAGCTCCCGCTACGCCGACTACTTCGATATCGACTGGCACCCTGCCGTCGCCAAAGCGGCGTTCCTGCAAGACAATCGCGTTCTCCTTCCCTTGCTCGGCGACCTCTACGGCAATGTCCTCGAAAATTGCGAACTCGCGCTGCGCCTTGATGATTCCGGTTTCTTCATCCAATATTTCGATCACCGTTTCCCGCTCGATCCCAAGTCTTACGAGCCGGTGATCGTCGGCATCGCCGAGCTGATAGAGCAAAAGCAATCCGCCGGCCCCGAACAATCCCGCGCCATCTCTGAACTCCTCGAACTTGTCCGCGATATCCCGCCGTATTGGCACACCGGCGCCGAAGAACGCCAGCGCCGAATCGCCGATTCTGCCGCTATCAAACAACGTCTCTGGCAGCTCTGCCAATCCGCGCCGGAAATTCGCCAGGCCGCCGACGCAGTGATCCGCAGCATCAACGGGTCGCGCGAAAGCCCCTCCACGTTGCTCCAGCTCGATCGCATTCTCTCCTCGCAGCCCTATCGCCTCGCTCACTGGAAAATCGGCCTCGAAGAGGTCAACTACCGCCGATTTTTCGGCCTCAACGAATTTGTTGCCGTCCGTGTCGAAGACCCTGCCGTCTTTGCCGACCGCCATCACGCGATTTTTCAGCTCGTCCGCGATGGCCGCGTAACCGGTCTGCGCATCGATCACGTCGACGGCCTTTTCGACCCGCGCGCCTATCTAACGCAGTTGCAATCGTCGGCTGTTGCAGAAGATACGTCTTCGCCTCAGCCGCTGTACGTCATTGTCGAAAAGATTCTTGGCGGACGCGAGCACCTACCCGATGATTGGCCGGTCTCCGGCACCACCGGCTACGATTTTCTGAATGCCGTGAACGCGTTATTCATCGATCCTGCCGGCCTCAACGACATCGAAGAAGCCTACTCGCGCGCGAATCGCTCCCCGGTTCCCTTCTCCGAGACGAGCTACAAGGGCAACATGCTCGTGATGGAGACCCTTTTCGCCCGCGAAGTTCACTCGCTCGGCCACCGCTTGGGAGTGCTCGCCGCGGACGATCGCAAAGCTCGCGACTTGCCCCTCGCGGAGCTGATCGAGCTGCTGAAAGTCGTCACCGCTTGCCTCCCCGTCTATCGTACATACATCCGTAGCGCCGAAATTTCCGGGCGCGACCGCGAATTTCTGCACCGCGCTTTGACGCTCGCTCGCGGACGCATTTCAGCCGGGCAAATCAGCGACGCATCCTTCGCCTTTCTCCACCAGGTGCTGTTCCTCGAGCCGCCCGCGTACGCCCCGCAACTTCGCGCCTCGTATCTTCAATTCATCATGCGCTGGCAGCAATTCACCGGGCCGGTGATGGCCAAGGGCCTTGAAGACACCGCTGCCTACATCCACAACAGCCTCATCTCCCTCGCCGACGTCGGCGGCGATCCGATGCGCGAATCCTTTCCGCTCGGCGTCTCCGCGCTCCATGAATTCAATTCCTACCGCCGACTTCACTGGCCACGCACCATGAACACCACCTCCACGCACGACACGAAGCGCGGCGCCGACGTCCGCGCCCGCGTCAACGTCCTCTCCGAGCTTCCGCGCGAATGGGAGCGCTTCTTTCGCCGCGCGCGCCGCGCCAACGCCCCGCATCGCAAACTCGTCAACGGAACTTTCGCTCCCGATCCCGGCGAAGAATCGCTCCTCTATCAAACGATGCTCGGCGCCTGGCCCGTTTCCTCCGACGAACTCCCGGCTTTTCGCGAGCGCCTCAAATCGTTTTTCACGAAAGCCGTTCGCGAAGCCAAACTCCACACGAACTGGTTCGAGCCCAACACCGATTACGAATCGGCTCTGCTCGGCTATATCGACGCGATCTTCGATGGCGATCTCTCCTCCGGCTTTCTTCCGGAATTTCTTGCATTGCAAAAGAAAGTCGCGTTCTACGGCTGCCTGAATTCCCTGTCGCAAGTTCTCCTGAAAATCGCTTCGCCCGGCCTGCCGGATTTTTATCAGGGCGAAGAACTCTGGGATCTCAATCTCGTCGATCCCGATAACCGCCGGCCTGTGGATTTTCCCCTTCGCCGTCGCTTGTTGGACGAGCTCAAGCACCTCGATCACGATGGACGCGAAACATTACTCGACAATCTTTTAGCGAGCTGGACCGACGGCCGCATCAAGCTGTATCTCACTTGGCGCGCGCTGACCTTCCGCCACGATCGTCGCGAGATCTTTGAGTGCGGCGAGTATCTTCCCCTCGAAACTTTCGGCCGCCAAAAGGACAATCTTTTCTCCTTCGCTCGCCGCCGCAATAGCGAATGGGTCGTCGCAGCCGCTCCTCGCCTGTCTTCCCGCCTCGTCGAGCCTGAAGAAATGCCCCTGGGCCGCACCGTTTGGGCCACCGCCTCGATCGGACTCCCGCCCGGTGCTCCCACCGAATGGCGTAACGTGATCACCGGCGAGACCGTTCGCGCCCTGAAACGGGGCCGCACCCTCATTCTTCGTGCCGCGGACCTCTTCCAGCGCTTCCCTGTTGCCCTCTGCACCTCCGCCGCTGCTTAGCGGCACGCATGCTTTGCCCAGGTGGTCAAGCGCGGATTTGACGCCTGTATCCTTCCGCCCCAGCCGTGTGTCAAACCCAATAGAGGTAATCTCCGATGAAACTGGTCCGCCGATCGATCGTTCTCGTTGCCTTCTTGTTCCTCTTCATTCCCCTTGTTTCCGCCACTGGTGCCACAATCTTTCACGCCTCTCTCTCCGGCAAAAATCAGTCGCCGCCCATCGACACGTCCGCCCACGGCGCCGCCACCTTCACCCTCAGCAAATCCGGCAAGACCCTCAGATTTCGCCTCTATGTCGCCGATATGGAGAATGTCTCCATGGCTCACATCCACATCGGCGCCGCTGGCCAGGAAGGTCCGGTTGCCGTATGGCTCTATCCATCTCATCCGCCGGCTCAAGTGAAAAACGGAAAATTCACAGGTGAGCTCGCCACCGGCGTCATCACCGCTGGGCAGCTCCAAGGTCCGCTGAAGGGCAAAACGATCGACGACTTGGTGCAAGACATTAAAAACGGCGACGCCTACGTCAACGTCCATACCGCTCAACATCCCGCCGGTGCAATCCGCGGCCAAATCCAATAATTTTAGCGGCACTCCGAGTGCCGATCCCCCAAACGGGAAAGGTGGTACTACTGCCACTTCGAACGCGCGGATGTTCCGTCTTGACGTTTCTGGACAATGAAAGTATCGTCCCCCCATATTAAGGCTCGGCGTGCTGCGCAATCGCCTCCGCCGGACCGAATGGCGCATTCCTTCTTTGCGTCGGATTCATTGGCAGTTTCCTTCTACGGTTCCGAACGTCCACTCAAGGAGGCATCGCCATGGCCAAGGCCGCCGCCGTGATTTACGCCTTTGTCGTGTATGTGATTTTCTTCGGCACGTTCCTTTACGCGATCGGGTTCCTCGGGAACTTCCTCGTGCCGAAATCCATTGACTCAGGCGCGGGCGCTTTCTCACTGCCGGCGCTTATCATCGACGTGCTCTTGCTCAGTCTCTTTGCCGTCCAGCACAGCGTTATGGCCCGCCAGGGCTTTAAGCGCGTTTGGACGAAGCTCGTTCCCAAGCCTGTCGAGCGCAGTACCTACGTTCTTTTCGCCAGCCTCTGCCTCCTGCTGCTCTACTGGCAATGGCGCCCCATGAACGAAACCGTCTGGAGCGTGCAGAGTTCTACTGGAAAAATAATTCTCGAAGCGCTGTTCGCCATCGGCTGGCTCACGGTTCTTCTCGCCACGTTCTTGGTTAGCCACGCGGATCTATTTGGATTGCGCCAAGTCGGCCTATTCGTTGGCGGGAAGCCTTACACGGCGATCGGTTTCAGGAACCCAGCCTTATATCAGCACGTTCGGCACCCGATCTATCTTGGATTTCTCATCGCCTTTTGGGCCGCGCCTACCATGACGGCAGGCCATCTGCTTTTCGCCCTCGCCACAACCGGCTATATGCTCGTAGCTATCCAGCTCGAAGAGCGAGACCTCGTTTCGTTCTTTGGCGACACATACCGCCAGTACCGGCGGCAGGTGCCGATGCTTTTGCCCTTTACGAAGCGCCGCGCCTTCCCTGCTCCAAGCTCGGGTGCGAGCGGCGCAAACTCCGCCCGCGCCGATTAGTTTGGCCTAGCCTCTCGGAGCCTTGCTCCCGCTTTTGCATCGCAGGAGCTTGCCCGGGCGCCCCATCTCACTCGTGCTGAAGCGGCGGCCGAGCGCGCCTTCCGTCAGTGGAAGCTCGCTCGGCGAGAGCGCCGGCTCAAGCCAGGCTCCGGGGACCCGGAACTGGACTGCCGGTTGAATTTCTTGCTCCCTGGGAGTGCAAACCCCTCGCCGACTTCACACAAAACGTTGGCGCATCGTGTAAATCTTTCCTATTGAAATCAGTTTACCAGTGTGCTAACATATCTCGTTTTTCTTGCTCGCTCCGGAACTGCCGTGGGCGGACAAGATGATTTCAAAAGGCCGACGGGCAGAACACGTGGCACGTGTGTCCGTAGGGGAGACCCTATCGCGATGTAGCTGAAGGCAAAGGCGGAGGAAAGGAGCCGACGAGATGAATGGCGCGCGAAGATCGATAGCGCCGTCGCCCATTACGCGCGAAATGCCCGTACCGTTCGCTTCTCTTTCGCTTTTGCCCCGCCGTCAAGGGCGGAACAGCCATTCAACCTTGCACACACGTAAGTTCCAGAAAACAAAGAGGCATCCTTTTCAAAGGGCGGAACGTCCCGGTGCATCTTCTGATGCGGGGTTTTGCACTCTAACTTCCAACCTCGAGCCTCTAGCCTCCAGAACCTACCCGAGACACCAATCGAGTAGAAACACATCTAACTTGTTGAAAACAAAAGATCGAGCATGCCTCTACCCGAGACACTCCACGTCCAGAATTCTTTCGCTTGCTTTTCGATACCGGAATCGACAAACAATCGTTACGTCTCGAATGCCAGACGCACCAAACCGCGCTCCTCGTCAATCTCTCGTCGAATTCCTCCGCGAATTCGATATTCGTCGCGATGAGATCTTCACCGCGCAGCGCCGTGGTTATCGCATGGAGCGCGCCTCCTACGGCGAAATCCTCCACGATGCTCGCCGTTTTGCTCGTGAACTCGAATCGCGCGGCATTTCCAAATCCGGCGCCGTGCTTCTCTGGGGCGAACCGTCGCCCGCCTGGATCGCCGCGTTCTTCGGCTGCGTGCTGCACGGCGCTGTTGCCGTCCCTATCGACCAAGTCTCCACGGAAGACTTTGCCGCTCGTGTCGCCCGCGACGTCAGCGCTAAACTCATCGTCCGTTCGCGCGGCGTCGACATCCTTCAATCACAAATCCCATCTCTCGATCTCGAATCTCTTTCGGAAATCATCGCGCGCCATTCCGCGGCGCCGTACGCTTCTCCCGTTCTCATGCGCGACGATACGCTCGAAATCATTTTCACCTCCGGCACTACCGCCGAGCCTCGCGGCGTCGTCATTTCCCATGGCAACGTCCTCGCCAATATCGAGCCCCTCGAACGCGAAATTCGCAAGTATCTTCGCTACGAACGCTTCGTGCACCCGCTGCGCTTTCTCAATCTCCTGCCGCTCAGTCACGTTTTCGGCCAGATGATGGGCGTCTTCATCCCGCCGCTTCTCGGCGGCACGGTCGTTTTCGTGGACACGCTGAAGCCTTCCGAATTGATCGACACGATTCGCCGGGAGCGTGTCTCCGTCCTCGTGTCCGTGCCGCGCGTAATCGAATCGCTCCAGCGTGAAATCGAGCGCGGTATCGAAGCCGCGGGCGAAATCGGCAAATTTCGCCGCCGCTTCGAGTCTTCCGAAGGCAAACACTTCCTCCGCCGCTGGTGGATTTTCCGCAAGATCCGCCGCCAGTTCGGATGGAAATTCTGGGCCATCATCTCCGGCGGCGCCACGCTCCCGTCAGCCGTCGAAACTTTCTGGAATCGGCTCGGCTACGCGGTCATTCAAGGCTATGGCATGACGGAAACCGCCTCGCTCATCACCCTCAATCATCCGTTTCGCCTCGGCAAAGGCTCCATCGGAAAAGCGTTTCCCGGCTCGGAAATTAAAATCTCCGAAAGCGGCGAAATTTTGGTCCGCGGAGAGAACATCGCCAAATCTTACCGTCAGGGCGACCAACTCCAGCCCGTCGGCGGCGAGGACGGCTGGTTCCATACTGGCGACCTCGCCGAAGTCGGCGGCGATGGCCACGTCTATTTCAAGGGCCGCCAGAAAAATGTCATCGTCACGCCCGCCGGCATGAAGGTCTTTCCAGACGATTTGGAGGAAGCGCTTCGCCGTCAGAAAGGCGTGCGCGATTGCGTTGTTATCGGCCTTGCGCGGGACGGAAACGAAGAGCCATGCGCCGCTCTGCTGCTCGATGGCTCTGGCTCGGACGCCGCTGCCATCATCGATAACGCCAATCGCTCGCTAGCGGAATATCAGCGCATTCGACACTGGTTCGAATGGCCCGGTCCCGATTTTCCACGCACTCCAACGCAAAAGCCGGTCCTCTCGCGAATCCACGAGGCCGCCGTCGCGCGCTTCGGAGCTGGTTCTGCCGCGGCTCAACCGCAAACAGCGGCGAGCCCTGTCGCCGAGTTCGTCGCCCGCGTTACCGGCCGCGCTTTGGATTCAAATTCTCCGGATGCCGCTCGCGCCGCTATCGCCCAAATGAGCTCTCTGGATCGCGTCGAATTGATGAGCGCGTTGGAGGACCGCTACCAGGTCGATCTGAACGAAGTGAATTTCACTCAGGCATCCAGCATCGAGCAGCTTGAGAAACTCATACGCGAGCCGCAATCCGCGCCTTCCGATTACGTTTTTCCCCGCTGGCCGCAGAATCTCTTCGCCACGGCATTGCGCCTCGCCGCCTATTACCTGCTGGTTTGGCCCGCCACTTACCTGCTTGCGGCTCCTCGCGTGAAAGGGCGCCAAAATCTCCGCGGCTTTGCTGGTCCCGCGATTGTTGTTTCAAACCACGTCACGGACATCGACATCGGCTGGATTCTCGCCGCGCTTCCGCCGCGTCTCCGCCATCGTCTCGCCACCGCGATGGGGGGTGAACGCCTCGGCGGCATGCTCCATCCACCGAAATCCCTTAGCTGGCTTTCTCGGGTCGGTCAGCGCCTCGGCTACACTCTCGTCGTTGCCCTCTTCAACGTATTCCCGCTCCCGCGCGAATCCGCGTTCCTGCGCAGCTTTTCTTTTGCCGGTGATCTCGCGGATCGCGGCTGGAATATCCTGATTTTTCCTGAAGGCGCCACAACCAAGGATGGCCGGATCGCGCCATTTCGTGCCGGCATCGGTTTGCTGGCTACGCGCCTGAACCTGCCGGTGATTCCGATGCGCCTGGATGGAGCTTACGGCCCGAAGCAGCGCCACAGGCGCTATGCGAAGCCCGGCGAGGTGCGCGTCACCATCGGTGAGCCGGTCCGCTACGCGCCCGATCGCGATCCGCGCGAAATCGCCGCCGACTTGCAGCGCCGCATCGAGGCTCTCTAATGCCCGCTTGCGCCTTCAGGCTGATCCTTCGGCCCTGCTGGTTTCATGATCCATGCCAGCGGCGCAACCAACGCGAACACGATTGCCAAAAGCCGGAATCCGTGCAGGTAGCTCATCACGGCGGTCTGCTGCAGCAGTTCGTTATAGATAAGCGCGAGCGCTTGCTGCGTTGCGTGTATGGGCCCTGACCCGTGCTGCATGAAATATGCCTTCATCCCGTTCAGCACGTTTTGCAAGACGGGGCTGCCGGGAGTTACATGTGCGGCGAGCACGTTCTGATCGGCCTGCCTGTTGCGCGCCAGTTCCGTGGTCACGATGGAAATCCCGATGCTTGCCCCAATGTTTCGCAGCGAGGAAATAACGCTCGTCGCGTATCCCATTTCGTGCGTCGGAATTGGGTCCACGCTGATGGTCGCCAGCGGCGGAAACACGATCGAAAGTCCGCCGCCCATCAGCACTTCCGGCCAGACGAAATTCCACGGCCCGGCGTTCAAATTCAACAGGGAAAACGTGAAAACGCCGGCCACCGATACCAGCATTCCAACGAAAATCATTCCGCGCATGTCCCACCCGCGGTCGATCAGCAGTCCCGCTACCGGCATCAGAATCAGCGTGGCAATTCCTCGCGGCGAATTCCAGAAACCCGCGGTGATCGCCGGGAATCCCAGCAGCTCTTGCATGAAAAGCGGAATCAGCACGATGCTTCCGTACAGCACGAATCCCAGGGTCGCCGAAATGATCGTCCCAGTCGCGAACGTCCGGTATTTCAGCAGCCGGAAATGCACCAGCGGCTGCTCCGAGCGCAGCTCCAGGATCACGAACGACGTCAGGCACACCACCGCGATCACCGTCAGCGTCACGATGAAATGCGAGGTGAACCAATCATCCTCCTGGCCCTTGTCCAGCATGATCTGCAGCGCCGCGATGCCTGTTGCCAGCAGCCCCAGGCCCCAGTAGTCCATCCGCAGCGTTCCGCGCCGGATGTACGCCGGATCGTGGACGAAAAGTTGCAGCATGATCAGGCCAACGATGCACACGGGAATGTTGATAAAGAAAATCCATCGCCACGAATAATCCGTCGTCAACCATCCGCCCAGCACTGGCGCCAGAATCGGCGCCACCACGATGCCCACGCCGAAAATCGCCATGGCGTGCCCGCGCTCTTCCCGCGGGAAGGTTTCCAGCAGGATCGCCCGCGTCGCCGGTTGCAGCGAGCCTCCCGCCGCGCCTTGGATCACGCGAAACATGATCAGCAGCGGCAGCGTCGGCGCGAGTCCGCACAGCACGCTCGCAATGGTGAACCCCGTCACAGCTCCCATCAGCAGGCGCTTGCGCCCAAAATAATTCGCCAGCCATCCTGCGAGCGGCAGCACCACCGCGTTCGATATCAGGTACGAAGTGAGCACCCATGTCGCTTCTCGCGCGGTGGCCGCCAGGCTTCCGCCGATGTACGGCAAGCTGACATTCACCGCCGCCGTGTCGATCAGCTCCATCATCGCGCTGGCCATCACCGCGGCGGCCACCAGCCAGCGCTCGGCGCTGGAGCCCAACGCCGGCGAATCCATGGGAATCGAAGACGCCATCAAAGTCCTATGTGGAGAAACTCAGCGTGCGCGCGAATTCGTTGCGCTCCGCCGCCCGGGCTAGATCGAACTACTCGCGGCATGATTGCTGCGTGCCGCTGTCTCGACGGTAGTGGCTGCTTGCTCTCTTGTCGCCGCGCTGCCGGCTTTCTACGTTACACCAAATCACTATCGGTAACCGGCCGGCAAAATCCGCGCCTCGCGTCATGCTGCAAAATCAGAACTCACAAAGGTACTTCGCCAAACCGGATTTGCGGCGAGCGACACACGTCAGCCCTCGCGGCATCTAAGGCGCATGGGCTGGGTTATCGTCTAATTGCAGCGCGATACGGGTTGGACTACCCTGAAAGTGAGCATTCCCCAGCCTGGCATGGGTCCTGCATTGATTGCGTGGAGTTAACGGCTCGATGGCAACGCCGGAATCTAAGACGCTCCGCGCGGGAGGCTGGGCTTGCTAAACACCGTGAGTACTGAAACGCGGCGAAAATCTGCCCGCACCAAAGTCGCGGGTAACGAAATCATATATTTGCATTTTCAAACGGGAAACGGCGCTATCGCTCTCGATGCGTCCGCCGAAGGATTCGGCTTCCAAGCTGCCGACCCGCTTCATCCCAACGAATCTTTGACATTCCGGCTTTCAGTGCCGGGATTTGCCGATGTCGATCTCTCCGGCCAGATCGCCTGGCTCGACTCCACTCGCAAGCGCGGAGGCTTGCGCCTAAACGTGCCGGCCGAAAGCATCGCCATATTCAGCGAATGGCAGCGCAAATATCTTGAGCCGGCTCCAGAAAACGAACAAATCCCGGCTGCGCAGCCGGAACCGGAGCCAACTCTTACTCCCGAACCTTCTTCGGCGGCCTCAGGAAATGCGGTTCAGACGCCAAATCCCGAGCCAGCCGCAATTCCATCTCCCGGCTCATCGAGCCATGGCGACGTGCCAGAGTCTCAGACAATTGGCCAGCCCGAGCCTCCGCCAATTAGCGCGCCTCCTGCTAACCCTTTTGCTAGGCAGTCGGACTCGCTGCTCGGTTCGCACGGTCCGATTTTCGTATCCGAATGGGAGCTACCGCCAGAACCTTCGCGCACCGGACGGAACGTCCTCATTGCCTGCGTCATTATCGCGCTCTGCATCGTGATCGCCGGCGGCTCGTACTACTTTGCCGGCAAGCGCGAGGTTGGAGACATGCTGATTCGCCTCGGGCGGCAAATTGGCGGCGCAGCTCCGCAAGCAACCACCACGCCAGCCGCTTCGCCAATTGCAAACACTGGGACAGCAACTGTGCCGTCGGCTGGAACCGGAACCGCTGATTCTCTTTCCTCGCCGCCTGCGCCGAACGCTGCGGCCACAAATCCGGCGGGAAATGTTCCGCCGCGCACTGCCGTTAGCACCTCGCAACATCCTGTGCCGCCCAATGTGCCTCAAGTGCCAAGCGCCGCAAACTCAGCTGCTGCCGTGCCGCCGGTCGCGGCTTCGCAAATCGCGCAGCAATCGATCGCGAGTGCTGGCGGCGCCGCAAATGCTTTGAATTCGACGCAGGTAACAAAGCACAATGGAACCGCTGGCGCGGCCGCACCGCCCATGCGTGATTCACATCCACACGCCGGTTCGATCGCTTCGCTCACCCCGCAAGCGGCCAAGCCGGCAAGCTCGGCAATAGACAATGGAGCGGCAGACTTGAAACAAGCGCTTCAATATCTGAGCAATCCCGATTCGCAAGACAGCGCCGTCGCAGCCGAACTGCTCTGGTCGGCAGTCGGTAAAGGCAACACACAAGCCGAACTCGTGCTGGGCAGCTTATATCTGCGTGGACAAGGCGCTGTGCACAGAAACTGCCAGCAAGCCGAAGTCTTGCTAAATGCGGCGCTCGCCGCAAACGTGCCCGGCGCGGATGAAAAGATCCACGAGCTCCAAACCTACGGCTGCCGCTAAGAGCCTTTAGCCGCCAGCTTGCGCGCAGCACGCTGTTCAGGCGCCGCTACATCGGCTTCCCGACAGGCATCGAATTGGTATGCCGCCGCGCGACCGTGAAATTCAGCCGCCGAAAAGATCCCCTGACCAACTGAACGATCCCGCGCAGAAGAAGATCGCGACAACTCCCAGCCTAACGGGCCTTGCAAAGCTCGCGGAAAATTGCAAAGCCTGCGACCTATGGAAGCGCGCCACACAAACCGTGTTCGGCGAAGGCAGGCCGGATTCAAAAGTGATGTTCATCGGCGAAGTACCGGGCGATCGCGAAGACCGCGCGGGAAAGCCGTTCGTGGGACCCGCCGGTAACCTATTGGATCAAGCGCTTGCGGAAGCGGGAATCGACCGCAGCATGGTTTACGTCACGAACGCCGTGAAGCACTTCAACTGGGAAGAACGCGGCAAAAGGCGCATTCACAAGAAGCCGCGCGCCACCGAAATCGTCGCTTGCCGGCCCTGGCTCGACGCGGAAATATCGCGGCTCAAGCCGGACGTGATCGTTTGCCTCGGCGCTACCGCCGCGCAGGCTCTTTTGGGCAAGGATTTCCGCGTGACGAAGCATCGCGGAGAATTCGTCGAGTCGTCGCTTGCGCCGCGCGTGACGGCCACGATTCATCCTTCGGCCATCCTGCGCGCACCGGACGAAGCCGCTCGTCACGAAGAGATGGAGAGATTCGTAGCGGATTTGAAGAAGATCGCGAAGGCAATTCGCGCGCGGGGCCATTAGCTCGTTCGGCGGCAGCGGGCTTCATTTCTGACGGAGATTCGGCGTGCCGACGACTGGAGAAGTACGAATCGGAATTTCCGGCTGGACCTACGCCGGCTGGCGCGGCAAGTTCTATCCGGAAAACCTGCCGCACAAAGGCGAACTCGCATACGCGGCGCGCGTTTTCCGCTCGATCGAAATCAACGGGACGTTTTATTCTCTCCAGCGCCCGGGAACTTTCGCCAAATGGGCCGAGGCCACGCCCGATGACTTCGTTTTCGCGGTGAAGGGCTCGCGGTTCATTACCCACGTGCGGCGGCTCAAGGAAATCCGCGCGCCGCTGGCCAATTTCTTCGCCTCCGGCATTTTGCGGCTTGGGCCAAAGCTCGGGCCATTTCTCTGGCAGCTTCCGCCAAATTTCAAATTTGACGCGAAGCGAATCGAGAACTTCTTCAAATTGCTGCCGCGCGATACCGAAGCGGCCCGGGCGCTGGCACGCCGCCACGATAAGCGCGTTAGCGGACGGGCGTGGATGAAATCGGCTGAAAATCGCGCGTTGCGGCATAGCCTGGAAATCCGTAATCGCAGTTTCGTCGCGCCCGAATTTGTCGAGTTGCTGCGCGCGTACGGAGTTGCTCTCGTTTGCGCGGACACCGTGGAATGGCCTCGCCTCATGGATCTCACGTCCGATTTCATCTATTGCCGCTTGCACGGCTCGGAACAGCTCTATGCCAGCGGCTATGACGACAAGGCGCTAGACACATGGGCGGAGCGAGTAGTGGCATGGGCGCGCGGCGGCGAGCCGAAGGATGCCGAGCGCGCGATCGATAAGCCGGGCCCCAATCTACCCAAGCGCGACGTGTACGTCTATTTCGATAACGACGCCAAGGTTCGTGCGCCGTTCGACGCGCAAGGGCTCATGGCTAGAGTCGAGCGGCTGTCGTCGCGAACCATAAAGACGACTAGCGCCGATTCCCAACCCGAATGGCCGCATCGCAGGAAAAGCGCATGAGGACCGATGCCGCCGGTTTTCCGTTCTGCCCATGACGTTGGTGTATTTCGACCCCGATTCAAGCGGAAGTACGCGGCGACATCACGGATAACCGTCACGGCAACCGATTGTTTAATCGGGGATTCCAGCCGAAGCCCTTGCTGGCACAATGCGGTTACGATATCCGGCGAGCCAGCGCCATTCACCAAGCTAAGAACTTCCACTACAATTGAGCCTCAAAAAAATCAAGGACTACATGCCTGATTCGACAAACAAACCCGGCCGCCGCTACTCCCGCATCGCGACGCCTAAAGGAGTCTGGGTGGCGTGGCAGGACGGCGGCCGCCAGGAAGTGTCGCGCGTACTCGACCTGAACTTGGGAGGCCTGTTCGTCACTACGGACCATCCATCCGCCGTTGGCTCTGCGGTCACCATCTTGCTTTCCGTCCCTGAAGGCGAAATTCGCGCCCGGGCAGTGGTTCGCAATGTTTCGACCAAAGGCATGGGAGTCGAATTTGTCGA
>JASHPG010000220.1 GCA_030038275.1 Candidatus Acidiferrales bacterium | reverse complement strand
GCAGCAGGGGCGGATTCACACGTCAGCGGCAACGGTGGCCGTGTTGCCGGAAGCGGACGAGATCGACATCAAAATAGACGCGAAGGACCTGCGCATCGACACTTTCTGCTCCTCGGGGCCGGGAGGGCAGTCGGTGAACACGACGTACTCAGCGGTGCGCATCACGCATATTCCCAGCGGGCTGGTTGTGTCGCAACAGGACGAAAAATCGCAGATCAAGAATCGCGCGAAAGCGATGCGCGTGCTTCGCGCGCGTTTGTATGAGATGGAGCAGGAGAAACAGCACGCGCAAATTGCGGCCGAACGGCGCGGGCAGATCAAGACGGGCGACCGCTCCGAAAAAATCCGCACGTATAATTTTCCGCAGAATCGCGTGACCGATCACCGGATCAACTTCACGCTGCACCAACTGGATCAGGTGATCGACGGCAGGCTAGGTCCGCTGGTGGATGCGCTGGTGACGCACTTTGAGGCCGAGCGGCTGAAAGGCGAGCTGGACGCCGACGCGGCGTAAAGTTTCTCGAAGCAAAGCAGGTTCGCGGCGCGAGCTTCTGGTCGCGCCGAGCTGAATGCGAACTCACGGCATGACAATCACAAGGCAGAATGACGTGGCGGACGTTCGAGCCGCTCTAAAGAACGGGCTGGCGCGACTGCGTTCGGCGGGTGTGCCGTCCTCAACGCTCGCGGCGGAGTTGCTGTTGATGCACGTTCTAGGGCGGGATCGCGCGTGGATTTACGCACATCCTGAGGCAGCGCTCCCGGCCGCCGAAGCGGACCGGTATTTCGAGTTGCTGGAAAGGCGAGCGGCGGGCGAGCCAACGCAATACCTGACCGGAAAGCAAGAATTTTGGGGGCTCGAATTTGAGGTCACGCCGGCGGTGCTGATTCCGCGGCCCGAGACGGAGCACTTGATTGAGGTGACGCTCGAACGGCTGGGCGAGGAGCGGGGAATCAAAATCAACATGCGCACCGGAGCACCGAATCGGATGCTGCGAATCGTGGATGTCGGCACGGGTTCGGGATGCATCGCCGTGACGCTGGCACGCGAATTGCCGCACGCGAAGATTGTGGCCACGGATATTTCGAGCGATGCGCTGGCGGTGGCGCAGCGGAACGCCGCGCGGCACGGAGTGGCAGATCGCATCGAGTTCATTCAGACCGATCTGCTGGGCGCGCTGCTGGAGCGAAACCGTGCGTCAAACGAAACTGAAACGACGGGGCTTTTTGACGCGATCGTGAGCAATCCGCCCTACGTGGCGAGAAATGAGGCGGCGGAGCTTCCGCGCGAAGTGCGCGATCATGAACCCGCGGCGGCCCTCTTTGGAGGGCCAACAGGCATCGAAATGTACGAGCGGCTCACAGAACAAGCGGTGGAACTTCTGGCGGCGCGAGGAATCCTGGTGCTGGAATTGGGCTACGATTGCGGCGATGTAGTTCGCGCGACACTTTCGCGCCAACGCGAATGGGCGAATGTGAGCGTGACCGACGACCTGGCGGGGATACCACGGGTGATCGCCGCCGAGCGAGTGGGGAAGCCGCAAGCGAATTCCTGACGACCAATCTCCTTCCGAGTAGTAGGCTAGTCCGAAGTCCGATGCCGAAGCTGGCTCAGTTCCGCGCCAAGCAGGAAGCTCTTCCGGCCGCTTCGCCGGAATCCAGCGCCACAATTTTGCACGTCGATATGGACGCGTTTTTCGTGTCCGTGGAGCTGCTCGCGCGGCCCGAACTGAAGGGACTGCCGGTGATTGTAGGAGGGCAGCGGGATCAGCGCGGGGTAGTCACTTCGGCGAGCTACGAAGCACGACGGTTTGGCGTCCAATCGGCAATGCCGCTCCGAACAGCCGCGAAGCTTTGCCCTGACGGGGTTTTCCTCGATGGACATCATGAGCTTTACGGACAGTGGAGCGACCGCGTGGCGGCGGTGCTTGCGAGATATTCGCCGGTTGTAGAAATGGCCTCGATCGACGAAGCGTATCTCGATTTAACGGGCACGGAGCGGATGCACGGGCCAGCGCTTCGCGCAGCGGACAAGCTGTTGCGGGAAATCACGGCGACGACCGGGTTGCCGTGCTCAGGAGGACTGGGCGCGACGCGGCTGGTTGCGAAGGTCGCAAGCGACCAGGCAAAACCGCGCGGCCTGGTGTGGGTTCCGGCGGGCAGTGAGGCGGCATTCCTGGCGCCGCTTGCGGTGCGCAAAATTCCGGGAATAGGGCGTGTGACCGAAGGGGCGCTAAAGACGCTAGGCATGGAAACAGTGGCGCAACTGCAGGAGATTCCACTTGAGGGGCTGGAGCGAGAGTTTGGAAGATGGGGCACTGCGCTTCACCGGAAGGCGTGGGGCATCGATTCGTACGAGTTTTTTGTGGATGCGGAACCGAAATCAATTTCGCATAACCGCACTTTCGGGGAGGATACGAGCGACCGGCAGGAGTTGCATTCCACGTTGAGTCTTTTGTGCCAAAAAGCCGGGAAACGGCTGCGCGACGCGGGACTGCACGCGCAAACAGTGACGCTCACGCTTCGCTATGCAAATTTCAAAACGATTACGCGCAGCCACTCGCTTGGCGAGCCGTCAGATCTGGATCCGGTGTTTTTGAAGGCGGTGACGGAGCTTTTTTCGCGCGCGTGGGATGGCGCCGCGACGCTGCGGCTGGTGGGCGTGGCGCTTTCTTCATTTTCTCATGGCGCGGGACAAATGGATCTGCTCGATCCGGGGCGGCGCGAAAAACTCGAACGGTTGGCGCAAGCGGCCGATCGCCTGCGCGATAAGTTTGGATTCGAGAAAGTGCAGCTGGGCGGTTCTCTCGGGAACTGCGGACGGCGCGAAGTCAGGCGGCCAGAATGAACGCCGCGCGCCAGCTAGCCGAGAAAATCTGTCGCCGGTTGCGCGACGCGGGGCATCAGGCGTTCCTGGTGGGCGGATGCGTGCGGGATATTTTGCTCGGACGAGAACCCGCGGACTACGACGTGTCAACGGACGCGACGCCGGAGCGCGTGCAGCAGCTTTTTTCCCACAGCCTGGCGGTTGGCGCCCAGTTCGGCGTGATCATCGTGCTTGGAGATGAGCGCGAAGCGGATTCGTCGCAAGTGGAAGTGGCGACGTTCCGCTCGGACATCGGCTATTCCGATGGGCGGCATCCAGATCGGGTGGTGTACACGTCGTCCGCGCAAGAAGATGTGAAGCGGCGCGACTTCACGATCA
>JASHPG010000219.1 GCA_030038275.1 Candidatus Acidiferrales bacterium | reverse complement strand
CGCCCTATTCGGACTCGCTTTCGCTGCGGCTCGCTTACGCTTAACCTTGCCTGTGAGAATAACTAGCCGGCTCATTAAGCAAGAGGCACGCCGTCAGGCATTTTCCCGGCCGAAGCCGGGACATAGCCCTCCGACTGCTTGTAGGCATACGGTTTCAGGTTCTATTTCACTCCCCTCGCAGGGGTGCTTTTCGCCTTTCCCTCACGGTACTAGTTCACTATCGGTCGCCAACGAGTATTTAGCCTTGGAGAGTGGTCTCCCCAGATTCCCACGAGGTTCCTCGTGCCTCGTGGTACTCAGGATACCGCTTCGAGTCCGGTAAGCTTTCGGCTACATGGCTTTCACATTCTATGGCCCCGCTTTCCAGCGGGTTCACCTAGCCTCCGGATTGATAACTCTACTCACGCGGTCCTACAACCCTCCGGTATAAATACCGAAGTTTGGGCTATTCCGATTTCGCTCGCCGCTACTCTCGGAATCTCAATTGATTTATTTTCCTCCAGGTACTGAGATGGTTCACTTCCCTGGGTTGGCTCGCACCCGCCTATGGATTCAGCGGGCCGTCATCTGGTTTTACCAGAAGGGGTTTCCCCATTCGGAAATCTCCGGATCAAGGCCTGTTTGCGGCTCCCCGAAGCTTATCGCAGCTTACCACGTCCTTCATCGCCTGTTGGCGCCAAGGCATCCACCGTACGCCCTTAGTAGCTTGACCATAAAACTTACCCAACACGTCTCGATCCCTTGCGAAATCGAAATTCCGAATTGCCGCTAGCGGCGGTCTTGCAATCCGCAACTAGCGAAGTATTCAGATGGCTGCGCGCCTTAACTGCCCTATCGAAGTGTGTCGATCTGGACTGACCTCTGTCGTTTATTTTCAACAACTTAGATCGAGTTTAGATTGGCACGGTGTGTCGATCTGGCGAGCTACGGCTACGCAACGCATGCGGACAAGTTCACCTTTCCACATTGCGCTACTCTCGAGCAAAACTTGCGGTTTTCCGATAACAGGCCACACAAATCGTGCTGCCCACTATCGGAATGCCTACTTCCTTCAGTTGTCAAAGAACCTCGTTCCGTTCATCCACTGCCGATCGGAACGTCTCCGCTCCCGGCGGAGCGCAGAGCTGATTTGGAGCCAGCGCTGCGATTCAAAATCTTCGAGGCAACAAAAAACCCGGCGTCGAGCGCCGGGCAAGTCCGTCCTTCCTATGGGCCTTGTGGTCCGGCCCTTGGGACGGCATAGCTCGAAGCTCGATGCTTAATTACCCGGTGTTCGTAACCAACCTCACCTCTTGTGAGTTAAGAAGCCCAGGTCATCTGGTGGGTTGCCCCGCTACCCCGCGGTACCACCAGCATCAGGAGATTATAGCAACATTTCAGCTCGCGTCAAGCCGCCATTCAAACTTTTATAGGACTGCCCTGTGAATTTCACCGCAGCTGTGGAAATAGGCTGCATGGTTGCCAAAGACCGGCGTCCCGCGTGAGCATCGGTTACAATGCGCATTCATCGAGACTCATTTGGGATGAACACACTGTAGTAGAAGTCGCTTATCTCAAAAAAAGGGCGTACGACGTTGACGACCGATGCACCCGCGACGGGAAACGACCCTCTATCCGCCACCACCACTGCTCTATTCACTTCTTTTAGATTGAACCGTCTCACGCTGCCGAATCGCATCGTGATAGCACCGATATCCGTGAGGAGTAAAGACCGTGCCCTATTTCGCGCTGATCTACGAATTAGTTGACGATTATCTGGCGCGCCGCGCTGCGTTCCGCCAGGAGCATCTCGGGCTTGCCGCGGCGGCCCACGAGCGCGGCGAAATCTTGCTCGCAGGGGCTTTCGCCGAACCTGCCGACCGAGCGCTCCTGATCTTCCGCGGCGCCGATCGTACGGCAGCCGAATCGTTCGCGCGCAAAGATCCCTACGTTTTGAACGGTTTCGTCAAACGATGGGAGGTTCGCCCGTGGACCGTGGTGATCGGGGGAGCCGAGTGATCCACGTCCGGGACGCCGTCTGGGCGAAGCCTTACCTTACCTTCTCTTCTAATGAAGGCTCCTAATGACGCCGAAATCAAACACGGCGGTGTGATCCAGATTACAACCGAGCGGCGTCTTGCAATCCGAATCGCCAGGGCGCGAGCGGACACACGCAACCTGCAGCGGCTCGTGCCACTCGGGGTTCGAGACGATCACGCGCACCGACAGCGTTCCATCCCTCTCTTCTTCGCAGCGCACCATTACGGAATCCCAGTTCGCCGTAACGCCCTTCCAGCGAATCGGCTGCCCGATGTATATCGAAAGACCCGCGGCTGTGAACGGCGTGACCGAAGCGCGCGGCTCGCAGCGCACCACAAATGGGACTCGCGGCCTTGTCCGATCTTCATTCTCGCGACCTGTTTTGGATCCGCCCGCGCGCGGCCGCCGCGAAGTACCACGGGAGCGGCGCCTGCTTTCAATGCTTAGCAGCGCCCCGCCAGAAATACCGGCGGGATAATCTCTGTCGGAAAAGCTCATCGCGAGATCGCTCCTTTTCTAGTTGAAATCGCCTCGGCAAAATATCCTTGTATTGTATGCATACAATACATACATGGCAAAGCGATTTATCTATTGTCAGAAGAAACTCCGGACGGCACCATGAGTCCCTATGCCATCGAAAACGCAGCGCGAGTTGAACGTGCCGGTGAGTTTTCGCATTCCGCTCGAGCAATTACACGAGATCGAAGACGCCGTTCGCAAGGAAGCGCGACGGCACCGCACGGATTTGCTGGAATTTGTGTGGAACTGGGCGTGGGGTGAATACAAACGCGCCGGTTCGCTACAGGCGCTGCTAGCAGGCACGCGGACGCGCAGGTATTCGCGCCGCGTTTCCGAGGAACTGCAAGATCAATTGTACACGGCACTCGAGACGATCCTGGAGCGCGCGCCAAGCGCCGTGATTGAAGACGTGGCGAGAACGCTCACGGTTCGAGCCGGAAAGTACGGCGCCGAAAAATAGGCAGTGCCGAAGCCGGCGGCCCTTGCGCAGAAAGCAACGCAACGCCGGCACTTGCGAATGAATTGAGCTTGGTTTCGTAAGCTACTTCTTGCGGTGCTTGAAAAACTCCACTTGCCGCAAGCGCTTCTCGGCTTCTTCCTTGGTCTTGTAAGGCCCGCCCAGATTCTTGCGAGACTTTTCGGATATTACTTTGTATCCGCCTTTTACTTTCACGATCATTTCATGCCTCCTGCCGGAAAGCCGCGCCACATGGCGCGGAGGCCGGCCAGAGTTTGATTCTGAGGCAACACATTATGCCGCTATCGCCGCCTCGCGTATCAGCGCCCTTCGAAATCATCCAAGCGCCCTTTTGTTTAGATTAGGTAGCCGACGCAACGAAGCAGCAACCTTAGCCCGATTCGCATCTAATTGAATGGTGGTGGTTTGGGGGGCACATGGCGGTAAAGCCGAGCATCACGGCACGGGAAGTGCTATCCGCTTGGGGGCGAATTTTGGCGGGACGCTTGCCGCTGCTCTCGATCGAAATTACGCGCGAATGCCCGCTCTCGTGCCCAGGTTGCTACGCGTTTGGTGAGTCGCACCTCGGTGGCGAAGTGACGCTGCGCGAATTGGCGGATAAGCGCGGGGATGCGCTGGTAAACGGAGTGCTCGCCCTGGTGCACAGGCATAAGCCCGTGCAAGTTTCGTTGGTTGGAGGCGAACCGCTGGTTCGGCATCGCGAACTGAGCCGCATTCTCCCGGCGCTTAGCGAAATGGGCGTCTTCACGATGGTGGTCACGAGCGCGGTGATTCCCATTCCCGGAGAGTGGATGTCGCTTCGACGCATGCGCGTTGCCGTGTCCGTGGACGGCCTGCCGGAACACCATGACGTCCGCCGCAAGCCCGCGACCTACGATCGCATCCTGAAGAACATCGCCGGGCGTGAGGTGAACATTCATTGGACAATCACGCAGCCGATGCTCTCGCGCAGCAGCTATCTTGAAGAGTACGTCTCCTTCTGGAACGCGCGGCCGGAGGTAAACCGCATATGGGTAAGCCTTTATACGCCGCAGGTGGGCGAACACAGCGCGGAAATGCTGACCACTGATGACCGCCGCTTCGTCGCCAACGCTTTGCCAAGGCTCACAGCACGTTATCCGAAGCTCCTGTGCAATCGGGGCGTTGCCGAGGCGCTGATCACGCCGCCGCGGAACCCCCAGGATTGTTTGTTCGCGAAAATGTCCGCCAATTACTCGGCCGATCTGAAGAGCCGCGTTGAGCCGTGCGTTTTCGGTGGGTCGCCGGATTGCTCGCAGTGCGGCTGCGCGGCCAGCAGCGGCCTGCATTGGATTCGCGGCGTACGTGCCATTGGCCCGCTGAAGGTGGGCCACTTCGTCCAAAGTTCGATCGCCATCGGCCGTGCCGTAAGCCGGCTCCGCTCGGGAGAAGCGGTTTCGTCGCGTTGGCACACCGCAGCACAAGCTGGAGCGCCCGCGCCCCCTGTGGATTTTGAGTCCACGTTGGTTCACATCGAACAGGCGCAAATGCGCGCCGAACAGCCAAAGCGCCGCCGCTCCGCCCGCCTCGCACCCAACGACTAGCTCTCAGTAGACGCCCGCATAACTTCCCTCGTGGCAATTCACGATGACTGTCTCGCCGCCACCGATGCGGCTCCGCCGACACTGATTTCTAAAATTGGGCTTATGATAGCGGCCAAATTCAGAGGACAGGAAAACCGCCGAACATGACCGCCTCGAATAACCGAGCCAGACTCGGACCTGTGCTCGTCACAGGGGCAACGGATGGGTTAGGCCGCGCGACTGCCATTCTGCTCGCCGAGCGCGGCTATCGCGTTTTCGCCGGAGGCCGCAGCGCCGAGCGCCGCACTGCTCTCGAACAACTGGCCCGCGAGAAAAGTCTGCCGCTCGAAGCGCTGGAGCTTGACGTGACTAGCGAAGCGTCGGTGGACGCGGCCGTGGCGGAAATCGAGCGCCGGGCCGGGCTGGTGGCGGTTCTCGTGAATAACGCGGGGATCGGCATTGGCGCCGCGATGGAAGAGATTTCCATCGACGACATGCGCAAGCAACTGGACACGAATCTATTTGGCGTGCTACGCGTGACGCAGCGCGTGCTGCCCGGAATGCGCGCGCGGCGCCACGGGCGAATCGTCAATATGAGTTCCATAGCCGGAAAAATCTCGAGCCCGATCATAGGACCTTACTGCGCGAGCAAACACGCGCTCGAAGCGGTCAGCGATTCGATGCGCCTGGAACTGCACGCTTTTGGCGTGCGGGTGATCTTGATCGAGCCTGGGTACATAGCCACCAACATCGGCCGCAATTCCATGGAGCTATCGTCGGCGTACGCGAACGCGGCTTCGCGCAGCCCGTACGGGCCAATCTACCAGGCATTTCGCATCTCTTTCGGGAACAGCATGAAAAATTCGCGCACGACGCCGGAGAATTGCGCCGCCGTGATCCTGCGCGCGGTGGAAGCGGAGCGTCCGCGCGCGCGATACGCTGTGACGCCCGAGGCGAAAATGGCGCTGCGCCTGCGGCGGTTCTTGCCGGATCGCATGATGGACCGTATGTTGCGCAAGAGCCTGGGGCCGGAAGCATTTCGCGCGGAAACTTTGAAAGGCCCCGGAGCGTAACTTCAGTATAGACCGCGCTCAAAACGGCTGTTTGGCGCGGCAGCGTGGAAAAAGAGGGAGAACGCCATGTACTGTTCGCGATGTGGAGCAACGGTAGCGGACGGAGCAGTGTTTTGCAGCGCCTGCGGGCAATCGACCGGCGCAGCGAGCGCGACGCAGACACAAGTTGGCGTCCTGCCGCCTCCGCCGGCGCAGCCACAGACTGCCGTGGGAATACCGGTCCTCTATGCCGGGTTTTGGCTGCGCGTGGTTGCCGACATCATTGATAACCTCATTCTTTATATCCCCGCGGGTTTTCTGTTTTTTCTCCTTTTTGCAGGGATGATGCCAATGTTGGTCCGCATGGGCAACGAGGGGAACCCGATGACCGTAATCGTAACGTTTTTGCCCCGCATCCTGATGCTCGCGCTGATTGGCATTGTGGGAAGATGGCTGTATTGGTCGTTGATGGAAGCTTCTTCGTGGCAAGCCACTCTCGGAAAGAAAGCTCTGGGCCTCTACGTGACCGATATGGAAGGCCGCCGAGCAACATTCGGCCGGACCAGCGGCCGATATTGGGCCGGCCGGGGTATCGCTATCGTGCCGTATCTCGGATGGCTTTATTATCTGATTAGCTGCATCATGGCCGGGCTTACCGAAAAAAAGCAGGCGCTGCACGACACGATCGCGAACTGCCTGGTCCTGCGGAAAGCCTGACGAATCGAAGTTGCCCCGGGGAGGATTCGAGTTGGAGTGTAGGAGGTGCGGAGCCCAAGTTTCAGATGACGCCGCGTATTGCAGTTCTTGCGGCCAACCCACAACGGATGGATTTAAGCAGCAAACGGCGTCTGGCACCGAACCGCAGACAATTCCACGGCGGCAAATCCCTCAAGCCCCTTACGCCGGCTTCTGGCTGCGCCTGATTGCTTACGTCATCGATCTTTTTCTGCTGAGCGTTGCCATCGACATTTTCATTCTCAATCCGCTGATGCCGCGCGCCGGAATTTCTCCCGAAAATCCGTGGGCCATGCTCAGGAGCAACAGCCGTCAGGTGCTTGCCATCAATCTGCTAGCGATTATGGTGGAGTGGTGCTATTTCGCGCTGCTGGAAAGTTCGAGGTGGCAGGGCTCGGTCGGCAAACGTCTTCTTGGGCTGTACGTGGTGGATGCGGAAGGAAAAAGGATCTCATTCGCGCGGGCCAGCGGACGTTTTTTTGCGATGACCATATTTTCGACTCTGACGGTAGGAATCAGCGACGTGATGGGCGCATTCACTCCGAAGAAGCAGATGCTGCACGACATGCTGGCCAAATGCTTGGTACTGAAGAGAACTTCTCTGAAGCGTTAGAGCCAGCGCCAAACGAGTCCCTTTTTTCGGGCTATGCGCCGCGTTTGTCCGCTCGCGCCGGGGCGTCGCGCAACTCGTTGCGAATCTGCTTGGTGAATTCCGATCCGCTGACGGCACGGCCGCCGGGCTCGCAGATATCGGCGGTGCGGAATCCGCGCTCCAGCACGCGATCGACGGTATCCTCAATCCACTGCGCCTCGGCAGCGAGGCCAAAGGATTCACGAAGCATCAGCGAAGCGGAAAAAATCGCGCCGAGCGGGCACGCAACATCCTTACCCGCAAGCGATGGCGCGGAGCCATGAATCGGCTCGTAGAGCGCGGGTTGATCCGCGCGGCCGCGGCTGAGAGAAGGAATCAATCCGATCGACCCGGCGAGGGCCGAGGCCTCGTCGCTCAAAATATCGCCGAACATATTGCCGGTGAGAATCACGTCGAACTGCGCGGGACGCAGCAGAATCTGCATGGACGCGTTGTCCACGTATTGGTGATCGACGCTTACCGTTGAATATTCGCCAGCCAAGACCTTAACGGTATCGCGCCACAACGTCGAAGTGGCCAGTACGTTGGCTTTATCGACGCTGGTGAGATGCTTTTTGCGGGCGGCGGCGCGATCGAAGGCATAGCGGGCCACGCGCTCCACTTCCGCGGCGGAATAGACGGCTAGATCACTGGCCGACGTATTTTTCCCACTGCCGTTGATGTGGTGTTCGCCGAAATAAATGTCGCCGGCGAGCTCGCGCACGATTTCAAGATCGCATCCCTCAAGCCTTTCAGGACGAAGAGGAGAAATCGAGCGAAGCGCAGGACGCAAGCGAATCGGACGAAGATTGATGTACAGCCCCAGTTGCTTGCGCAAGCCGAGGAGGCCGGCCTCCGGACGCGTGCCAAACGGCAGCGACTCCCATTTGGGACCGCCGATGGCACCGAGCAAAATCGCATCGGATGCGCGGCAGCCCTCCAGCGTTTCAGGCGGAAGAGGATTGCCGCAGCACCGATCGATAGCGATGCCGCCGAACGGAAATTCCTGAAAATCGAACAGGTGGCCAAACGTCTGCGCGCAATCTTGCAGAATCTCGACAGCGGCGTGGGTTACTTCAGGACCGATTCCATCTCCAGGCAGAACGGCAATATTTTTCCGCAATGTTCCCTCGCTGAAATGTCTTGAATTTTTTAACGCGCGGCGCCGCCGGAGCCAGCAGCAGCCGGCGCGGGCGACTGGCGACGGACGCGCAATATGATATCGACCAGATCGCGGTCGCGAATTTCCTTTTCCGCGTCGGCTTGGGCCATGGCCATGCGATAGCACTCGGCCAATTCCGAGTCGGTCGTATCGTAGCCGAGTTCCGACAGGCGCGCACGGAACGCGTTGCGACCGGAATGCTTGCCCAAGATGAGCTTGCGCGCAGGAACTCCGACTTTTTCGGGCACGATGATCTCGTAGGTCAGAGGATTTTTCAGAATGCCGTCCTGATGGATGCCTGCTTCGTGCGCAAAAGCATTGGCGCCAACCACGGCTTTATTGGGCGGAACGCCGATTCCGGTGATCTGCGAAAGCAGCCGGCTTGCGGGATAGAGCTTTTCGAGATTGATGTGCGTCTCGACCTGGTAATGATTCTGGCGCACGTGCAAAGCGACGATGAGCTCCTCGATCGAAGCGTTGCCAGCGCGTTCGCCAATGCCGTTGATCGTACACTCAATCTGGCGAACGCCCCCTTCAATAGCGGCGAGAGAATTCGCGACAGCAAGGCCGAGATCATCGTGGCAGTGGGCGCTGAGCACCGCTTCCGGATGCCCGACACGCGCGCGAACGGCGCGAAACATCTCCGCGTATTCGGCCGGGGTGGAATAGCCAACCGTGTCAGGCAGATTGACGATCGTGGCGCCCGCTTCAATCGCGGCAAGAACGACTTTGCAAAGGAAGTCGATATCCGTGCGGCTGGCGTCTTCGGCGGAGAACTCCACTTCCTCGCAATGCGCCTTGCCGAAACGAATCATCTTGACGATGCGGTCGAAGGCTTCCTCGCGCGAGGCGCGCAGCTTGTATTTCAGGTGCAGATCCGAGGTGGCGAGAAAAAGATGCAGGCGGGGCTTCGCGGCGGGTTCGAGTCCTTTGAGCGCGGCATCGACATCGGCCTGTACCGCTCGGGCGAGGGCCGCTACACGGCAGCCCTTGATTTCCGCCGCTACAGCGCGCGTCGCATCCAGATCGCCTGGAGAAGCGATGGGGAAACCGGCCTCGATGATGTCGGCACCGAGTTCCTCGATTTGGTGCGCGAGCCGGAGCTTTTCCTCGCGATTCATGGAAAAGCCAGGCGACTGTTCGCCATCGCGCAGCGTGGTATCGAAAATCTGCACGGTATCCATAGCCCCTCCCTTCTCAACGATACCAGTGAACCGCGATCGGCGACCAGAGTCCAATTTATAATTGTTGCACGCAGGATAAATCAGTCTTATATACTAGCCCGGCGAGGATTTGCGATGGATTTGGCTTCCTTGCAGGTATTTCAGACGGCGGTGCGGGAGCGGAGCTTTTCACGAGCGGCGGAAAAACTCTATCGCACGCAGCCGGCGGTGAGCATCTCGATCCGGAAGCTGGAGAACTGGGTCGGGCAGCCGCTGTTCGTGCGCGGATCGGGCGCGAAGATGCTCACAGATGCAGGCTTGTTGCTTTCGGAATATGCCGACCGGATGCTGAACCTGCGCGAAGAAATTCGCAAAGGGATGCAGCAGTTGCGCGGACTCGAGCGCGGGCAGCTCTCGATTGGAGTGAACGAAAGCTCGATCCATGCGCTACTTCCGGCGCTCGACCGTTACCGGCGGATGCATCCGGGGATTCAGGTTCACGTACACCGCGTGTTTTCGCGCGACGTGCCGCGCGAGGTGCTGAACCACCAGCTCGATATCGGCGTCATTTCGTATTTACCCGAGGAGCGGGAACTCACGGCGACGGAGTTTTACCGCGATTCGCTGGTTCTGGTGGTGTGGCCGGGGCACCGGCTGGCGAAGCTGAAGGACGTGGATATCGGCGAACTGGGACAGGAGCAGTTCATCGCGCACATCGTGGCGTCGCCCTACCGCCAGCGGGTGGTGCAGATGTTCGCGCGCCATCGCGTGCCGCTGCAGATGGCCATCGAGCTGCCGACGATCGAAAGCATCAAACGCTGCGTGGAAATGAAGCGAGGGATTGCCATCGTGCCACGCATGTGCGCGGAGCGCGAAATCGCGCGAGGCGATCTGCGCGAGCTGCGCATCCGTCAAATGCGCGTGGTGCGCAAGCTGTATCTTGTCTATCGCCAGGACAGGCCGCTAACCGCCGCTGCGCAGGAGCTGGTCGAAATGATGAAGAAAAAACCCACGCGAAAGACGGCGACGAGCAGCGCTTGAATTAGTTCATCACCACTGGGGCTTGTCGGACATGGCGTCTTGCCAACTACTCCAGCCCGAAATCATCCCGTAGGGTGCTTGCGTTAACACCGCTTGGATTCGATGGATCTGGCCACCCTGCACTTTGAAGAGTTCGGCAATTTCCCAAGTCCAGGGCGTGACCGGGCCGGCGGTGACGGTCTTGCCGTCAGGCGTCTGGAACGTACGTGTATTTCCCGCCTCGTGATCGAAAAAGCCAAAGGCAAGCACGTCGCCGCGCTCGGTATCGACAACCATGTAGCGGCGGTCGCGAATGCGCGAGACAAAGTGCAACAGGCCGGAAGCGAACTGCTGTTTGCAACCCCATGACGCCGAATAGGAACCGGGCCGCGCAGGACGGGCGTTCGGGCTATTTGTGGTCTGCATGCCATTTTCCAGGCGATTGCAGTCGTCGGCGAAAAACGAGTAGTCGCCTTTGCCGTTGTCCTGCTGCATGCCCGAGAAATACTTGTTCGCAGTGTCGATCAAGTCGAGGCGCGAAACGCGCTGGGATTTCGGCACATCGCGCAGGTAAATCGGGTCAGGCGTGCCGAGCTTTTCAAGCGCCTTTGCGCCATTGGCGGCCATATCGCCGCGGGCAATGATGGACTCAGCTTCCGAGATTTTGTTTTGGTAGATTCGCAGGCGCAGAGCGAGAATCACCGGCTGGCCCGCTTCCTTCATGGTGCCGAAGAAACCGACCTCGCCAGCCTGAGTGTCCTCGATGTAGAGCTTGTAATCGCCGCGAGCAGTGGCGGTGCGCCAGAAACCGTCTCCCAGTTCGAGGCGCTGGCCGTTCTCCGTGTACTTGATGTATTTGGTCACGGGCAGGCGCGAGGGATCGTGCGCCACAAGGGCATCGAGAAACTGATTCACGAAACCGTCTAAGCAGGCGCGGCCGCAATTCCTTGCCTGGCTCGCACCGGCAACCTGAGCGGCCGCTGGACCGCAGTTAGCGAAACAGACGAATGCGCCAACTAATACAAAACAAGCGGCGAACTTCCAAAACTTTCCGAGCATAATCCCCCCGTGTGACTCACGTGATCTGATTGCGCGCCGCTTGTATATCAGAAGCGGTGCGCAGGCGCAACCGAATGCCTCTAACTGGCCGCTGTATGCTAGAATGCGCGGCGCTTGTGGAAATACGGCTGTTGACCGCTTTAGGCGATTTTAGGGGGTCAGAACATGAATCGGCGAAGGCTATTGTCGTTGCTTGGATTGTCACCGGCACTGCTACTGGATGCCCAGATAGCAGACGCAAAGAAAAGACGAGTTCGCACTGCCGCTGCAAGCGAGCCCAAATTGACGGCGGTCAGTCCCAAAGGTACTCCCCCGCCGATTCATCTGTACGCGATGGCTCCTCGCGCAAGTTCGCTTGACGGAAAGACAATTTATTTGGTGGACGCGACTCACTTCGACGGCAGCGAGACGCTGCTGCTGAAAATACAGGCTTGGTTTCAGCAGAACATGCCGAGCGTGAAAACCGTGTTCCGGAAGAAAGCCGGCGTATATGCAGCCGATGACCCGAAGCTCTGGTCGGAAATCAAGGCCAACGCGTACGCGACGATTATGGCGATCGGGCATTGAGGAGGCTGCGCCCCAGCGACCGTGAGTCACTGCGTAACGATGGAAGAGATGGGCGTACCGGCAATTCCGATGTGTACCGTGGCGTACAAAGAGCTGTCGAAGCTGACGGCCTCCAGAGACGGAATGCCGCACTTGCGGGAAGTGTTCACTCCGCATCCTGTGGGCGGCAAAACTCCCGACGAACTGGCAGCGTATCTGGTGAATCCCGATCCAGCTTCGGGAATACAGATCATGAAGGAAATCGTTGACGATCTGACGAAGCCGCTTTCGGCGGACGAGTTGAAGTCCGGAACGGAATCGATTGCCGCAGGGCCGGCAACGTTCGGTCCAGATACCGCCGACGATCTGCAAGACTTGTTCATGACCAATGGAATGACAGATTACATGCCGATCATCATTCCCACGGAAGAAAAAGTCGAGGCGATGCTGAAGGGAACGAGCCACAGCCCCGATGAAGTTCTCAGGACGCCACTGCAGGGCGTGGGATACACCTCGGCGCGGTGGGGCTTCAACGTCAGGCAAGTGGCCGTGAACGCGGTAATGGCCGGATGCAAACCGGAATATTTCCCGGTGGTACTGGCGATGGCGTCGGTGGGCATGCTAGGACTATTCGGGTCAACGACTTCGAGCGGCAGCGCGATCGTGGTCAATGGCCCGATTCGCGACAAGCTCCAAATGAATTACGGCCTGGGGGCGCTGAGTCCATTCGCGCATTCGAACGCCACGATCGGGAGGTCGTGGACGCTGATGGGCAAGAACCTCAGCAACGCGGGTATCCTTGGAGATACCTATCAGGGTTCGCAAGGCAACCAGCTGGATTACAACAACTGCTTGATCGCGGAGGACGAGAAGAACAGCCCATGGGAGCCGCTTCACGTTCAATTCGGGTTCAAGAAGGAAGATAACGTGGTGAGCCTGTTCATGGGGCCTGACGTTCGCCAAGGACACGGCGCAAGGGGCG
>JASHPG010000218.1 GCA_030038275.1 Candidatus Acidiferrales bacterium | reverse complement strand
CGCCCAAGCGGCCCTCGGTGCCCACTTCGCGGGCCACGCGCGTCACTTCGCCGGCGAAACGGTTGAGCTGATCCACCATGGTGTTCAGCGTTTCCTTGAGCTGCAGAATTTCTCCGCGCACGTCCACGGTGATCTTGCGGGAAAGATCGCCGTTTGCAATCGCGGTTGCGACCTCGGCAATGTTTCTCACCTGGCCAGTAAGGTTGCCGGCCATGAAGTTCACGTTGTCGGTAAGGTCCTTCCATGTGCCTGCCACTTCGGGAACTTCCGCTTGGCCGCCCAGTTTGCCTTCCGTGCCCACCTCGCGCGCCACGCGCGTCACTTCGCCCGCGAACGCGTTCAATTGATCCACCATCGTGTTGATGGTGTCTTTCAGCTCGAGAATCTCGCCCTTCACATCCACCGTGATCTTGCGCGACAAATCGCCGCGTGCCACGGCCGTAGTCACTTCCGCAATGTTGCGAACTTGAGCCGTCAAGTTGCCGGCCATCGAGTTCACCGAATCAGTCAAATCCTTCCAGGTTCCTGCGACTCCCGGCACGTTGGCTTGGCCGCCCAAGCGTCCTTCGCTGCCCACCTCGCGCGCCACGCGCGTTACTTCGCCGGCGAACCGGTTCAGCTGATCCACCATGGTGTTCAGCGTTTCCTTCAGTTGCAGCATTTCTCCGCGCACATCGACCGTGATTTTGCGCGAAAGATCGCCGCTCGCGATTGCCGTCGCCACTTCCGCGATGTTTCTCACCTGCCCCGTCAGGTTGCTGGCCATGAAGTTCACATTGTCGGTCAGGTCCTGCCAGATGCCGCCGACTCCGGGCACCTGCGCTTGGCCTCCAAGCTTGCCTTCGGTTCCTACTTCACGAGCAACGCGCGTCACTTCGCCCGCGAATGCGTTCAGTTGGTCCACCATCGTGTTGATGGTGTCTTTCAGCTCGAGAATCTCGCCCTTCACATCCACCGTGATCTTGCGCGACAAATCGCCGCGCGCCACGGCGATGGTCACTTCCGCGATATTGCGGACCTGCGCCGTCAAGTTTCCGGCCATCGCGTTTACGGAGTCGGTCAGGTCCTTCCACGTGCCTGCCACGCCCGGCACGATGGCTTGCCCGCCAAGTTTGCCGTCCGTGCCCACTTCGCGCGCCACGCGTGTTACTTCCGACGCGAAAGATCGCAGCTGGTCCACCATCGTGTTGATGGCTTCCTTCAACTGCAAAATTTCGCCGCGCACGTCCACGGTGATCTTTCGCGAAAGATCGCCACTCGCAACGGCGGTTGCAACTTCAGCGATGTTCCGGACTTGGCCGGTTAGATTGCTGGCCATCAGGTTCACGGAATCAGTCAGGTCTTTCCACGTGCCCGCTACCCCGGGCACTTGAGCTTGTCCGCCGAGCTTGCCATCCGTGCCTACTTCGCGCGCCACGCGCGTCACTTCCGACGTGAACACGCTCAGTTGCTGGATCATCGTGTTCACGATCGTGGCTGACCGCAAAAACTCTCCTTCCAGAAGGCGCCCATCTACATCCAAGCGGACAGTTTGGGTCAAGTTGCCTTGTGCCACGGCGGCAATCGCCCGCGTTACCTCCGTAGTGGGCCGCAGCAGGTCATCCACTAGATCGTTGACGTACACTTCCATCTCGCCCCAAGCGCCTTTAGGGTCGTAAAACCGCGCCCGCTCGCGCGTGCGGCCTTCTTTACCAACCACCTGCCCGACGCGCCTCAACTCCTGGGCCATGTGCTGATTGGCTGTGACGATCTCGTTAAATGTGTCCGCGATCTTGCCAGCCAGACCTGTCCAGTTACCAGGCAGGCGCACCGAAAAGTCGCCATCGCGCACCGTTTGCAGGCTGGTCAGGACCAAGCTGAGTTCTCCCGGCCCGACCACACCGTTTCCGTGCCCGCCGTTTTTCGCGGCTGTCAGATCCACCCTGTCGGGGGATTCTGTCGCGTTTCTCTTCATGAAGATTTCTCCTACGCGCGCGCGATCCGATCGGTCCAGTAATGTGGCTGATTCAAAGGACGGAGGCGCCTTGGCGAGAGCGGCTCGCGGAACTCGCCACGCTAGTGGTCTTTCATAGCACGGCCGCAGGCCCCGCGCTCTACGGGAAATACCCTAGAAGAGCTTCAGGGGAAAAGCTCATACCGTTTCCAGCAAGCGCGACGTAGGCTGTCGTATGTTGTAGGGGAACTCGCAGGGCCCGCCTTGGCGGTTCAACGAGGCGAGGTAACTTGAAAATCCGGGAATGCGTGATCGGCTAATCCGCCCGTCGCGCTAGCGCGTCTGTACTCGAAACTTCGACTCAAGCGCTCTCCGGCTCGGCGTCGGCGGCCAATTCCCGCGTGCCATTTCCTCGTTCCAGCGTGCAACACCGGGAAAACAGTTACTATGGCTTCGGAGCAAAACAAAGGGGCGGACGCGGCCGTCATTCAGTTCATTCTCGACGAGATCGAGAGCGTCCCGCACCTTGAAGCGTTGCTCCTGCTCCGGAATTCCCGACCTCAAAAGTGGACTGTCGAAAACCTGAGCAAACGTCTCTACATCAGCCGCGAAGGTGTCCGCATACTGCTAGACGATCTCGTTCGTAGAAAACTGCTGCTAGTCGATTCCGCTGATTCCACCTACTATTACGCAGCTTCGGACGAGCGCGACCGGCTAATCGGACGCGTGGACGAAACTTACCGTCATCAGCTCGTACGCGTTTCTCAATTGATCCATTCCAAACCATCCGCGGCCGTGCGCGATTTCGCCCGCGCGTTCCGCTTCACCAAGGAAGAGTGACATGGCAACCGCAGTCTATTTGCTGGCGTGTTTTATCAGTCTCGCGTGCGCCGTTCTGTTACTCCGCGGCTACAGCCGCGGAAAGCGCCGGCTTCTGCTGTGGAGCGGCATCTGTTTCGCGGGCTTAGCAGTCGCGAATTTCCTGGTCTTTCTGGATCTCGTGGTTTTACCGTTGGCTATAGACCTGTTTGCGCTGCGCCTGGTCACCACGGCCGCGTCATTGTCCATCCTGCTCTTCGGGCTGATTTGGGAGAGCGGCCGATGATCTCAACTCTCTTCCGGTCACACATAATATTCTCAATGTTCTTTTTGGGAGTAATCGCGGCGGAGGCGTTTACGGCGATGCTGTTTTTCTTGCGCTTCTGGAAGGATACCCGAGACTCCCTTTTCGCGGCGTTTGCGTTTTTCTTTCTGGTGGAAGGAGCGGATCGCCTGGTGCTCTCCACCATGAAGCATCCGAACGAGGGCAGCCCGTGGATTTACGTCGCGCGCCTGATCGCGCTGCTCGTGCTTCTGGGCGCCATTATCCGCAAGAATTATCCATCCAGGAGCTAACGTTCGAAATCACGCGGCTGAACTGGCCAGTCACAGACGTGTCACAGCCGTTTCGGCGCGTACTTCTTCTCGTACCCCTGCAAAGCAGCCTCAATTACCGGATATGCATTTGTCGCGGGATTGATTTCTTCCACCTCGACGGCTTTGCGTTCCAGTTGCTTGTAATCCTGGAAAAAGCGCCTCAGCATCAGCCGGTAGTGAGCGGGAATTTCATTCGCTTCTTTGTATCCGTTAAACTCAGGATCGCCCGTAGCCACGGCGATGATCTTGTGGTCCAAAATCCCCCCATCCATCATCGTCATTAGACCCACCGCTCGCGCGTGCATGATCGCCAGCGGTACGGCTGGCTCTTGGCACAACACCAGGACGTCCAGAGGATCGCCATCTTCCTCCAGTGTGCGCGGGATGAAGCCATAATTCGCCGGGTAATAGACGGCTGAATACAGCACGCGGTCCACTTTGATCAACCCGCTCGGCTTGTCTAGCTCGTACTTGACGTTCGACCCGAGCGGAATCTCGATCACTGCGTAAAACTCCTCGGGCACTCCTTCGCCGGGATTCAAGTCATGCCATGGATGGATCACCTTTAGTTTGCCTCCCCGCTGGCGCAATTCTCCGCGTGTACGCGAGCCGTACGCGTTCATTTTGCCGGAATGATGCCTAACGGCGTGCCTCTATCTTACCGGAAATTAAAAAAAGCCAGGAGCAACCCTCAAGAGGTCGCCCCGGCCGTGATCGAGGTGGAAAGAACTATTGCCCTTTTTCTTGTGTGCTTTTTGGCAGATCGGTACCCGACAACGGATATCCGAGTTGCTCCCATCGCGTGAGGCCGCCCTCAAGCGCCTTCACTTTGTCGTGCGCGTAACCCAACTGCCACATCTCCTTTACTAACGGCGCGCTGTCCTCCTCGTGCGGGCAGTTGCAATAGAACACGATCAGCTTGTCGCCCGGCAGAGCCTGCAGCGTCTGGTCCTCGGTGGTCACATCCTGGGTTGGATCGTACGTGATGTTCACCGCGCCCTTGATGTGCTCCGCGCCGTAGGTCATCGAATCGTCCGTATCGACGATCACCACGTCTTGCTTCTCCGCAATCCGGCGCTCCACTTCCTGAGCCGTGATGCGCGGCACGTCTGGGAACGGCAGCTTATCGCTGGCTGACGCCGTGTCAGTAGATTTCGCCGTGGAAGATGCTTGTCCCGATTTTTTCGGCAGCGGACGCGCTGAAGCCGCCGCTGGTATCAGAGCCAGCGATCCTAGCACGATCCCTGCGAGAATTTGAGCTTTCATGGCTACCCCGCTACGCTTCCTCTTTATTTCGACGGCGAGGCACGGGATGCTCGCGCGTGTCTCGCCGCCACAGCTCTATTTTACGCCCAGTCGTCGATCTTCACGCCCCGGCGCATGCCGAAGTCCGTGACGAACCAGGTGGTCTGTATCTTCCCGCCCGTCACCACGATGTGAATCGCGCGCGAGTTCGTGAACGGCTTAATCAACGTGTCGTCGGGCATTTTGCGCCAGCTCGCATACGGCTCTAGCCCTTGCAGCGCCAGCGGCACCACGGTGCTCTGAATCACGCCGTTGCCCCAGTAACAGGCGGCCGTCTTCTCCACGTTTTGCGCGAACCATTCGCTCAATTGTTCTTTCGTTTTGAACCCGTGGGCTGTCTGCAGCAAGCCCGCCACCGTCGGATCCATGACGACCGTAGCCGAAGAGCCCGATGCCGTGAGCGAACGCATGTAATCCCGCATCAGGTAGTGTACCGGGTACAGCTCCTGGCTGCCGCCCACGCTGGAAATGCTGGTCCAGCCTGTGCCGACCGTCACGGTATTGTCGTCCTGCTTGAATCCCATCTGCATGTGCAAAGGCGTCCAGCCTTCCGGCAGGGCGTCTTCGTTTTCCGCGTACAGGATGTTGTTGTACTGGAAGTTGCTGCCCAGGCTTTCCCACGCGTTGATGCCGTTGCGCAGATCGCCCGCCGTCTTGGACAAAATCGTGAAAGCGCGCCCGACTACGGCGTTCGAACGGTTATACGGCCCCATCGCGTTCGTCCCGCTATTGAACTTCAGCTTTTTGGCGATTGGACCGTTGATCACCACCATGTTCGCCATCGAGCTTGTCGAGTTGCCGAATGGCGCCTGCGTCGCCAGCGCCAAGATCACCGGGAAATGTTCCGGCGAGGCCCCGGCCATCACCGCGCTAATCGCCACTTTCTCCACCGTCAAGGGACGCGCCCCGCCGGTGATATTGATCGTCTTGATCACTTCATTCGGCTTGCGGCTGGTGCCCCGCAGCATGGCCATCACTTTTTTCTCGGTCGGCAGGTTGATCCAGTTGTAGTCAGCCCAACCGCGCTCGTCAAAAAGCGCGCGCAGGTTGTCTTCCGTATCCGCAGGCAGCAATCTGGGCTCGACCGATTCTTCCGGCGGCGCGCCCGAAATCTTTTCGTTCTCCGTCAAAGGACTGGTCAGCGCGTCCACCACTGCGTGCATCAGCGGCTGATCGGTGAGCATGTCCTTGCCCGTCACGTAGCCCACGTCCACAGCCTTCGGCTGCCCGGTAAATGGAAACGGCACGGCCACAAATCGAAGCGGCATGCCGGTGTCGTATTTGCGCACGTAGGTCAGTGCGTAATGCACGATGTTATTCATTGCGACGCAAACGGTGGGAACTCCGAGCTGTGTCTCGATCTGCTTTGCCCAGCGGCTCACGGCCTGGCAGCAGCCGTTTCAACCCGCTACGCCGACGATCGCCGCCTCGGCGTGATTTTCCTTCATCGACTTAATAATCGAGGGATCGAGGCCAAACATTCCTTCGGCTGTCACCTTTACGACCGTCCGGACACCCGTGTAGTGCTGATGCAGCCAGTCCGTCATCGCGCCGTAGAAGTAGTTCGCCGCGTCTGGCCCTTCCCACGCAAGGTTGATCATGTAGATCAACTTGTTGTTCATGTCCTTCAGCCGCGGAGCCAGCGCAACCCGCGCCGCTACCTTGCTGGCGATCGCCGGGTTCATCACCGTGATCCGCTCGTCGCTGCCTTCGTACGAATCGCTCGCCAGCGGACGCGTAGCGGGCGTTGCAAACGCGGGTGCCCCGGCCACCAGCGCCGGACTCGCTCCCAAAAGTGCCAACATCTTTCGTCGATCCATTGCTTTTGCCTCCTTCAGGAATTCTCGTGGAAGAACTGGCCGCACCGCCCGTTACAAAAGATTGTTTTGATCGATACCAATAAATCCAGAAATACCGCGAAAGGCCCGGAGCATTCTTGGTGAGAGGCCGCGCTTGGCGTGGTTCAGCTCCATTTCTCGATATCGGAACTGAAGCCGTTTGCCGACAATCCACCCTCATTACGTCAACTCCTCAGCCGGCCTTCCTAGGCCGGAATATACACCCGCGGACCGTCTCCGCGCCTCAGATTTGTTGTCTTGTCACCAATCCGTGCTCCTCGCCAAAACACCTTCGCGGAAACCTCTCCATGCGCGGCACGAAGCTGCCGCATGCTAGAATCCGCCTCGATAATTTCTCCTCGAGGCTCACATGATCTCTTCCGTTGAATCTGGCGGGTTGCGCTTCGACATGTTCACTGGCGAGGAGCGCTTTCTCGCGCCCAATGCGGTGCTGGTTTCCGCCCGCACGGACGCCATCCTGATCGATTGCGGTTTCGTGAAGAGCGATGTCGAAAAGCTCCTGGATCTCGTCAAATCCAGCGGCAAGCGTCTGCGCGCCATCTTCATCACGCACGCTCATCCCGACCACTACGGCGGCATCAACGCCTTCTCTCATGCATATCCCGACGCGGCGCTGCTCGGCCGTCAAGGCGTGATCGACGGCATGCTGGAGTGGCCTGGAAAGCGCTTGCATTGGCAGGATA
>JASHPG010000024.1 GCA_030038275.1 Candidatus Acidiferrales bacterium | reverse complement strand
CCTCTCCCTCGGTCTGTGCCAGCACAAACCAATAGGCGCGGAAGCGGAAGGCATAATGTGTTTGCGGTTCGGTGGATTCCTCTTGTTCGGCGCTATCAGATTGCGCGGCCTTCTTGAACGGCATGGGCATACAGAGAGTGATTCCTTTCTCTCCCTTGCGAACCTGCCGTTTCCGTTCCAGCCAGCCGCGATAGGTGCTAAGCGGTCCGGGTTCGAGGTTGCGCCGCGTGCATTGTTCGAGTGCAAGCAGCGCATTCCCGAAGCTGTAGTTGTGAAATGCGGTATAGGCTGCGAGCATCCGGCCTGGCCTTTCGACCGCATCGCGGAGAAGTTCTCCCCAAGTCGCGTGTTGTCTTTCGTTCATTTCGTTTTCCTCTTTCTCCCCTGTTTTCAAGCGTGATTTCCGCTTGAAAAAGAGGAATCAATGCCCTTCCTGGCGGGCGGTAAGCGCCTGGCCGTCCGCGCCGTCAAGCCCGCGTTGTGTGCGTTCATCGGAGCGAAGCGCAGAGGCTTGACGGAAAAAGCGGACGGTCTAGGCGCAGCATTTCGGCAGGAAGGGCTAAGAGAGATGGGACAACTCCCGATAAGAGAAGCCGTGTTGCCCTTAAGAGCGGTTAGTGCATTGAGCGAAAGGCGCGAGAGTTTGGCGGTTTGTAGGATGCTTTCTGAATATCACGCCGCCCTCGGGAGGAGGCGGCGTTGTGCGATTTCAAAATAGGTGGGGTCGAGTTCCATTCCGAGAAAGGCGCGGCGTTCGTTCTGCGCGGCGAGGAGGATTGAGCCGGAGCCACAGAAGGGATCGAGAACAAGGTCGCCGGGACGCGAGAAGGATTGAATCAGCGGAGTGAGCACGCAGAGCGGCTTTTGCGTGGGGTGCCATTTGTTGCCGGAATATTTCCATTCGAGCACATCGGGAATTGGGTGCTCTGGCCGCGCCGGATGTCCCTTCGCGAGCAGGTAGGCGTTTTCGTGCTGGTAGCGGAGTAGGCGCTCGGCGGAAGGATACTGTTTGGGGAACGTCAGATGGCCGGCAAGGCGGAAGCCCGCGTCGCGCCACGCGGCGATGAACTTGTCCGCCTGATGCCATCCGTAAAAGCTCACGCAAAACGAATCGCGGCGCAACAAGCGAAAGACTTCAGCGAAAGCGGGCTTGAGCCAAGTGGCGTCAGCATCGTTGGCGACGCGGCGGCCGTCTCGCGAGCAATAGTGTGCAAGATAGGGCGGATCGGTCAGCACGAAATCGACGCAGCCGGTACGAAACCGCCGCATGATGTCGATGCAATCGCCCTGCAACACCGTGTTGGCGAATGACCCGCTGAGGATTGGCTTGCTCTGCTCTGGATTCATTGTAGTTCTCTCCTTCGTGTCGGAATTTGGTTCCTGCACCCAAGACGAGGAACAAATCCGACACGAAGAAAACTCGCTACGGAGACATCGCTTGGCGCGGGCCGAAGCGGATTGCAGCGCGAGTGACAGGAGGGATTGTTTGCGACTGGCGCGAGAGTGTGCCAGCGGAAGCCCGGCGCGAAGCGCGGCACGCCAGGCCAAACATCGGGGATGTCGAAGAAGCTTGACGCAGAGCAAGCGATCCAAGGGGCGCGCCACTGGTACTTGCGAGATCAAAGCATCGGTGGTTTTTGGGAGTGCGTCGTTTGGTGGACTATGAGTCAAATTCGCCGGCGTCAGTCCGGGGAAGACGCGATGCCGCAAATCAGGGTCTCACGGTTCAGGCCGTCGATGATCGTGATCTCGTAACGGCTGTTGCGCGTGCGGCCTTCCAGTTCGCTCATCTAGTCGATGCGGTGGACCTATATCCCGTCGGACCCAATTCCGACCAGCCGGCCGTACGGTGCCGATGGTATCCCGTCGTCGCGGGAATCTTGAGCCGATTCTTGTGTCGCTTCAGACGTGGTCGCTATCTGCTGCATGAGATGCACCGGGGGCAACACTTCGCCGTGCAGGCATACCTAGCGCATCGCCTGGACCACACGCCCACTGCCGCGCGGGAAAAAGTGATCGGACGGGTTACGTCACCGGGACTATAATCGGGGCGCAAAATGGTGCCGCATTCAGGCACGCGTATTGGCTCGCACGAGATTCTCGCGGCGAGTGGCGCCCTTCCTGCGCCGTGGCAAGCAGGCGCAACTATATTATGTTGAGCGCGGGATCAAAGATCGGGGCGTACGAGATCACTGGCGCGATTGGCGCGGGTGGTATGGGCGAAGTCTACCGTGCCCGCGATACGATCCTTGGCCGCGATGTGGCGATCAAGGTTCTGCCCGAGGCGTTTGCTCGCGACGCGGAGCGCATGGCGCGGTTCGAGCGCGAAGCCAAAGTGCTTGCTTCGTTGAATCACCCCAACATAGCGTCCATCTATGGCGTCGAGATTTCCGACAACTCTCGCGCGTTGATTATGGAGTTGGTCGAAGGGCCGACGCTGGCGGAGAGGATTGCCGCTGGCCCAATTCCCGTCGATGAGGCGCTGCGGATCGCGCGGCAGATGGCCGATGCGCTCGAATACGCGCACGAGCACAGCGTTGTTCATCGCGATTTGAAGCCCGCGAACATCAAGATTTCCCGCGAAGACGTGGTGAAGATTCTCGATTTCGGCCTGGCCAAAGCCATCGAGGGCGATGCGTGGTCCATGGACATCGGTAATTCACCCACGCTGACGCATATGGCCACGCAAGCGGGCGTGCTGCTCGGAACTGCTTCCTACATGTCCCCCGAGCAGGCCAAAGCGAAGCCGGTGGATCGGCGTGCAGATATTTGGGCATTCGGCTGCGTGCTCTACGAAATGCTGACCGGCAAGATGGCGTTTCACGGCGAGACGATCAGCGACACGTTGGCGGCGATAATTCGCGCCGAGCCGGATTGGACGCTGCTGCCCAAAGACACGTCGGCGCGCGTGCGCATGCTCTTGCAGCGCTGCCTGGAAAAAGACGCGAAGCAGCGCTTGCAAGCCATCGGCGAAGCTCGTATCACGCTCGACGAAGTTCTCTCCGGTGCTCCAGAACCTACATCTTCCGCCGTCACTGCCGCCGCGGCAACTCCTGTGCCCGTCTGGCGACGCGGGCTGCCGTGGGCTGTTGCAGCAGGTTGTCTTGCAATTGCTCTCATCGCATTGGGCTTTGGCGGTTTTAAGTATTTCCATCGCGCGCCGTCCGCACCGCCGATTCGCCTAAGCGCCGAGATCGGCGTGGACGCGAGTTTATTCACCGGCTTGGGGCCTGCCGCGGTGCTCTCGCCCGATGGCACGCGGATGGCGCTCCTGGCCACCGGCGCCGACCAGAAGCGGCGCATCTACGTCCGCTCGCTGGACCAGTTACGGGCCACGGCGCTGTCCGATACCGAGGATGCCGGCTACCCGTTCTTCTCGCCCGACGGGCAGTGGATCGGATTCTTCGCCGACGGCAAACTGAAAAAGATCTCCGTGCAAGGCGGCGCGGCGATCGTGCTTTGCGATGCTCCCAATGGACGGGGAGGAAGCTGGGGAGACGACGGCGCGATCGTCTTCGCCCCGATCATAGCGGGAGCTCTATCCAAAGTCTCGTCGGCGGGAGGAACGCCCCAACCGCTGACGACGCTCGACCGACAAATGGGTGAAGTCACCGAGCACTGGCCACAGGTGCTGCCGGGAAGCAAGGCCGTTCTGTTTACGTCGAACACGAATACGGGCAGCTACGAGAATGCCGACATCGTCGTTTACTCGATGGCTTCTAATCAGCGAAAGACCGTCGTGCGCGGCGGTTTTTATGGCCGCTATCTCCCCAGCGGGCAATTGGTTTACATGCACGAAGGCACGCTGTTTGCCGCGCCTTTCGACCTGAAGAAACTGGAAGTTACCGGCCCGCCCGCTCCGGTCGTCGAAGGCGTGCTCACCGTCAGCGGCTCTGGCGGACCGCAATTCTCTTTTTCCAATACCGGAACCCTCGTTTACACCGCGGAGGGTGCCCAGGAGAGTCAGAACGTCTCTATTGACTGGCTGGACCGCGACGGCAAATTCACGCCTCTGCGCGAGACTCCCGGTGATTATTACAATCCCGCATTTTCTCCAGATGGAAAGCGTTTAGCCCTGGTAATTCAGGATGGAGAAAAAAGCGACATCTGGGTTTACGATTTGGCACGCGGGACCCTCACGCGGCTCACCTTTGGCGGCGGGGCGCACTCACCCGTGTGGAGTCCCGACGGTGAGAGGATCGTCTATATGTCTTCCGAGGAGAAAGGCGGCGGGTATAGCCTCTGGTGGATACGCGCCGATGGCGCTGGGAACCCCGAACGCCTCACGAAACGTACCGGCGAACTACAGTGGGCAGGTTCCTGGCGGCCCGATGGCAGGTTTTTGGCGTTTAGTCAGCTGACTGTGAATAGCGTGATAGAGACCATGGTTCTTCCGTTCGAGGGCAATGAGAAGTCCGGTTGGAAGCCGGGAGAGCCGAAGCCTTTTGTTAACGCAGGTGCCATGCCTGCTTTCTCACCCGATGGCCACTGGCTCGCCTATGCGTCCGTCGAATCTGGTACCTCCGAAGTGTACGTCCGGCCATACCCCGGCCCGGGCGGCAGATGGCAGATTTCCAACGGCTCCGGCTTTGCTCCCAGGTGGTCGGCCGACGGCAAGGAGCTTTTCTATCTTACGAAAGGCAGCGATAATGCGGACCAAAAGATCATGGTTGTCACCTATTCCGCCTCGGGTGGCGCCTTCGATGCAAGCAGTCCTCAGCCTTGGTCACCCGTCCAATTCGACGGACGCTTCTCGATCTTCAATATCCCGTTTGACCTGGCCCCTGATGGCAAACGCTTCGCCGTGTTGAAGACGACAGGCACGGAACAAACATCTGCACCGAATAACAAAGTAATCTTCATCTTCAATTTCTTCGATCAGGTCCGCCGCACGCTCTCGCCGGACAGAAACTGACGCGACGCGCCTGCTCGTTCCGTATCCCTGGTGTGGTGAATCGATGCGACCGCTTCGCGCACTGCGCCCGGGCGTGGCGGCTTATTGCGTCGAGGCGCTTCTCTAAATCTACAATGATGTACAATCCGTCGCATTCATGACACTGGCGAATGGCACAAAAATCGGGGCGTACGAGATTACCGGTGCGATTGGCGCGGGTGGCATGGGAGAGGTGTACCGCGCGCGGGACACGAAGCTGGGGCGCGACGTGGCGATCAAAGTCCTGCCCGAGGCGTTCGCGCGCGATGTGGAACGGATGGCGCGGTTCGAGCGCGAGGCGAAAGTCCTCGCTTCGCTCAATCATCCGAACATTGCAGCGATTTACGGATTCGAGGATTCGGGCAGCGTACGCGCGCTGGTGATGGAGTTGGTCGAAGGGCCCACGCTGGCGGAACGCATCAGCCGCGGCGGCACGGTGGGAGGGAGCTCAACACCTGCCGGGCCAAGGCCGCGTTCAGTTCCTTCAGCGCAAGTCGGCGCTACACAAGCGAGCTCAGGCGCCGGGATTGCCGGACACACGTCGGCTGGAACGCAAACAGCGAAGCCCCGTTCGGCTCCCTCAGGGCAAGGCACCGACCTAAAGGTCGCCGCTACACAACCCGACCAAGCGCGACGGATTCCCGTTGACGAGGCGCTGCGGATTGCCCGGCAGATGGCCGATGCGCTGGAATACGCGCACGAGCACAGCGTCGTTCATCGCGACCTGAAACCCGCCAACATCAAAATTTCCCGCGAAGATGTGGTGAAGATTCTCGATTTCGGTTTAGCGAAAGCCATTGAGGGCGATGCGTGGTCGATGGACATCGGTAACTCGCCGACGCTGACGCACATGGCCACGCAAACGGGCGTGCTGCTCGGAACTGCTTCCTATATGTCGCCGGAGCAGGCCAAAGCGAAGCCGGTGGATCGGCGTGCGGATATTTGGGCGTTCGGCTGCGTGCTGTACGAGATGCTGACCGGCAAGATGGCGTTTCACGGCGAGACGATCAGCGACACGCTGGCGGCGGTAATTCGCGCCGAGCCGGATTGGACGCTGCTACCCAAAGACACACCGGCACGCGTCCGTATGCTTTTGCAGCGCTGCTTGCAAAAGGACCCCAAGCAACGCCTCCGCGATGTCGGCGAGGCACGCATCTCGCTTGACGAACTTCTCTCCGGCTTGCCCGCCGCAGCGGGTGCGCCGGAGCCTTCCACTTCGGGCATTGCTGCCACGCCAGTTCCTGCGCCCTTCTGGCGCCGCGCGCTGCCTTGGGCGCTATTCGGCGCGATGGCGCTCGCTTTCGCGGTCTTGGCATTTGTTCACTTCAGCGCAAGGCCTCCTGCACCGGCGCAGCCAGTGCGTTTTGAAATTCCCATGCCGGCGAAAACGTCATTGATCGCGGGCAGCGGGTTTTGGATCTCACCCAACGGGCGCGAACTGGCGTTTGGTGCTGCCAACTCGGACGGGACGAACAGCTTGTGGATTCGCGATATGGGCTCGCCGGAAGCGCGCCCACTGCCTGGGACCGGAGGGAGCGCGGAGGTCCCATTTTTTTGGACCGCCGACAGCAAATATTTGGTCTTTCAGCAAGGCGGCACGCTCAAGAAGATCGAAGTTTCAAGCGGCAGTGTGCAGCCCCTCTGCGGTTCGGCTGGGATAGCGATCGGTGGCTCGTCGAATCGCGATGGTGTCGTCATTTTCGGGCGGGGAGGCGCTGGCCTTATGAGCGTCTCCGCGAACGGTGGTCCCGCTTCTCCCTTGACCACTCTTGATCCTTCACGCGGCGAAGCCCAGCACGTTCTTCCAGTCTTTCTTCCGGATGGCCGCCACTTCCTTTACCTTCGCGTTTCAGGCAATCCAGCCAACAGCGGGATTTACGCCGGGTCTCTGGACGACCCGCCGGGAAAACAGGATTTGAACCGAATCCTGGCGACCGACGTCGGCGCGGAGTACGTGCCGTCCTCCTCCGATCCGAATGTTGGGCAGTTGCTGTTCCTGACGAGCGACGGCACGCTGATGGCACAGCCGTTCGACGCGCGTCGGTTGAAACTCATGGGCGAGCCGGTCCCAGTGGAAGAGCAGGTAGGACATTACCTCAACGGCGGAGATTTCTCGGTTTCAAACACAGGCATTTTGGTTTATAGCGCAGCCAGCGCTACTGCGGCCAATGATCTCACGTGGTTTAGCCGGGAAGGCAAGGTTTTGGGGACGACGGGGGAACCGGCTGCTTACGGCGATCTGGCCCTTTCCCCCGATGGAAGCAGGGCCGTCGTTACCCGGGTAGATCCTCAGACCAATGGCTCATTTCTCTGGATGTTCGACTTTTCGCGGGGCACGAGCACGCGGTTTACGTTTGGCTCCTCCGCCAGTTATCCCATCTGGTCTCCGGACGGAAAGAGCGTCATCTTCAGTTCTAGTCCCGGCAGTATACTCGATCTTTATCAGAAAGCGGCTAATGGTGCGGGGGGCGAAGAGCTTCTGCTGAAGTCGAACGAGTTTAAGCTTCCCACCGACATATCTCGCGACGGGCGCTTCCTGCTCTACGGCACGTTCAATACCCAAACGGGCGCTGACATCTGGGTGCTTCCCCTTCAGGGAGATCGCAAGCCGTTTCCATTCCTAAGCACGAAATCCAACGAATATGACGCCCATTTCTCTCCGGATGGGCATTGGGTAGCCTACATGTCGGAAGAATCCGGAGGCCATGAGATTTACGTGCGGCCATTCTCGGCGGATTCGAACACAATTGATGCTTCCGGAGGAGGCGCTAAATGGCAAGTGTCTTACGGCGGAGGCGATGGGCCGCAATGGAGCGCGGACGGGAAGGAACTTTACTACCTGGCACCCGGTGGGAAAGTAATGGAGGTTGATGTTACCACCAGCCCCAGTTTTCAAGCCGGAACACCCAAGCTTCTTTTCCAAGCGCCACTTCGGAGCGGTTCCGGTATAGCCTCCGGCGACTACACCGTCGATGGTAAGCGGTTCCTCTTCGTGGCTCCCGCGCAGCAAACCGGGCAGTCTCCTTTCGATGTGGTGCTGAACTGGAAAGCGGCACTGAAGCAACCACAATGATACTCGCATCGGGGACAAAAATCGGTAGTTACGAGGTCGCTTCTCTGCTCGGCACGAGCGGGATGAGAGAGTTTTATCGCGCGCGGGAAAACCCACTTTGATCGCGCCAAGATCCCAAAGGATTGCGAAATACACTCTATGGCTGGCCAAAGGCTCTCGGATCGAACTTCGGATCGAGAGCCTTTGGCACGGCTTCGGATCCGAAAACCGGCAGCGAAGCTAGCTAAAGAGGATTCGTTCTGCCGGAACTGAACGGGCCGGAGCGCAACTGGCTCAGGGAACATCGCTCGGAACAGGCGCGCCAATGGAACCTACCGAGTGATTTGCGTCCCGACGCAAATAGTCCAATCGGCTTTGGGCAGATTTATTGCCTGCCGCACAGCGCAGGTTAAAGCATTGTCCGATGCGCAAAATCGCCCTCCCCCACCTCGAAGAACCCATCGTGTCGGACGCCTCGCTGGCCTTGCCTGTTGTGCTGTTTGTGTCATTCTTGACCCTAGGCCGTAAACAAATCTTCACAGAACTAGGCAATCCGTCCGGCATTGGTGTGCCATCATTCGGACAACTCTCCTTGAGACACCCCCCTCGGGAAGCTTGCGCCTAGACGTTGCGAGCTTCCCGACCCCTTTTCAGAATCGAGAATACGGATGCCCGGGAAGTGGCGGGATTGAAGAATCGTGCCGTTCGGACAGAACTGCCGTGGCCCCGGCATTCGCAAATCAAACCGAGTGGCTACAGTGTGAGCGGAGTGCCACTGTCCTGATTCACGCGCTTGGTGGCCGCCTGATCGAGTTGACTGGCAGCAATGGTGTGCCGCGCCCCATCTGCGGTGATATAAACCATCCGATCGCCGAAGCGAGTAACAGCGATAGCCTCAATTTTTTCCCCGTTCTGCAGTACAAGAGTGAAGTTGCTTACGTCCGGAATGGGCGTCGAAGGCTGCTGCCCGGTGGGAGAAGCCGACCCCTCGGGGGAGCTTTGCGCAGGCTGTTGCAGCACGATAATCTGCGGCGGTTCTTGCGATTGCGCACCAGACTCGGAACCGGCAGGCACGATGTATTCTCCGCCGCCGAACGGATAGTAGGCGGCGGTCGCGCAACCCGAATTGCGAAGTAGACGCTCGGCGACACCGAGACGCCACTCCGTCTCTGGGTCAATGGCGGCCTTAACTCCTAGATCGCTATCGATGGCTGTCAGATAGGCGTAGTCAAAGCCGAGGCCGGGCGCAGGATTGAGCAACTGTTGCAGTGTTTCGCCGGAGCCTACTCCGAACCCATTACAGAAGTGATCGGCGGGGCGAGCGAAAGCTCTACGACCAGCGCGCCGGGGAGCTGCACTTACGTGCGCACCGTGCCTATCGGCTACCCTAGGTGCTCGGAGCACAGAGTGCATTCCACGCCCTTGGGCGCGGGCCGACAGCGGCACAAAAAGCAACGAAAGAAGAAAGGCAAATGCGCCCCAGACGATTGGCCTACGCGTTTTCATCGCTGGCTCGCTTCCGCGCTATAAGACGCCAGCGCAAGGGTTGCGGTTGTATTTAACTTGAGCAGCGTGGCACCCGAATCGTTTCGCAGGGCAGTCTAGCTGTTGCTGTCTGACCTGGTCCATGCACAGCTGCTTTTTGCAGCAGTCGTTCTGGCGCTCGCACACCTATTCTCGCGAATGCCTTCCGTTGGATACGGCATATCGGACCTCACTGGCACCGAAACGGGCCGAATTTTTCAAGGGACGGTCCCCGAAAGGTAGCGTCAAGGATCTTGTGCAAATTCGGCGTCGAAGGAGGATCGTTCGTAAGGATCGCACCTGTAGTAGGAATATGGAGCGTAGGGATAGTAGCCCACGCTGATCCGGGAGCTTATCGTAATCGCCACCAATCCGCCAACCGCTCCAGCCGTTATTGGGTGATGAAAGTGACACAAGCCCCTGGGCAAGTAGGCTTATCGGACATTCGGTTTGGGCGGGAGCAGACTTTCTGTGAGCCCGTTTACGATCAATAGGTGCATTATGGCCATTGGGTGTCTCGTTCACCTCGATACGTAGGTGCTGCATTTGAAAGTTTCCAGGGCCTATTCGCGCGTTGCGACCGAGCCAGGTGACGATTTCCACTTTCATCGCGGCCTATGTTACGCCGCAGAATTTCTCGGCTACGATGCGGCAGGGTTAGCCACTCTTCCAAACGACTGTACCTCTTCCTTTGTTGGCAGTACGCCACCGCTCCGATTCGATCTGGGGACACTGTTCTGGATATCGGTTGCGGTGCAGGGTGGATTTGCTGTTAGCTGCACGGATCCGAAGCGGCGTGCTCAATCGAATGCCTGAGAAAGACACGGCTAACACCCACTTGCGCGCAGGAAAAGTGATCGGACGGGTTACGTCACCGGGACTATAATCGGGGCGCAAAATGACGCTCAGTTCGGGCACACGTATTGGGGCGTACGAGATCGCTGGCGCGATTGGCGCGGGTGGCATGGGAGAGGTGTATCGCGCGCGGGACACGAAGCTGGGGCGCGACGTGGCCATCAAAGTTTTGCCCGAGGCGTTCGCGCGCGACGCCGAACGCATGGCGCGCTTCGAGCGCGAGGCGAAAGTCTTGGCGTCGCTCGATCATCCCAACATCGCTGCGATCTATGGAGTAGAGGACTCGGGCGCAACGCATGCGCTGATCATGCAGTTGGCCGAAGGGCCGACGCTGGCGGAGAGGATTGCCG
>JASHPG010000217.1 GCA_030038275.1 Candidatus Acidiferrales bacterium | reverse complement strand
CGGCCGTTGCGGTCGTAAAGATAGCTCTTGGGAAGATGTACCACATCGAAACGCTTGTGCACCAAGTCCCCCGGATCGAGCAAAACCGGGTAGGCAACTTTGTGTTCTGCCAGGAAAGAGCGCACGGTACTCGGCTCCTCATCCGAGATACCGAGCACCAGGAATCCCTGCGTCCTGAATTTTCTGTAGAGCGCGTCGAGATCGGGCATTTCTTTCCGGCACGGAGGGCACCACGTCGCCCAAAAATTGACCAGCACCACTTGCCCACGCAGATCCCGAAGCGTCCATTTGCGCCCGTCGAGACTACTGAGTGTGAAATTCGCGGTTTGCCGGCGCAGGTCATCGACTCGCACCTTTTGCATCGCCTGCCTGAACTGCGGGCTAGCCAAGTTCACATGCGCGTGCTCATACGTCGCCAGCATCGCCAGTTCCATATACTCCTGCGACGGCTGACTGGCATCATCATGGGGCACAGGATGCTGGTGTAAAGCCTGCGCCAAGGTGGCAGCCACGGCCTGCACGGTCTGCTGGCCCTGATCGCCCTCGGTGGAAAGCTTCGCCAGCGAATATGCCAATGCCACTTTATTGGCCGAAGGCTGAAGCGCGTTTACTTGGGCGGCCAGCAGTTGCGTGGCCCGCGGACGAACATCATCCGCAAGTGACCTCAGCGAGTCGATGTTTTTCGCGATAGGAGCTTGCACGGGAGTCCAATGCGGCTCCTTCGATTGCGCTTGAAGGTTGCGGGGGAAAAGCAGGAACAGCGCGGCTACCAGAATTATTCCTGTAGCTGCCGCTCCGCAGAATTCAGGCAATCCAACACGCTCTCTCCTCATGCGACTAAGCTAACACATTTGCGCTAGGTGCAATTCAGGCAAGGCTAGCAAATGTATCTACGGTCCGGGCCTGAACTCAGTGGCGCGTACTGCGGCCGACCGCCTTTTTCGGCGATGCGGGATTTCGCGTCGGTGATGTCAACACGCCACCGCATGCCGGCTCCACCATTCGGGAGCAGGTGTTTCCAGCCGCAATCCGAGATTGTAGGTGTGTTCGAGTTGCCGCCAGCAGTAGGCTACCTTTGCTTTTACGCGGGGGCCGTTAGGCGAAGGGCTGAGGGTGAGGATTTCGCCTGGACGCCAATACCGTTTCGTTGTGACGCGAAGACCGTGTTCCCCAACGTCGCTCGTTATCGCCAGCTCGGATTCCTGAGGCAGGCTCGCCCGCGCCAAGTAAATCGGTATGCCGACGGGAACGCGGCGCTCAGATCTTCCTCTTAGCAAGAGCAAACGCATCCGCAGCGCCTCCGCCGTCGTTATTCGCGCCAAGCTTTTTCGGATCCCGCCGCCGAACGCCAAAGCGCTTGCGTTTCTCTTCGTACATGGCGCGATCGGCTTGCTCCATCAGTTCGCCGAGTGGTGTGGGAGTCCGCGGATCGAACCAGCCGGCTCCGACACTGACCGAAATCTGACAACGCGACTCTTCGCCGCCCGCGGCGGCCAGGCTCTCGTGCAACCGTTTCAAAATTGCTTTCTCATGCTCGGGCGAGAGATCGGCGGCCAAGACGGCGAATTCATCGCCGCCCAGCCTCGCTAACACGTCGGAGTCCCGGAAGACTTCTTCCAGCGCATCCGCGGTGCGGACGAGAGCAAGATCGCCCTCGCGATGTCCGTAGGTGTCGTTGATAACTTTGAGGCCATCCACATCACAGAAAAAGAGCACTGCCGATTTCTGGTTGCGGCGCGCGACCTTCAATTGCTGCGTGGCGGCGGCGTAAAACCCGCGCCGGTTATAGAGGCAGGTAAGGTCATCGGAAAGCGCAAGATGGCGCAGCTCCCGCTCGATCAACATGTGCTTCACTGCGTGCCATACGGCGGGGTGCGAGGCGGCCTGAGCCGAATCCTTGGGCAACTTTGCCTGGCGAAGCGCGTCCGAAATCTCCTCGAGTTCACGAATAATGCTCCCGAGTTCTCGATCGCCCGCCAACAGCGCCGAGGAAAGCGCTTCTTCTATGTTTCGTTCCGCGGGATTCTTGCTTCCTCTCAACAGAACCTGTGTCCCGCCGGAGCGATCGGGAGTCTTGTCACGCGCAAACAGATGCCCCAGTTCGCGTTCCAAAGATCGCACGCTTTGAGTAGACATTAACACTCCTAGGCCGAGTATCTGGATCAGGACGTCCGCGCACCGCCGTAACCAGATGTTCGCAGTTCGCCCCTAGACCAACAAGAAGGCTTACACCTGAAACCAAGCACTGGCGTTGACCTTAGTACGCGATTTCGAAACATGGGCGGGCCTGAGTGTCTGGGGCATATACCTGCAACGGAGTGGTCCTTTTACCTGATTCTCACCAGCGGAGTTTTTCAGTACCTTTTGACGGGCAGTCCGCATTTGAGAGGGCAGCGGATTCCTCTATCTACGCACCTCATAAATGGCTATTCGAGTTCTAGTCGCCGACGACCACGATGGCGCGCGAGCTGGCATCGTGGACATCATTCGCCGCTCTGGGGAGGACTGGTCTGTCTGTTCCGAGGCGGTTGATGGTTGGTCGGCCGTGCGGCTGGCAATTGAACATAACCCCGATCTAGTGATTCTCGACGTGCGCATGCCAAAACTCGACGGCATGCAAGCGGCTCTCGAAATTCGAGCACGGCTACCCGGCATTCCGATCCTGCTCTACACGCTTCTGGCTACTCCCGCTCTCGAGGCCGCGGCGCAGATGGCTGGACTCGAAGGAGTCGTTCCCAAGCCAGATACCGCCGCACTGATAGCGGCGATGCGACGCGCCGTGCGCCGCCAACAATCCGGCGGTATAGCCAGCCCACGGGATGTCCTGCCGACCTGAAGCTTTTCGCCCAACTGCTATTTATTTGTTCGCTTAGAAGCAGGTTTACGTTTCTTGAGCGTTCTGTAAGATGGCGGCCAATTCACGCCCAGGCGCTCGGAATCGTGCGTTCCAGTTTGAATTTGCGCGTTCGCGTCCGTAGCCTGATCGCGTTCTTCTTCTCGGCGAACCTCTTGCCGGTCTTCCATTTCGTCTTCCATTTGTTCGGCGGTTTTAGACTTGCCTGTGCCTGTTTTTCGCATGGCTCGCTTCCCTCCTACAATCCAGACGCTCCGAATGTCGCTAACGTCGCGCCGCTCGCCGGCGGCGCCTCCAGCCGGCGCGCGCCTGCCTTGAAAGAGCCTGATGCGATGTGCTGCTGCGAGGTTCGCGCTTTAACGCGCGCTCGCGCGCACGGGAACGCTTGGCGCTCGGCTTCCGGGCTCCGCGGCGGCCCTTTTCGTAGGCGCGTTCGGCGCTCTTACGGGTTTTCTCGCTGATGCGGCCCCGTCGCGGCGGAGGCAGCGGAACTCCGGCGCGGCGTGCTTCGCTCAATCCAATAGCAATCGCCTGTTGCGGCGAGCGCGCTCCGTGCTTGCCGCGGCGCACGTGCTCGATCTCTTCGTGGACGAATTCGCCGGCAGCTGTGCTGGGTGACTTCCCTTCCCGCAGGTCTTCCTTGGCTTTCCGTATCGTGGATTTATTCGGCATAGCGCCTCCCTTCTGCACTTGCTGATTGGATGTATGAGCACGGCCATCCGAAACACCGGATTCGCGGCGGACCAATAAAACATGAGCAGGTGCAGCCACAACGGGCGATGGAAATACGGCATGTTAAAATCGTGGCCATGAATGCCAGCGCTAAATCTATCGCCGAAAATGTTGCGCGGGTGCGCGAACGCATTGCGCGTGCCGCCGAACGCGCGAGTCGACAACCCGAAGAGATCACGCTGGTAGCCGTCTCCAAAACGTTTCCTGCCGAGGCCATTCGCGCTGCGTACGAGGCCGGCGTGCGGCATTTCGGCGAAAATCGCGTGCAGGAATTCGAGACGAAGCGCCGGGCGCTGGCCGATTTGCAAGGGGCCACATGGCACATGATCGGGCACATCCAGGGCAACAAGGCCCGAAAAGTCGTCGAACTATTTTCGCGCGTCGATTCAGTGGATCGTTTGGCGATTGCCGGGAAGATCGAAGCGGCGATCTCCGAGAACGCTTCGGCGAGAAAGCTTCCCGTGCTGATCGAAATGAACGTGGGCGGCGAGGAAACGAAGAGCGGAGTGGAGGAATCGGAACTGGCGAAGATTGCGGAGGATGTGGTGCGCAGATGTCCGCATTTGGACCTGCTGGGCCTGATGGCAATTCCTCCGTATGCGGAGGGTGCCGAGCAGACGCGTCCCTATTTCCGCGGGCTGTGCGAGTCGCTCGATGCGCTGCGTCAGAAGCTCGGAATAGCTCTGCCGGTGCTTTCCATGGGCATGAGCCACGATTTCGAAGTCGCTATCGAGGAAGGTGCAACCGAGGTGCGGATTGGAACGGCAATTTTCGGCGAGCGGCACAAAATGCAATGATCGATGTCGCCGAATTAACGCGCGCCGTCGCGTTTTCAGTGCGTGTGACCCTGCGGGCGAATCGCGACGCCATTGAGGGCGAGTATCAAGGCGCGATGAAGGTGCGGGTCACCGCGCCGCCCGCCGACAACCGCGCCAACGACGCTCTGCGAAGGCTCCTGGCCGAGCGTTTGAAGGTGCCACTCTCGGCTGTTAAAATTCTCAGCGGCGAAAAGAGCCGGAACAAGCGCGTGCAAATTTCGGGAATTAGTCGCCATCAAGTGCTGGAATTGCTTTCGTGAACCAGCAAAGTACCATCAATCTAAATCCGCAGGCGAAGCAGATGGCGGACGAGTCGATGATCCGCAACCTGGCGGCGCAGGCATGCGCAATTTGGCCACAGGAAGCTCCGCTGTTGCTGCGCTACTCGTTGCCCGCCGTGCCGCGAATTCTGGACGCAGGCTGCGGCACAGGGGAAGCCGCGTCGCGAATGGCGGAACTATTCCCGCGAGCGAGTATTCTGGGCATCGACATCATCGACGCGAGCCTCAACCTCGCGCGCCAGAGATACGCAAACCTCGCGCCGCGCGTGCAGTTCGAGCATCGAAGCATCTACGAGACAGGCATCGCTGACGATCGCTTTGACCTCGTGGTTTGCAGGCACGTAATTCACTCCATTCCGCATGCCGGTCGCGTAATCGCGGAGTTCGTGCGCCTGACGCGTCCCGGCGGCTACCTTCATCTGATCGCGGAAGACTATGGCATGCTGCACTTCCAGCGCGCGCCCGTCGATCCGCGAGATTTCTGGCATCAAGTGCCGCCTGCATTCGGCGCGGCGACCGGCACCGATCTTTTCATCGGACGTGACATTTACGGAATTCTTGCGGCGCGGAAGCTCAAACAAATTCGGATAGACTACGTGATCGTGGATACGCTGCGCGTGCCTCGGGAAACGTTCGCGGCGATTATAGAGGCGTGGCGCGACGGTTACGCGGAACCCGTCGGCGAGTACACTCCAATTTCGCGCGAGAGAGCGGCCGAATATTTCAATCAGATGATCGCCAATATCCGCGATCCGCTCGGCTACGCGTTGTGGATGGTGCCGGTGGCGAGCGCCAGAGTGCCGCTCGACAAAAGGTGAAAGCGCAATCATGCCCGATATAAAGGCGATTCAAGCCCAGTTGCGGGCCGGCAAGATCGATGGCTGGCTTTTTTACGACCATCACCATCGCGATCCCATCGCCGCGCACGTGCTTGGGCTTCCGGCCGACGGGATGGCGACGCGGAGGTGGTTCTACTTCGTCCCGAAAAAGGGCGAGCCGCGCAAGCTGGTTCACCGGATCGAACGCGGCGCGCTCGACACGCTC
>JASHPG010000216.1 GCA_030038275.1 Candidatus Acidiferrales bacterium | reverse complement strand
TCCCCGCGTTGGGAGCCACAGCATGAGTGAGAAGATTCGAGTGCTCGTGGTTGACGACTCCGCGCTGATGCGTAAGCTCATTCCCCAGACGCTCCTGCACGATACGTCCATCGAAGTCGTCGGCACCGCCATGGATGGTTTGATCGGGCTTCGCAAAATCGAGGAGCTAAAGCCCAACGTCGTCACGCTCGATCTCGAGATGCCGCGCATGGACGGCATCGAAATGCTGCGACAGATCACGCGCAAGCACCGCGTGCCCGTTATCGTGGTCAGCGCGCACACCAACGAAGGAGCGTCTCTCACGCTGAAGGCGCTCGGACTCGGAGCGTTCGATTTTGTCACCAAGCCGTCGGATGCCGCTTCGGGCCGTCTGACGCAGATTGCTTCCGAGTTGGCTCTGAAAATCAAGGTCGCCGCCGCATCCGGCGCGCCGAAAATGATCATCACGGTTCCGGCCGCAAAGCCCAAGACGCGGCGCCCATTTTCCACGCAGCCGCGCATGCCCTCCCGCATCGTGGCCATCGGCGTATCCACCGGCGGGCCGGCTGCGCTTCAGTACTTGTTTTCTCAGCTTCCAGAGGATTTTCCGGGCGCCCTCGTTGTAGTTCAGCACATGCCCGAGGGATTCACGGAGATGTTCGCGCAGCGCTTGCACGAATCGACGCCCATCGAAGTGAAAGAGGCGCAATCGGGAGACTTGCTTCTGGCCGGACGAGCGCTGATCTGTCCGGGCAACCGTCACATCAAAGTCCGCCGGATGGAGCATGGCGATGTCGCGATGCTGGTCGATCAGCCGCGCGTCAACGGCCATCGCCCGTCCGTGGACGTGCTGTTCCACTCCGTGGCCAAGGAACTCGGCTCGCGAGCCGTTGCAGTGCAGATGACCGGAATGGGCGACGATGGCGCAGCAGGACTTGGCGCCATTCGCGCCGCCGGAGGTTTTACCATCGCGCAGAGTCCAGACACCTGCGTGGTCGATAGCATGCCCCGCTCGGCGATCGATCGCGGCTTCGTCTGCCGCGTTGAATCGCTTGCGGAGCTTGCAGCCCTTTTGCAGTCGAAGTGTTCGCCGGAAAGACCGGCTGCCGAGCCTGTCGGAGCCGCCAACTATTCATCCCCCGCGGAAGGTATTTCGCGAAGGAGAACGCCATGAAGCAATTTGAAGCACTTACGAGAAAGGACAACCAGCCGGTCCGCTATTTGATCGTGGACGACTCCGTCTTCGCCCGCAAAAGCTTGGCAAAGATGATCGAGTCATTTGGCGGTCAGTTGGCCGGAGAGGCTGGCGACGGACGCACGGCGATCACGGAGTATGCTCGCACTAGCCCCGATATTGTCCTGATGGATATCACCATGCCGCAGATGGAGGGCATCGAGGCGGTCGAGCACATCGTGCAGCAGCATCCCGACGCGCGCGTGGTGATGGTTTCCTCCGTTGGCTATCAGGACAACATCCTCGCCGCTCTCCAAAAGGGCGCGCGCCATTTCGTGCAGAAGCCCGTGAAGCCGGCCGCGCTTTACGAAATCGTGCGTTACGTGCTCAACGAAGACGGCGTCACTGCTCCCTCGATCGTCGTTCGGGAGGAACGGCAATGAGGATGGATCTGATCCAGCCCTTCATTGGCTCGCTGGACGCCGTGTTGGCGGAGATGATGCAGGCGCCCGCGACCATCGCCGATCTCGCGATGGAGGAAAATGGCTACCGCAAGAAAGGCCTCGCGGCCGTCGTCACGTTCACCGGTCAAATCGAAGGACGAATTATTCTCGATATGGAGCCGCAAGCCGCCCTTCGCGTGGCGCAGTGCTTAACGGGCGGCGAAGTCGATTCGACCGAGCCCATTGTGCGCGAAGCCGTCTGCGAACTCGCGAACATGGTCATCGGCAATGCTGTCACACAGCTTAACGACCGCGGATTCGAATTTAAAGTCGATCCGCCGTCCGTGCTTTCAGAGGAACAGTGCGAGAAGGCCGGGCACGACTCGGAGGCGACCATCCTGCGCTTTGAAACGCCCAGCGGCCACGTACACCTTAACATCTCGATGCACTATCACGCCCGTCGCGCTCGCGAACGCGCTGGCGTGCCCGCGATTTAAGAATTCGTTTCGGTTGCCAGATCTTCGCTGCCGCGGATAGGAATCACTTTTCGATATTCGGTTCCGTGGCGGAATAGTCCCGCCTTCGGCAGTTTTTCGGAATAAACGATCTTCGCCGGCAGGAAGATATTGGCCGCTTCCGGAGAATACGGGACGGCCACGTCGATTGCGGCGCCCGCCTCATAAAGACGCTTGCTGCGAAAGCACATCCCCAGGGGCGAAATATCCTCGCAGACGGCTAACTCGTCATCTACTCCCGGTTGGCGGATGCAGGCCGTCAGCCGCGTCTTGAGCCGCATGCGCTTGCGCTCGCGCTGCTCGCCTCGCGGAGGCAACGAATCGGCTTCATCTCCGCGGCGCCCTTTCTGCCGCGCGGCGAACTTTGCTTCGTCTTCGTGGGGCGCCTGCGTCCAGATGCTCGGCACGCCGCAGGTCTTGCAGTGGCGGGCGATGCCACGGTTCGTCTCGAATCCGCGCAGCTCGATCTCGTTCAGGTACACCACCTCCCGGCTGCGGCAGTACGTGCACTGCAAAAGCATGCGCGCAACGGCCTCGCTGGAGTCCGTTGCGGGAGGAAATTCCACGCCCCAGAGGTCGGCATCCTTGTCCAGAATTTCGATTCCGTAGAGGAATCCGTCTTTCTGCCGGCCAAACTCACCCACGATCCGCACGTCGGCTTCGCGATGAGATTCGCCCGGCGCTCTCCGCTTCACATGCACCCTCTGCTCGGGCGCCAGCACCCGCTCAAAGGCGATCACTGCGCCATGCCGGTTGATTAGTAGCGTCTTGCTGGGCTCGGAGAATGCCTCGCCCTGGCTGTCCGTCCCGGAAATCTCAAGGAAGAGGGTCAGCGAAACGCGGTCGGTACGGCGCGGCTGGGGCGACGTCATCGAACCTCCCGGAAGCCATAGACTTCTTGCTGCACGCAAGATAGCATACCGCGCAGGCTGTTTGTTCCACGGGAAACAACTAACTCGACGCGCAGGGCTTTACGGCTCTGCGAAGTAACCTAAATTGTTGAATTAGCGTCACATTACAGTTCCTCTGGAGACCGCTGGATGAAGATTGCCTTCGCGCCCCTCTGCCGTAAGTTCGTCTCACTTCCGCTCGCTTTGGCATCGCTTATTGTGCTCTTTCTTGTGTCCGCGCCGCCCGTCCGCGCGCAAAACGCGCAGGTCTCCGGCACGGTGCACGATGCCTCCGGCGCGGCTATCTCTGGCGCGCAGGTGAAGATTGAAGCCGGTTCGTTCACGCGCACCGTAACCACCGGCGCCGATGGCACGTTCCAGTTCGACAGTGTCCCCGCCACTTCGGGCACGCTCGTCATCAGCGCGAAGGATTTTCAACAACTAACGCAGTCCTGGAGCAGCTCGTCAGGCGCTCCCGTTCACGTGGATCTGACGCTCCAGCTTCTTTCGCTCTCGCAAAGTGTGATGGTCACGGCCAACCGCACCGCGACTCCTCTCGGCGAAACCCCAGCGAGCGATATCAAGCTTACGCAATCAAACCTGCAGGCTCTGCCCGCGCTGACACTCGCCGACAAACTTCGGCAGGTTCCCGGTTTCAGTCTCTTTCGCCGGACGAGCAGCATGAACGCAAATCCGACCACAATGGGTCTATCTCTACGCGGTCTTGGTGCCAATGGAGCCAGCCGCGCGCTCGTGCTGGAAGACGGTATCCCCATCAACGATCCCTTTGGCTCTTGGGTGTATTGGGATCGCGTTCCGCAGACGGCCGTTCAAAGCGTTGAAGTTGATGAAGAAGGAGCATCGAGCCTCTACGGCAGCGAGGCCATGGGCGGGGTGGTCCAGTTCCTCACCCGCCAGGCTGAACCGGCGGGCGTCACTGTGGATGCTTCTTACGGGAACCGGAATACTCAGGACCTTTCGCTTTCGGCTGGCGGCTCAAAGGGCAAGTGGTATTCGATGTTCTCCGGAGAAGCCTTTCATTCCGATGGCTACTATTTGGTTCCAGGGGCTTACCGGGGCCCCGTGGACACGCTCACTGGCTCGCAGGACGGCAGTGCCGATCTCACAATCGGCCGAAAGATCGGTGAAAATAGCCGCGTGTTCGCCCGCGGCTGGTATTTTGACGATTCGCGCAACAACGGCACTGTCAATCAACGGAACGATATCCGTATGGGAGGCGGCGCGCTCGGGGCAGACCTGGACCTTGGCTCCGCAGGCACGGTAACGCTGCGCTTCTACGGCGAAGGCGAAACGTATTTCCAGAATTTCTATTCCGTTGCCTTTAATCAGAGCAGCCAATACCTGACGGATTCGCAAACTGTTCCCGCTCAGGGTGTCGGCGGCTCTGCGGTTTGGCGAAAGAGCGTTGGAACGCGTCAGACCTTGGTCGCTGGGTTTGACGAGCACGAAGAAATGGGCCACAGCCACGAGATCATAACCGGTTCCACGGGGAGCGAGTTCCGCGAAACGTCCGCCGGCGGCCGTCAGCGCTCATTCGGGCTTTTTGGAGAGGACATGATTCAGCTCTCACCCGGCTGGGTGCTGAATCTTAGCGGCCGGTACGATCACTGGGCTAATTTTGCTGCTTCTTACATCTGCGCTCCCGGCCCAGCTCCCAGCGGTTCGTGCCCGCAGGCGAACCAAAATTTTCCAGACCGTACCTACGATGTGTTCGATCCACGCGCCACGTTGCTGCATCAGTTCAACTCGCACGTATCCTGGTCAACGTCCGTTTACCGCGCCTTCCGCGCGCCTACGCTCAACGAGCTCTATCGCGGCTATCGCGTCGGAAACGTCACCACCGATCCGAATGCCGCTTTGACGGCAGAACGTGTGACCGGCGGCGAAACGGGTATCGATGTCACTGGTTTTCAGCGCCGCTTCGAGGTCCGTGGCGTGTTTTTTTACAACCAGATTGTCGATCCGATCACCAACGTGCCGCTGCCGTCGCCGCCCAATACCGAGGAACGCGAGAACCTCGGGCGCATCAGCGCACCCGGCGCAGAGATCGATGCGGTTGAACGCGTTACGAGCGACTTCAGTTTGTCCGCTGGCTATCAGTACGTGGATTCAAAAATTGTGAGCGCGCCCAACCAGCCGACGCTGCTGAATACTTGGGTGCAAGAGGTCCCGCACAATTCGTTCACATTCGAGGCGCGCTACGATCGTCCGTCACTTTTTTCGGCTAGCCTGGATGGACGGATGATCGGTCAGCAACTGGATACGACGGGATTTGAGCTGGGGAATTTCTTTGTCCTCGACGCCAGCGTGGCGCGGCATATCGCCTACGGTGCGCAAGCGTACTTCGCCATCGAAAATTTCACCAACGAGAAGTATTACATCCAGGCCCTAAATCCCTCGGTCTCGCCTCCGAACCTCGGCTTGCCGCTCTCGTTCCGCATCGGTATCCGGTACGACTTTTCAAGACGATAGCTCCGTAGAGTTGACGTCGTACCGCGTCCCGGGAACGCCGCTAGCCAGCCGGCGCTGAACGCGGATGGAGCGGCGATCCTTCACGGCACCGCTCCTTCGATGTGCTTAGTCCAGAACTAATAGGATCACCGCCCCGCGCCCTTCGCGGACGCGCCCGCGGCTATGTGGAACACTCGCTCGGCGTTCCCGTGATAGAGCTTCTCGCGTTCCGCGTCGCTCACCGGAGCCGTATCCATGAACTTCACCGCCGGCGTGCTCGGCTGATACGGATAGTCGATAGCCCACATCACGTTGTCGATGCCAAGTGCTTTGATCGAATAATCCAGCGCCAACGGCGACTCCTGCCCGCTCGTCGTAATCACGAAATTGCGCTTGAAGTATTCGCTCGGCTTCAGCTTCAGCTTTGGCGCGGAGCCGCGGTCCTGCGCGTGCTTGTTCATGAAATCCAGCCGCCAAAACCAAAAATGGACGGCTTCGCCCATGTGCCCGATGCAAATCTTCAGCTTCGGAAAATGGTCGAATAGCCCGCTTACGATCATGCGTACCGCGTGCGTGGAGACTTCCAGCCCATATCCCCACTGCGCGCTATCCAGGCCGTAGTCGCGGAACGGCGCCGCCATTCCGTCCGAAGCGCCGCGTGGATGGATGTAAATGCACGCGTCGAGCGCCTCCGCCGCTTCGAGGAACGGCCAATATTTCTGGTTGTCCAGATACTCGCTGTTCGTGTGCGAGTTCAAGATGAACCCGTTGAGCTTCAGCTTGTTGATGGCGCGATCCATTTCCTTGGACGCGCGCTTCGGCGACTGTGGCGCGAACGTTGCCAGTCCCGCAAACCGCGTCGGATGCCGCTGGATCACCGCCGCCAGCCGGTCGTTGGCCAGCGCAGCAAGCTCCGTGGCCGTGTCCGCGTCGAACATTTGAACGCCTGGCGCCGTCAACGAAAGCAGGTGCATGTCCACGCCGTTTTCGTCCATGTCGCGTAGCCGCTCGTCCTCCAGATCGATTAGGCGCGCCCGCATTCGGCCCATCGGAGATTTGTCGTCATCCGGAGCGTCGTAGATTCGCTTCACCAAAATCATATCCGAGCTGTTGCTGGGCGAACGCGCCACGTCCCTCAGCGCCGAGGCAACTTCGGGAATCGAGAAAGCCTCTTCCGTTGCGATGCGCCGTATCTTTTTTTTCGAATTCTTCACCGTTGCCATCGATTTTCCTCCCCGAATCTTTGGGCTATTCGAAGCCACCCCCCGATTTTCCCTCACGCAACCGCGCGGGGCTCGCTTCCATCCCATCGCGCAAAACGCGCTGGGGACCTCGGTTGCGAAGTCTTGCTTATATCGCTGGGCGACGCTCGCCGCAAGCGAATCGTGAGTCGCAAGTGGCGAGTGGTGATAACGCAAGGTGGGCGCAAACGGCGGCATTCTCGCGCCGGTTCGTGTGGTTTTGCGGTTTTACGCCTTCAGGACAGGCGCTGGGGGCGGTGGCGCAGGCGCTTGCGGATGCGGCAGACTTTCCACTCCCCGCCATCCCACGGGGCGTCCGCGCACGGCTTCCTTCACCGCGCGGAACAGCACCACGTACATCATCTGCCGGTAGTAAAAGCGCTGTATGAGCAGCGGCGCCAGCAGCGTCCAATCCTCATGTCGCTCCAGCGCGAAGGCAATCACGCACGTGAAAAGGTCGATGAACATGAACAACGCGAAGAAGATCAGCGAGCGCTCCACGTCCGCGGACGTCCACAGCTGCGGCAGCTGCGTAACGCGCAGTTGCGCCAATCCCCACAACGCGATCGACAGCAGAAACAGCAGGTCGATTACCGGCGAAACCAGCGGCAACAGGATTTGGAACAGTACGATGTTCGGAATGGCGACCCAGCCAAGCGTTCCGTATCGAGGATTACCGGCTGCATCGCGATGCTTCCATGCTGCCTGCAACGTGCCGAACGTCCACCGGAAGCGCTGGCGAATCAGGGCTTCGATCGTTTCCGGCACTTCCGTGTGTCCGATCGCGTCCTCGTCGTAGAGAATCTTCCAGCCTTCGCGCCGGATGGTGAGCGTCAAGTCGGTATCTTCAGCAACGGTTTCCCCCGAGAAACCGCCGTGGTCCCGAAGCACTTCGGTGCGCCACGCGCCCACCGCTCCCGGCACCACTGGGATGCAATTCAGCAGATCGAAAGCGCGCTTTTCGAGATTTTGACTGGTGATGTATTCCAGCGCCTGCCAGCGCGTGATCCAGCGATTGCGGTTCATCACTTTCACGTTGCCGGCCACGGCGCCGATACGAGGATCGGCGAAATGCCGCACCAGCCGCGGAATGGCATCCGGATCGACGATCGTATCCGCGTCGATCGAGATGATCACGTCGCCGGTCGCTTCCGATAGCCCATGATTCAGAGCTACGGGCTTCCCGCGGTTCGGTTGTTCGATCAGGTGGACGTGCGGATTGCGCCCGAATTCTTGCCGCACTAGCTCCGAGGTGCGGTCCTGGGAGCCGTCATTGACCACAAGGACCTCGAGATTGGGATAGTCGGAGGCTAGCGCCGCGGAAACTGTATCGACGATCACTGCCTCTTCGTTATAAGCCGGGATCAGCACCGAAACCGGCGGCTTATACTCCGGATGATCTTGCGGCGCCGGCCGGAATTTTTCGATTAACGCCAGCAGCCCGATGATTAACGTGCGCCCGCAAGCCAGCAAAATTCCGGCAATGAAAATAAAAGCGATGCTGCGGCGCAGCCAGCGAAACACGCCGAAAATGGCGGAATCCACGCGAACCATCAGCCATTCCTTATGCGTCAGCCGCGGCATCACCTGGGCGCGGTCTTCTCCCAGCAGTTGCGATACGGAAACGAACTGATAACCTTTTGCCCGTAGTTGATCGATGATTTGTGGCAGCGCCGCGGCGGTGTTGCTGCGGTTGCCGCCGCCGTCGTGCAACAAGAGGATGTTGCCTTCATTCGCTTCCGCTTGATCCACCACGCGCTTGACGATGGTTTCCGCGGCCGGCGGCGGACCTCCATCCAGCTCGCCCCAATCGTGGGGATCGATTCGGCCGCCCACGATCACGTAGCCCATTTCCTGAGGAACCGGGAGCATGTGAATTTCGCTCGCCGATTCCGGTTCCACGTCCACGCCGTAAGGCGGCCGGAATAGCGTGGTTTTCACTCCCAGGCTGCTCTCAATCAGCATCTCGGTCAGGTTTAGTTGAATCTGTAGGTCGGATTTGGTGATGTCTTCGAAATCCGGGTGCGTGAAGGTGTGATTGCCGATTTCGTCGCCCAACCTGTATTCGCGCTTGATGATGCTGTCGTACTGATTGGCTTCTTCCCCGATTACGAAGAAAGTTCCGACCGCGTGTTTCTCTTTCAAAATATCTAGGATCTTCGGAGTCCACTCTGGATCGGGACCGTCGTCGAACGTCAACGCCAGCTCGCGCGGATGCCCGCCGCCGATTTGCTGAATCCTCCACGACATCGGATAGCTCTGGTAGCTCTCGTCGTCGAAGTCGTCCGATTGCGCGTCGTAATCGAGCGTACGAGAGCCGTTCTGCGGCGTTCCGGTAATCCGCAGCACGTCGCCATCGCCCTCGAAAATCAGGTCGTACCCCGGCGGGACCACTTCGAGCTTATCGCGCGTCGCCTTATCCGCATGCGTTGCGTCCCAAATCGTCCACACCGAAGGATCTTCGAGCCCCAGGCGCCACAAAGCGGTTCCGGCCACGCCTGCTTGTTCGGCCGCGCGCAATTCGTTGTAGGCCGTCACGCCATCGAGCATCCAGACGGTGTGTACGCGCTTATCTTCGTCCTCGTACGAATAATGCAGGTTGAACGAATCGGGATCGTAGAGCGCGTCCGCGCCGGACTCCACCGCCGTGACGACGCCCTGCTGGAAGCTCAGCGATGCAGCCACGGGATGGGGATTCTGTTTAGTGGGTGCCGGCCAGTCGTACCCGTAATTCGCGATGCCCATGATCAGTTTGTCCGGAGGCACCATCGTCACCATCTTGTTGATATTCCGGACGAACCAATCTTGCGGCGCGATCGGGCCCGGCGGCGAAGTGGGCCAGCGAAAGTCGTAATTCATTAGAATGATGGCGTCCACTTGCGAGGCGAAATACTTATAGTCGTACGTAAAATCCGCCGCTGGCAGCGCCACCATCAGCTTCATCCCCTTAGCATGCAGCGAAACGCTCAGGTCGTGGACCAAGGACTCAAACTCTTTCTGGCTGTTCTGCGGCAGAGACTCGAAATCGACCACCACGCCAGGCTCGTGCCTCTCTTCCGCGTACTCTTCCAATTCCTGCGCCAGCTTTTTTCGCGCCTCTGGATGAGCGAGCATCGCGACAAAGTCCGGCGGGCACCAGCCCTTTTTCGCGTCGTAATTGTTCACCATGGGCATCACCGGCAGATCGATGCCCCGGGCTTTCAGCGACTCTACGAAAGCCGTCAGCTTCGGGTCCGCGTCCGCTTGAATATTGCCGTCGGCATAGATGGCGTGCAGCGTGTCGGGCACCACCACGTCCAGTTGATGGAAATGCTGCTGCAGCGAGACGAAGCTCATGTAATCGTCGCTCACGTAGAACGCCATGCGCAGCGGCTCGTAGTTTTCCGGCACCTTTCCGATCGCCGCCACCCTGCGCTTGCGGCTCCGTATAACCGGTTTCGGCTTGCGGTGAAACGGAATCGCGTGCAAGCCGGGATGAACGCCGGGCCGCAGCAGTTCCGGAAGCTCCGGATTGCGGATTACGTTCAGGAGAAAGACGATTAGCGCGAGGGTGAAGACCCCGCCGGCAATTTCCATGGCCAGCCGCGTCCTGCGCCAGCGCAGGCGCTTCTGGTCAAAGAAAATGGGCTTGCTTTCAGGCATATCTCGATTCCAAGCTAATCATTCCTCAAAGTGGGGCAATGACGTCAATCGTTAAGATGCGTTTCCACGTGCTCTCGGCTGTACTCGCCGGGTTGACTTTGCGCGCCATCTTTATTTTGAAGTTTCCGGTAAGCGACGCTGGCGATTCGCCATTTTACATCGACCTGGCGTGGAATTGGCTGAAGCGTGGCGTCTATGGCCTTACAGTTAACGGCGGTCTCGCGCCCGTGGATATGCGCGTCCCGGGATATCCGGCTTTCCTGGCCGCCATCTTCGCCGTCGCGGGCAAGTCCGAGCGCGCCGTCATGTTCTCGCAGGCAACGCTCGAAATGTTCACCTGCGGCGTCATTGCTCTGATTGCCTCGCGCCTGGCGCCGCAATATGCCCGGCGGCGTACCGTGATCGCCGGCCTTTGGCTCGCCGCATTGTGTCCGTTTACCGCGAACTATACCGCCGCCGTTCTCGCTGAGACGCTGGCGATTTTCCTCACTGCCGTAGCGATCCTCGTGCTGATACAGACGCAGTTCGGCGGGGATTCGTCGCACCGGGAGCCGCTGGGCGCAGGCGGCTCGCTGAGTCCCTGGTTCCTGGCCGGAATCATCGTGGGATTCGGCGCGCTTGTGCGCCCGGAAACGCCGCTCCTCTTGCTTGTGGCAGGGCTTGTGCTGCTCGCGCGATGGTGGAAGCCGCGGAACTGGCTGCGGCTGATTCGCGCTACAGCTCTGATGGCCATCGGCTTGGCGCTTCCGCTCGCGCCGTGGGCGTCGCGAAACTGGCGCACGTTACATCGAGTTGAATTTCTGGCTCCTCGCTACGGGCAGTTGCCGGGTGAACTCGCGCCGCGCGGTTTCGATGCCTGGACGCACACGTGGCTATGGCGCTTCCGCGATGTGTTCGCGGTGAGTTGGAAACTGGACGGCGCAAGAATCGACGTAGCCGACATACCGCCCTCTGCTTTCGATTCGCCGGACCAGCGCGCGCGTGTCGCAAAACTGCTGGCGTCGTATGACCGGACGCTTACGCTCACCTCCGCTCAGGATCGCTCCTTCGGGAAAATCGCGCGTGAACGCACCGAACTGCATCCGCTGCGCACCTGGGCAAAGATTCCGCTGCTACGCTCGTTTGCCCTGTGGTTCGCGCCGCGCGTGGAACTCCTGCCTTACACCGGCCGCCTTTTCCCAATTTCGCGTGAATGGGACAAAGATCGCGAGGATTTCTGCGTCACTGCGGCGCTGGTTCTCGTGAACGTAGTGTATTTGGGGTTTGCCGTGATCGGCGCTTGGGCAGCGTGGAAAATTTCGTCTTTTCGGCCCGCGATCGCCTTCCTGGTAGCTTTTATCGTTATCCGCACTGTTTTTATCGCCTGTTTTGCGGAAGCTCCCGAGCCGCGCTACGTGCTGGAGTGTTTTCCGGCAGTGATTGCGCTCGCCGCGTTCGCTTTCGCGACGGGAATCAAACCTCTTCAATCGGCTCGGGATGAATCGTCAGGCGATAGATTTGCGGAAACTGCTCCCTCACGCGATTTTCCAGCGTAGCCGTAAGATCGTGCATCACGTTCACGGGCAGCTTCCCATCCATCGCGCAGTGGCAGGAGACAAGAATCCGGTGCTCGACGCTCCGGACGTGCACTTCGTGGCAATCGACCAAATCTTTGTATTCGCGTGGCAGCGAGTTTAGAAAATCCTGCACCGCGCGCGATAGCTCTTTCATTTCTTCCGCGCCGCCGATTTCCTTTCCCAGCGGCTCGATGTGGATATTTACCAGCGTTCCGGGCGGGGTGACCCGGTGAATTTCCTCTTCGAGTTCGGTGGCGCGCCAATGCGCTTCGCTCAGGCTCGCGTGCTCGTCCACTTCCAGGTGCAGCTCCACGAATAGCCGGCCATCGTATTGGTGGGCGGAAAGCTCGTGGACCGGAAGCCCGCGACGCTGCGCGATCGCCCGAATCGTGTCGAAGAGATGCTCGCCCATCGGCGCGCGGGGTTCCACGTGGACCACCACATCGGCGGGAATGATTCGCTCGATGTTGTGCTCCACGGATTCGCTCGCTGCGTGTGCCTGCTCCAGGCTGGCCGTCCGCGGCACGCTGACGGTCACATCCACGAAATACCGCTGCCCGGCGCGCCGCACGCGCACTCGCTCGGTTTGCAGCACGCCCTCCGTTTCATCCACTGCGCTGACGATCCGCTCGCGCAGCCCGATCGGCGCCACGTCCAGCAGCGCCTCGATGGTGCGCTTGCCCAATCGCGAGCCGACCCAAATGATCACGCCCGCAACGCCCAGCGCCGCAATCGGGTCGAGCGCCCTGAGCCACGGCAGGCCGAACTTCATTCCCAGCCATGCGCCGGTGATTCCCAGGATCACCACGAACGTGCTCCACACGTCCGTCGAAAAATGCAGCGCGTCCGCCTCCAGTGCTTCGCTCGGATATTTTTTCGCCACGCGGCCGAGGGCGCGCGAGCGAATCAAGTCGATACACATGGCCAGCAGTAGAATCACAATGGCTGAAATGCTCGCGTGAATCTCAGGGGGCCGGAACAGCAGCCGCTGAAATGCCTCCCAGACGATGTACACCGCCGTCAGCAGCAACAGGCCCGTTTCGACGAAAGCCGAGAAACTCTCGAATTTTCCGTGTCCGTAGAGATGCTCGGCATCCGCCGGCTTATCCGCCACGCGTACCGAGAGGCACGTGATCACCGCGGCGATCAGGTCG
>JASHPG010000215.1 GCA_030038275.1 Candidatus Acidiferrales bacterium | reverse complement strand
CCAGTCACCACGCGCTCGGTGCTGGACGCGCTCGAAGCGCAATATCCCGTTCTGCGTGGCACCATCCGCGATCATGTGACGCAGCAGCGCCGCGCCTTCCTGCGGTATTTCGTCTGCGCTGATGATTGGTCGCTCGAATCGCCCGACGCGCCACTGCCCGGAGCCATCGTCAGCGGCGCCGAGCCTTTTTACGTCATCGGTGCCATCGCCGGTGGCTAGCGTTCCCTATAAGGACCTATCAGGCCGGGTGGCAAGCATCGCCTAGGGAGATTTATCAGGCGGTGTGATCCTGCGGCGCGGTTTTTGCGCCGAAGAATCTCTCCGGGGTCAGCCCAGCTTCAAAATTCATGTGGGTCGCCTCTTTTTCGCTGAGCCGCGTCCAAGGACAGCAGACGGAGTCCCCACAATCAAGGCGGTTTTGCGTCTAATCGTGCCGGCCCAATGTCGCCACCCAGACTCTTAACGCTGTCATCCCGAGGAGCGGAGCGACGAGGGATCTGCTTTTTTGCACTTGCGTGATCGCCAGCCCAAGGGCGAAGTGCTCGTCATCTTGGCACGTCGCATGCCGCGGCGCGTCAGGGTGTCCGCCCGGGACGCGCGCCATTTCTATTCGCGTGATTCAGCAATCGGTTGTATTCGTTCCGAATGACCCAATAGCAGCTGCAAGTACGTAGTTCCAGGCCACGCCGGCTGAGAACCGTTATCACGCCTCGGCTGTAGCGAATCAGTTTGTCGTCCTGCAGTTTCGATGCGACCTCGCTCACCGTTGCGCGGCGAACGCCGAGCATCTGCGCTAGAAACTCCTGCGTTAACTGAAACTCATCCCGGTTTACCCGGTCGTGAGTCATCAGAAGCCAGCGGCAGCAGCGCTGATCCATTGAGTGAGCCCGGTTGCAGGCGGTGCTTTGCGAAATCTGTATCATTAATGCCTCGGCGAACCGGCTAAGCACTCCGGAAAACTGTGGTTCCCGGCCAACGTGTTTTCGGAAGAGTGGCGTGGGAATCCGAAGGCAGGAGCCCGGCACTTGAGAGAAAGATTTCAAGGGCGTTTGATCCACTCCGAGGAACAGCGGAAGACCGAGCATGCCCTCATTGCCCGTTGTTGCCACCTCGAATTGATCGCCATTTTCCATCGGCGAAATCAGCGAAACGACTCCATCCAAGGGAAAATAAGCGCCAGACATCGGCTTGTTCGCTTCGTAAAGAACCTCCCTGGTTTCCAGATAGATTTCCTCGCAATCGGAGAGGATCCGGTTTCTCACCGCGTTCGGCAGCAGCGTCAGCAGTTGGTTCTGCTTAACTTTCGATCGTGGTCGTGTACCCGCCATGATCGCAACTTAGCAGCCCGGCTACGCTTATGCACTCGGGTCCATATCCGGACGGTGACGGACATAAGATATGGAGGGACAGCGGGGAAAATCTCTGTACGCTACCGGACATAAGTTATAATGGACGCATGGCTGCCGAGAATGGCTGCGGCTCTAGAAACGCTGCTATCAAAGTCGTCGTGATCGCTGCGTCGCTAGGCGGCGTGGAGGCTATCTCGCGCCTTTTGCGGGAGCTTCCGAAGGACTTATCAGTTCCCGTCCTGGTCGTTCAGCATCTCTCCCCGGATTGTCCATCCGTTCTTGACAAGATCGTTCAGGGGCGTTCAATTCTGAACGTGAAGTGGGCCACGGAAGGAGAAACTCTAAATCCTGGGACGGTATATCTGGCTATACCCAACCGCCACCTGATTGTCACGCCAGATGGCAAGTTGTCGCTGCAAGCATCGGATCGCGTGGATTGGGTCCGGCCCGCCGCCGATGTGCTTCTCGAATCCGTCGCTCAGCGATTCGGCCAATCGGCCTTGGCAGTGATCCTAACGGGGAGCCTCAACGACGGCATGCAAGGAGCCATGCATATCAAGCGCTGCGGCGGATGGGTTCTGGCGCAAGATGAGTCCTCTTCGCGGTGCTTTGAAATGCCACGCGCCGCCATTCGCGCCGGAGCCGTGGATTTCGTGCTCCCGTTGGATTCGCTGCCGTTCGCGATCTCCTGCTTGACCATGACCGTCGGCGCAACGGACTTGTTTCGCGTTCCGTGCAAGCTTGCCGAAGCCGGGGGGGAATGCCTTCATTCGGCGTTCTCATGACGCTGTAAAGAATTAGCCGCTCTCTCACCTTCCTCATGCCTCTCGCTCGCATTTTCCTGTAACGGGATTTCCACCCCGCAAGTCTCATTATCAGTTGCGAACCGCACGAATCGGCACCCCAGCGGCCTTGGTGTCTCAGCCACATCATGGCCGTTGGGTGAAGGCCATTGCAATCCGTTCCGCTCGGTTGTATCTTGCCGGGCGTCCACTCCAGGCCTGGTAGCGGATCATCCTCGGGGGGAGGGCTTGGCGGGCGTAACAGGGAAATCGACTTTCTAAAGTCTCGCAATGAGAGGAACTCTGCCAATGCAGATAGTGAATGCCAGGAAGTGGTGCGTCGTCGGACTGATGCTGGCGTTTTCAGCCGCCTCCGCGATGGCCAAAAAACCGCGGCGTGTCGACAATCAAGCTCTCCGCAAAGCCGCCAGCAACGGCGATGAGTGGCTCAGCTACGGGCACGATTACACCGAGCAGCACTATAGCCCGCTCAAGCAGGTCAACGACAGCAACGCGAGCCAACTCGGCCTCGCCTGGTATTACCAGACGTCGGACGATCCAGGCACCGTGGAAGGCTCTCCTATCGAGGCCAACGGAACCCTGTACTTCACCGCCACATGGGACGAGCTTTTCGCCGTTGATGCCCGCACCGGTGCGCTCAAGTGGAAATGGATTCCCGAGATCAGCCACAGGAATTTTTCGCCCGCGAACCCGAACGCTACCGATCGCATCCGCGTTGGCCCGAGCGTCTGCTGCGGCCCCGCGAATCGCGGCGTCGCAATCTATGACGGCAAGATATACATGGGCACTCTCGATGGCCGCCTTATCGCGTTCGACGCCGAAACGGGCAAGGTCGTCTGGCAGGTTCAATCCGCGCCAGAGGGTCAGGATTACAGCATCACCGGCGCGCCGCGTATCGTGAAGGGCATGGTCGTCATCGGTAATGCAGGCGGCGAATACGCCGTCCGCGGCTACGTTGACGCTTATGACGCCGAAACCGGCAAGCGAATCTGGCGCACCTACACAGTGCCTGGAGATCCAGCCAAGCCGTTCGAGGACCCCTACTTGAAGCGCGCGGCAAAGACGTGGACCGGCGGTGAATATTGGAAGTTGGGTGGAGGCGGCGCCGTGTGGAATGCCATCTCCTATGACCCGAAGACCAATCTCGTTTACCTCGGCAGCGGCCAAGGCGGTCCTTGGGTGCAGAAATATCGCAGCCCCGAAGGCGGAGTGAACGAATGGCTCTGCTCCATCATCGCCGTGAACGCCGACACGGGAAAATACGTCTGGGCCTATCAGACCACCCCAGCCGATAACTGGGACTACGACGCGACGCAGGACATGGAGTTCGCCGATCTGAAGATCGACGGCAAAATGCGCCACGTGATCATGCAGGCGCCCAAGAACGGCGTTTTCTACGTTCTCGACGCCAAGACCGGCAAGTTCATCTCTTGCAAGCCCTACACGAAAGTCACTTGGGCTACCAGCTTTGACCCCAAAACTGGCATGCCCACCATCAACAAGGCAATGATCTACGGCGAGAACGGAACGCTGGTTTGGCCTGGACCGGCTGGCGGCCACAGCTGGTACGCCATGTCGTTCAATCCCGACACCAAGCTGGCGTACATCCCGGAAATCAAGAGCACCTTCTTGTATGTCCAAGCGCCCAACTTCAAGCCTGAAATGGGCGTGTACAAGTGGGGCATCACCCTTGGTCCCCCGAAGCTCGCGCCCGGCGCCACGCCGCCGCCGCGCCCCGGACCTGGTGGCGAAGCGCTCGAAGCCTGGGACCCGGTCACGCAGTCGCAGCGATGGAGCGTTGACGGATTCGGCGGCAGTTTCGGCGGCACCATGACCACCGCCGGAAACCTCGTCTTCGCCGCGTCAACGGACGGCGATTTCGCGGCATTCGCCGCGGATTCCGGCAAAAAGCTGTGGGAGGCAAAAGTCCCGCCGGAAACGGGCAATCCGATCACGTACAGCATCGACGGCAAGCAGTACGTTTCCGTTCTTGCTGGGCGCGCGGGAAAGAGCCGCCTCTACACGTTCGTTCTCGGCGGCAATGAGCCGATGCCGAAGATCGCTCCGCAGACGTTCAGGTTCGGTCCACCGCCTCCGCCGGCGCAGCCGCATCAAGGAGGAAACCAGCAGAACCAAAACCAGAACTAAATCGCAATCACAGCATTTGCTTGGAATGAAAAGCCCGGAGGATCGATCCTCCGGGCTTTTTTATTCTCGAGTCCGGAAGTTTACGCTGGCTGCGGGATATTTTTCGGTTTCGCCGTCCGGACGCGTAGCAGACCACCGAGCCACCCTCCAGGAATGCAAACGACAATGCCGGCAATCCAGGAATACAGCGGCGCCTGATGGAACCGCGTGGACATGACCCAGCCCGTCATCGCTGCCAGAATCACGCCCATGATTACGGCGTCGCGTAGCGGATGCTCGCGCGCGATCCATGCGGTCACGTATCCGCCCGCCACAATGGAAAGAAACGTGTAGGCGAACATCACGATGTGCGCCGGAACGCTGTTCTTAAGCGCGCTTGCGTCCGGCAAAGCGCGCGGGAAAAGATGCATCATCAGCGGACCGGCCACGGCTTCAATCGCGAACGACAAAGCCGTGAGCACGATGATTCCGGCGATGATGGACCCGACGGAACGGAAGGCGCTGCGCCACATTGCGCCGGAGTCTACTCCAACGCGCCCCGCCCGTCCCGCGATTTTCTCGTCCGCGCGGATTTCCACGGTCACATCACCCGTTGGCGGCTTGGCGCCTTATGCGTGCGCGCGTACTCGATGGCGAATTTTTTCAGCGCGGGGCTGGTCATGCCCAGCGCCGTCGCTTCCTTGAAGGCGCGCTCCTCGCTCCAATGGTCCACCACCATGCGCTTGATGAACCACATGGTGGAGGCGCGATTGCCTCGCGAGCAGTGGATGTACGCGGGCTGATTGCCGGGCGCGGTGATGACGGCGAGAAATTTATCGACGGCGGCGTCGCTGGGATGCTCGTGATCGAACGGAATGTTGTAATAACGCAGCCCCGCTGCTTTCGCCGCCGCAGCTTCGCCCTCCACGTTCGCGCCCGGCTCGGTGGGCCGGCGGAAATTGATGTCCGCCACGAAACCCATTTTCCTGATCCGCGCCACGGCCGCTGGCGTGGTCGCGCCGCCGCAGGCAATGGTGGTGCCGACGCGGCGGAAATGCGTGACGCCTTGCACGTTGCCGGCGGTCACCTGTTGCGCGCTGGCGGGAGCGGCGAGAATCGCGGTGCAAAGGATTGCAACCGCAGCCGCGAAAACGAATGCCGCAAGCCTGGAAGAAAATTTCATGGGAGGCTCCCATCGACCGAATGGCCGTACGCTACTCGATTTGCCGGCATCGCGCAACGGGCGCGAACAAAGGTGGATGAAGCGATGCGTCCGGATGCGGAATCTCGGCGAGATTCGCGGTCGAGAAGATTCACCGGGACGTTCCGAGTTCTAGACGTTAGCGGCTGGATGTTAGAGGCTAGAGTGGAAAAATCGTGCATGAGAAGATGCACCGGGACGTTCCGCCCTTGAATTTGTACGTCCATTTCTTTTCTATGACTTACGTGTGTCAAAGGTTGAAAGGCTGTTCCGCCCTTTAGCCACATGGTTGCGGCGAAGAATCGGCGAAAATTCAGGCGACGGGAACTGTCTCGGGTAGACGCATACCCGGCGCTTTGTTTTCTATAACTTACGCGCGTTTCTACTCGTTCGGTGTCTCGGGTAGCTTCCCCCAAGCGCGCGGCGCTTTGAGGACCCCGTCTAGCACTTCCTTCGCCAGCGCAAAGTAGCATTGTTCGGCACGCCTCCCGTCCTGCGGTCACGTGTTTCCTCACGGCGCCAATCCTCATCGGATTGGCACATAACAACAGATCGACGGTAGCAGAGTGAGGGTAGATGTCCACTGGTCAGAGGTACAGTTTTGGGACAGGGGACTAGAACCTGTCCCGGACAGGTTAGGCGGCGCGCTCGTAGAGGTACTTTTGGAATCCGGCGAAGATTTTGCCGATGAGTTCGGGCTTGCCGAGTTCGGCGGTAGCGTCGGCGATGGAGTCGTGATACTTGAGGCGGAGAAGCGGAGTGAGCTTCTCCTGATCGAGCTCGTGGACGCCTTCTTTGACGTAATGCGACAGGACGAAATCGAGGAATTCCTGCTGCTTGGAGGTGAACTGCGAATCGAGGCGCGATTTGGCGTGCGACGCCCGCGCTTCGCGGGTGAGCGTGGGCAGCGCGTAGGCGACGTAGGCGAGAACGTCGAAGAGGTTGCTCTTTTCGGCGTTGATGATGCGCTGCATTTCGGCCATTTGCTCCGCGCCGAAGCCTTTTTCGGACAGGCCTTCCAGGAGCTTGGCTCGGGTATCAGGCACGCTCCATAGTTTTCGCAATTCGGCTTCGTCCCTGAAGAATTCTGGAAGTTTTCCGAAGAGCAATTCCATGAATTGCTGCGCGGACATGGGCGTGCCGTCCGGATGCCAAAAACTGGTGACCATCATGTGCTGGATGCTGCGGGCTTTACCGTCGGCGAGTTTGATTTTGATCTTCTCCCGGCGTGGGGGCATTTCCTGCTTTTCTTTCGGCGGCTCGCGGCGCGGCTGCCTTTCCTCTTTCGGTTCTGGTTCGAGCGGCTCGCCATCCCATTCGGGATCGCTGAAATGGTGGGTAGCCTTCACGAAGTCGTAGATGGTGAAGTAATCTTTGCCATCGTAGAGACGGGTGCCGCGGCCGATGATCTGCTTGAACTCGATGATAGAGTTAATCGGGCGCATCAGGACGATATTGCGGATGTTGCGAGCGTCAACGCCGGTGGATAGCTTTTGTGATGTGGTGAGGATTGTGGGGATGGTGTTTTCGTTATCCCGGAATTCGCGGAGGTACTGTTCGCCGAGAGCGCCGTCATTGGCCGCGACGCGCACGCAGTAATTTGGATCCGTGCTGGTCTTCATTTGGTTGATCAGGTCGCGGACGGCCAGAGCGTGATCCTGCGTGGCGCAGAAGACGATCGTTTTTTCGCGCTGGTCGATTTGCCCCATGAAGAGTTTCACGCGATGGGCCTCACGTTCTTTGATCTCGATGATTTTGTTGAAATCTTGTTCGACGTAGCGCTTGCCGATTTCGACTTCGCCCTCGACGAGCCTGTCGTCCGGCGTGTACACGTATTCATCGAGCGTGGTGGCGAACTGCTTCACTTTGAACGGCGTGAGAAAACCGTCGTTTATGCCGTCTTTCAGCGAGTAGATGAACACGGGAGCGCCGAAATAATCGTAGGTATCGACGTTCTCATCGCGCTTGGGAGTGGCGGTGAGGCCAAGCTGCACGGCAGGCGCGAAATATTCGAGGATGCCGCGCCAGTTGCTTTCGTCGTTTGCGCCGCCGCGATGGCATTCGTCGATGACAATGAAATCGAAAAAATCGGGCGGATATTCACCGAAGTAGGGCGACGGTTTGCCATCTTTCGGCGGGCCGCTCATGAAGGTCTGAAAGATGGTGAAAAAGAGGGTGGCATTTTTCGGGACGCGACCTTTTTTGCGAATTTCGGCTGGTTCGATGCGGACCATGGCGTCTTCGGGGAATGCCGAGAATTCGTTCTTGGCCTGGTCGGCGAGATTGTTGCGGTCGGCGAGGAACAGGATGCGCGGGCGTCGCGACGGCTCGCGCCCTTCTTCCCAGTCCGGGACGTTCCAGCGGCTTTGGAAGAGCTTCCATGCGATCTGGAACGCGATGGAGGTTTTTCCAGTCCCGGTAGCGAGCGTGAGGAGTATGCGATTTTTCCCGGCGGCAATGGCTTCGAGGACGCGTTCGACGGCGATATCTTGGTAATACCGAGGCTGAAACGAGCCGCTCTTGTCCTCGAATGGGACGGCGGCAAAGCGGTCGCGCCAGGCGTTTTCTTTGGCGAAGGTGCGGTTCCAAAGTTCTTCGGGCGTGGGATAGCAATTAACGGTGCCTTCCTTGCCCGTCTGCATATCCATGCCGTAGATGCCCTGGCCGTTGGTGGAATATCCGAAACGGATGGCCATTTTGCCGGCGTAGTCCTTGGCCTGGGCCAAACCTTCGGTGATCGGTTCGCCCCAGGTCTTGGCTTCGACAACAGCGAGTTTGGTGTTGCGATAGACGAGGACGTAATCGGCGATGAGGGGTTTGGCGCGGCGGCCTATGCCCTCGATGCGTCCGAGCGTGATGGGATATTCGCGGAGGATGCGGCTGCCGTCGGCCACACCCCAACCAGCCGCTTTCAACGCGGGATCGATGTGCTCGGCTCTGGTCTCCGCTTCGTTCACCGCGCCCTCTTCCTGGGATTGACATTCTCCTGAGTGGCGGGTTTCAAACCGCCGATCGAGAGATCGGCGTTCCCGGGGAAAGCGCTGCTCCAGCGCCAGTTTTCCGGTTTGCGGGCCAACCGTGCCTTTACCGGATTCTGGTGAATATAAGCGACCGTCTGGGCGAAATGCTTCCCGTCCCGGATGTAGCGGTCCCAATATTCGCGATACCAGACAGATCGGAACGAACCATCGCCTGATTGCCGCCGATGGCCGCAAATCTTGCGAGCCGTGAATTTCTTCCAGGAAGCGACGATCTTGGCGACAGTCCATCCATGCATGGGCTGGAAAAGCGCGTGGACGTGGTTCGGCATCACAACCCAGGCAATCAGGCGGTAGCGTTTCGAATCGAAATTGAGCAACGCTGCCTGCACGATGGCCGCGATTTCGGGGTGGGCCAGGACGCAGGAGCCGTGACCGGCGTCGGCGCACGCTTCAATGCGTTTCCGCCGTTCCATATCGCGCCGCTCGTCGGGAAGAAACTTCAGTTCTTCTTCGAAGCGCTGGATGACGCGTGCCGGCAAACTATCCGCCAGGTGGAAGGTGACGTGCTGCGCGGCGCCTGGACTCTCGAAATGAGGCAGATATCCTCGGCTGTGCCACGCGGGTCCGGGAGCGCCATTCTCCTGAATGGCGGGGCTGTTGGTGGCGGCGCGGCGAGAAACGCCGGTGGGGAGGCTGGTGCTCCCACCTTTACTTCCGCTACTTCCGCCAATCGGGAGATCGGCGTTCCGGGGTTTTACCGCGCCAATCGGGAGATTGGCGTTCCCAGGATCAGAGCCGGCCATTGAACGCCTCGTGGAGGAGTGATTTTTTGAGCTCGTCGAGCGCGGCGAGCTTTCGAGCGTAAATTGATTCAAACCGCGCGATGCTGTCAGCGATTTTGCCAACCTTCAAAACGACTGAACGCTGTTCTTCAACTGTCTGCGGAAGCACAATTGCGAACGCCTCGATTTTCGCTTTGGTTAGCGCTTGCCGCGTTGATCCGCCGTCCTCACCCGCGCTCAGCAAGCGTTCTTTGCAAGATTCCGCGATTAGCTGGTAATGCAGAAAGTTTGGGTCGAGCTCTTCGGAGGATGGTCGAATAATTGACACGTGCTGGCTCACGCGGGCAGGCGTCATCTCTTCAGGGACTATGCAGCATCGGGCGATCGAAGCTCCCGTTATGTTTAGGAGAACGTCACTAGGTTTAACAGTGACGCTGTCTAGCTGGGCTGCCTCTCTTTGGGCGAGGAATGCCAACCTTTCGCTCCGGAACCCGCGGTCGTGGACGTTTAGGCTGCGGATGAATGGCGTTCCTTCGCTCCGGTAGATTTTCTCTCCGCCTAGTGGGGTTGAGCCGCTTCCGATCTTAGTTGTGATTTCGCCTAGCTTTCTTTGTTTCCACCCGTGACCGTTCGGACTGAAGGAAGATTGAGTCCAGTAGGCGGCCGAAAACTGCGCGGGCGTTTTGGAGGTTGTTTTCGGTGTTGGCTTTGGCGGTGGCGATTGCGGCGAAGGCTTTGTCGAGGATGCCGACGATTCGCCGCTGCTCTGAGATCGATGGGACCGGAAGCTCAAACGAGAGCACGGCGCTCACGTTGGCTCGCGGCATCCGGGCGCCCGTGCTTGTTGCATCGATTCGCGCGACCGTCGCCTCGCTCGTGAGCCAGTACCGGAGGAATTCCCGCGAGAGCGTTGTCGAGGGCCTGAGGGGAAATATTTCGGTAGAGCAGTGGCCGCCAAAGTCAGGCAGCATGACCTTGTTCAGGTAAGGCCTCAGTCGGCCGAACAGAACGTGCTGCGGCGAGAACTTGAATGTAGAACTCTTGACCGATGTTGGCCGACGCGACCCGAGAAAGCGGCCAGTGCCTCCCTCGATGTGTTCGAGCCCGACGTAAGGGAGATTTTTATGGATTCCCAGCGATTTTTCGACGGTGCAAATGTCGCCAAGCCTCGTGACACTCCAACGCGCCGTCATAGAAGTTCCCGGATCGTGGCTAGCGCGTCCGCACTTTCGGCGTCGAGCTTGGCGATTTCGTCGAGGATTTGTTGCGGGGTGCGGTGCTTTTGGGGGCTGCCGTTGTTGGGATTTTTCACGGAGAGGTCGAAGGTTTCGGGATCGATGGTGGTGGCATCGACGGACCAGGATTTGGGCGAGTTGGCGAAGGTCTTTTGCAGCTTGACGAATTCGGCGAGGTCGCCGTCGTTTAGCGGGTTGGTTTTGCCGAGGCTGCGGCCGGGATCGAGCTGGTAGTACCAGATTTTGCGGGTTTTCGCGCCCTTCTCGAAGAAGAGGACGACGGTTTTCACGCCGGAGCCGAGGAAAACGCCCTGCGGGTTATCGAGGATGGTGTGGAGATTGCAACTTTCGAGCAGGAGCTTGCGAAGGCTGATGGAGGCGTTGTCCGTATTGGAAAGAAACAAGATTTCGCCGATTTTGTACTCGATGGTGTTGGGGCCGCTGGCCTTTTGCTTGAATTTGTGGAGGTAGGGGAAGAGGTCGTTGTTGACGAAGTCGCGGAGGTCGTCGCCGGTTTTGGCGGCGTTGTGGTCGAGTTTGCCGTCTTTGGTTTTGGGCGCGGCCCATACATCCCAGCGGTGAGGCTTATCGAGAATGT
>JASHPG010000214.1 GCA_030038275.1 Candidatus Acidiferrales bacterium | reverse complement strand
GACGTACGCGAAGATGAACACCGAAACGACCGCGACGATCTTTTTTGCCAATGAACTCATGCCCAAGCCCTTCTGTCCGACGGTTTCTCCGAAGCAGTACCCGCGCGCTGGATTACTCGAACGTCGATTATAGCACCGGCGGGCTGGATGCCAGGGTCTGGAAACTGTTCTAGATGTTGGAGGCTGGAGGTTAGAGGCTGGAACCGAAAATCGTGGATGAGAAGACGCACCGGGACGTTCCGCTGTTCTGGAAGCTGGATGCTGGAGGCTTGAAGCTGGACGGAATGATACGTCTCGGTGCGCGGGTGGAGATTCCAGGCTAGCGCGAAATTGCGCGCGAGAAAATGCACCGGGAAGTTCCACCCTTGATTTCTCAACTGGTTTTGTTTTCTGCAATTTACGTGTGTGAAAGGTCGATTGGCTGTTCCGCCCTTGGCGATGAGATTTGGCGCCCTGGATTGGGCGCTCGAGATCGAGCGAGACGGCGCGGGAGAGAAGTTGGCACCGTCTTCCGTGCGGCAAAAGGCGGACGGCAGAAGAAAGTCGGCGGGACGAGAAGTGTCTCGGGTAGAGCAGTACGCGAGTCTTTGTTTTGTGTGAGTTAGAGGCATTTCTACTCGTTCGGTGTCTCGGGTAGAAAGCGGTAGATTGTAAGTGGTGGGAGCCCGTTTGCAAATTCGGTGGGCAGGAAGGCACCGAGCATTTGGTGCGCCCGTCGGCGCCACTTGCGACTCGTCCGCTCGCGATATCGTCATGGCTTCCTCTAATTCTATCTCCGTCCGGCAGAGCCTGCGGCCGCCCTTGGCGCACGCTGGTTGTACTCGCCCCGCCTCCGCTGAGGCAGAGTGCGACCAGCAGGCACCGATGGTGTTTCTTTGCGTTGCCCGCCCTCGGCAGCTTGGAGGCGAGCAACAAAAACGCCTCACGGTAGCACGTGGTAACTAGATTGTCAACAAGAATTAGTAGAATTAAGTCCTTAGTTTTCGGGAAAAGGCGCGGTTGCGTCTGATCGCCACGATCAAAGTATAAGTGGAGGATGGTTTAGGTCAGGCACGTTCTCAGCCACGCGGAATACGACGAAAAGGAGTAGCAGGAGCCATGATTGAACATCCGGCGAGTGTCCTTCCTTCGTTAGGGTAAACGGCACCTTAAAAGACAAATCTTAAGCAGATCCCTCGTCGTCCCGCCGCGCTGCGCGCGTCGGGACTCGCTCGGATGACAGGTGCCAGCGAGTGTCCGCGAAGAAACGGTGTTGGACTCGCTGCGCTTTGGCGAACGCGGTAATCAAAAGCATATTCCGGGTTGCGGCAGGCGAGCCTCGCCCTTATCCGTCAGAGCCGCACGACTGGACTGCGTTCGACTGCGCACAGGGCGAGCGGACTGGCAGACGCGAGAGAGTGCAAATCCGAGAAGAAAAAGGCCGGCGAGGCGCCCTTCCGCGTGCGGGGACGAGCGCCGACAGCGCCGCCACCATTTTCAACATCGGCGACAACGACATCACCTGGGTGCCCGACAGAACACGGGCAGGAACTAGTCGCTAGCGGACCAGCTTGCTTTATGAGTAGAATGCCCATTCAATCACTATTCAACATGCGGCGCCGGAGTCCCCGGACTATGAAGCTGCGGTCCATCCTTGCGGTGGCAACTTTGATTGGGTTGTGCGCATGCCTGTCACGGGGCGTCGCGGCGCAAAGCGCCAAGCCATCGGGAACGCCGGCTCCAGCCGATTACGCCAATCAGGCGGCAGTGATCGAGGATCTTTTTACGTCCATCGCATACCACAACGATGGTACCTGGACCACCACCCGACAAGGGACGGTGAAGGTTCAGTCCCAGGCAGGCGTCCAAGCATTTGGAATGATGAATTTCCCGTACGCGTCGGCCACCACGACGATGCAATTGGTGTACTTGCGAGTTGTGAAGCCAGATAAACAGGTAGTAGTGACGCCAGCGGAGAACGCGCTGGACATGCCGGCGCAAATCACACAGCAAGCGCCGTTTTACAGCGATCTGAAGGTTTTGCAGGTAGCCGTGAAAGGCCTGGAGGCGGGTGACACGCTCGAGTTTAAATGGCAGGCGGATACAACCAAGCCGCTCGATCCTGGGCAGTTCTGGACTTCAGCAAACTTCATGCGCAACGCGATCGTGCTGCATGAGGAGCTGGAAGTGAGTGTTCCCAGCGGCCGGAAGGTGATAGTTAAGAGCGCAACCGTGCAGCCGACGGTCGCCGAAGCTGGCGGAAACCGTGTTTACACGTGGGAGACGAAAAACCTGAGCGTGAAAACGAAGGACGCGGCCTCGGATGATGACAAGCTGCCGGACGTACAGGTAACGACCTTTCAGAGCTGGGACGAGGTGGGTAAATGGTTCGGCGGACTGGTGGCGGCACGGGCGATGCCGACGCCGGATATCAAGGCGAAGGCGGACGAGCTGACCCGTGGCGCGACGAGCGAAACGGAGAAAATCAAGGATCTCTACGCGTTCGTTTCGACCCATTTCCGCTATATCGGGATCGATCTGGGGATCGGACGTTACCAGCCACACGCCGCGGAAGACGTTCTAGGCAACGACTACGGCGACTGCAAAGACAAACACACACTCTTCGCCGCGCTGCTGGCGGCGGAGGGGATCCAGGCGTATCCGGCGCTCATTAGCTCATCATCGAAGATCGATAAGGACGTGCCCTCACCAGGGCAGTTTGACCATGTGATCACAGCGATCCCGCAAGGGAATGGGTTTCTATTTCTGGACACTACACCGGAAGTAGCTCCTTTCGGATATCTGGCGGCAACCCTTCGCGATAAATCAGCATTGGTGATCCCAGCCGCCGGCCCAGCGGAACTCGTAAAAACGCCGGCCGATCCGCCGTTTCCTATGTTTCAACGTTTTGAAGCGGACGGAACGCTGGATGCCACAGGCACGTTGACAAGCAAAATGCACTTTAAGGTGCGTGATGACTCGGAGTTTATTATCCGCTACGCGTTTCGACAGGCAGGTCAGGCGCAGTGGACGGAGGTGATGCAAAAAATATCGCAGGGAATGGGATTTGGTGGAACGGTGAGCAACGTCACGGTGACTCCTCCGGAGCAAACCGAAATTCCCCTGGATATCGGATATGACTACGTGCGGAAGGACTATTCGGATTTTGCAGACAAATGGATATCGGCGCCGTTCCCGCCGCTGTTCTTGCCGACCGTACCCGATGATGCGGCGGAGAAAACAAATCCGATACGCTTGGGTTCTCCGCAAACAATTGCGTACAACACGAACATTAAGCTGCCCAAGGGGATGACGCCAAAGCTTCCCGAGGCAGTTCATTTGAGCGAACCTTTTGCGGATTATGACGCAACCTACACGTTCTCTGGAGACACTCTGCACGCAGAGCGAAAGCTGGTGACGAAGCAGCGGGACGTCGCGCCGTCCGAGTTTGACGCCTACGGCAAATTCTACAAAGCCATCGAGAACGACGCAAAAATTAACATCTATCTGGAAGGCCAGGGAAGCCAGCTTAGCAGTTCCGGAGGCAGCGCAAATCCGGAGGCGCAGCAGCTTTTCAACGATGGTTACCAGTCCTGGCGAATGCGCGACGTTCCTGGCGCGCTCCAATATTTCCAGCAGGCGGTGGAGAAAGATCCGAAATACGCGCAGGCATGGGCAGCGTTGGGCACACTACATGCGGCGATGGGTCCGCGCGACCAAGGCATTGCGGAACTTAAAAAGGCCATCGCGCTCGATCCCAAACAGACGCTTGCCTACGAAGAACTCGGCACGGTGCTGCTGGCGCAGCATCAGGCCGAGGACGCACTTGGCGTTTGGGAGCAACTGGAACAAGCGTCGCCAGCCAACGTGATGGCACCCGAAAGAATCGGCGCAATTCTGCTGAGCTTAAAGCGGTATCCGCAGGCAGTTGTGGATTTACAAGACGCGGTTAAGCGCATTCCAGGCAACGCCACACTACTTATAGAGTTGGGAACCGCGTATGCGCAGGTGGGAAACTCCGCCAAGGCAATTTCGACGTTCGAAAGTTGTTTGCAGGCCGATCCATCGGCGAACAACCTGAATAGCGTTGCCTACGCAATGGCTGATGCGAATGTGGACCTGACCGAGGCATTGCAGGACGCAGAGAAGGCAGTCAGCGAAGAAGAGGCTGCGACAGCGAAGATCGACATTCAGGACGCGTCGCCCGAGGACTTTACAACGGCTTCACATCTGGCGGCGTACTGGGACACGCTGGGATGGGCATATTTCCGCAGCGGCAATTTTGACCAGGCTGAGAGATATCTGAATGCGGGCTGGCATTTGTCGCAGGATCCAACGATCACCGATCACTTGGGGCAGCTGTATGAAAAGGAAGGCAAGAAACGCGAAGCAATCGAATCCTATGATTTAGCTGAAGCTACCGAGCATGCTCCCGATCATACCCAAGAGCGATTGGCCGCTCTGGGTGAGACAGATTTCGATCCAAACGCCCCCAGCGTACAGGACCTGCGCATTGTGAAAGTCCCGCTGTCACCGAAACCCAAGGATCACGCGAGCGCAGACTTCGTGGTTGTGCTTTCACCGGGCGAAAAAACGACGGCGCAATTCGTAAGCGGATCGGATGAATTGCGCAATGCTGTTAAGTTTCTAACGGTGGCGAAATTTGATTTTCCGTTTCCGGACGCTGGCCCGGTGCAAATTCTCCGGCGCGGGATTCTGGACTGCGAGCCAGAATTAAGGAGCTGTTCTTTCGCGATGTATCCGCTTTCGTATCCTCAGCAATTGCAGACCAGTTCCCGCCCATCGCCAGAAAACACTCCCGGCGCGATAGTGCTCAAGCTGAGGCCTGGTAGCCCGCCCGTGGTAGAGAAGAGCGGCAGCGAATCCGGCAAAAGCGAGCCGAAATCCGCGCAGTAGCGTAAGTTCGCCGAAGAACCAATCTAAAGCAGATCCCTCGTCGTCCCGACCTGCTGCGCGCGTCGGGACTAGCTCGGGATGACAGTCGTTAGGGCAGGCGGGATGATTGGCGCGAGAGAGAGCAAAGTCCAAGGAAAGCATGGCGGCGAGACGCCTTCCGCTGTCAGGACAGGCCGGCGCTACGAAGGCTGCGGTCGAAAAACGAGGATGGAGCACCCGGACAAACGAACAGCAGATCCCTCACACGTTCGCGAAAACGGCGAACGGTTCGAGATGACAGACGCCAGAAGGCACCCGCGAGAGATAGTTCGACTCGCCGCGCTCGCTCAGGATGACAGTCGCGGGACCCCGAGAACCTGAAAAAGAGCCGCGGGTGGTACTACAAGAAACATATCGACGGACGATGCCGAGCGCAAGAAAGCGCGGGAGAGATCCTTTGACTCGCTACGCGAGCTCCGGACGAGAGCAAAAAAAAAACGTAAAGCAAGATCCCTCACACCTTTCGCCATTACACGGCGAAAGGGATTCCCTTCGACTACGCTCAGGGCAAGCGGGATGACAAACTATTTATTTCATGGCGGTGGATTTGGTGGAGGGCCAGACGGGGCCTTTGACGCGGCCGCCGAAGACGGCGTTGATCAGATAGATTTTGCCGTTGGAGTTGAATTTGAAGATGTGGACGTCGGGAAGCGCCGTGGCGAAATTGACGAAGACGGCGGTTTCGCCGAGCTCCAGGTCCGTGACGGGGAAGCGTCGGTCAGTGTGCGTGAGGACGAGGCCCTTGGGCGAACAGTTGCCGGTGCGCGTGGTGTGCGTGCCGCCTTCCCAGCGATTGCAGGGAGTGGCGAACGGCGGCAGGTCAGTGGGATCTTTCTTGAACGAGTCGAAATATTTGTTGGCGGAGACGTTCATATAGGCGCGGGTGAGGCGCTTATTTTTGGGTAGCGGAGTGGTCCAATCCTGATCCTTGGTGGAGAGAAGTTCCTTGGGATTGTAGAAGCCCTTTTCGCCGGCCGCGCGGGTGATGATTTGCTCGATCTCGGTGACTTTGCCGTGGGCGACTTTGAGGCGGACGGCCATGACGGCGAGGGTGGGCTGGCCGTCAACGGTCTCGCCGGTGACAGCCTCGGAGACGGTGCCGCAGCGCTGCGAGTCGATGAGATCGCGTTCGAGGAGAACTTTGCCACCGCTCTGGAAGAGGCCCGTGCCGGGCTGCATGACTACGCCGTTTTCGGTGATGCGAACGCCGGCCGCGGTGGGCAGCGCGGACATGTCGTGCGCGTCAACGGCCTTGAAATAGTCGCCGATCATGGATTTCAGGCTGGCGCGAGAGCAATCGGCGCGCGCGGGAATTGCCGATGTGCCCAGCGCGGCGGCGAATGTGGCGATGATGGCGAGCTTCGTCGAAAGTTTCAGCACGGCGGTTCTCCCCTCAAATGAATCGTGTAGCCGGGCGACATTGTATACATCTTTCGGCAGACATCGAAGAGGGATTTCCTGCCTGCGGCAGGCGGGCTTCGGGCCAAGGCGGCCTCGGAATGGCTCCGTTTAGAAAAGCGTCGCGAAGGAGGCAGTGGGCCAGCTTGAATTTCGGCTGCTTGTGTGACGATCAAGGATTCAAACTGGCCTGCTACATCGAACTGGCCAGGATACGATCGAGACCATGTGCATAGGCGAATGGACGGAAGAGGCGACGGCAACTTAAAATTCACGAATATGGCTGAACAAGTTCACGAGCAATTGCCGGAACAATTGATAGGGCACGTGTCGGACACGGCGTTTTGGGTGGCGCATTACCGCGCCGCCGAGGGCGAGCGGCCGGATGCGCTGTTCCGCGATCCGCTGGCGGGAGTGCTGGCGGGCGAGCGCGGGCGGAAGATCGCGGAAGCGATGCCGATGACGTTCTGGACGGGCTGGAGCGTGGTGCTGCGGACGTGCATCATCGACGACTACATTCGGGAAGCGATTGCTCCACACCCCAGCACGCAAGACCGCGCCGGGGGCGCCGTTGCGAGCGGCGTCGATACGATTTTGAATTTGGGCGCGGGGCTGGATACGCGTCCGTACCGGATGGAGCTACCTAGCGGCTTGGTGTGGATCGAGGCGGATTATCCGCACATGATTGAGTTCAAGGAAGAGCGGCTGGCGAAAGAGAAGCCGCGATGCCGGCTGGAGCGGGTGAAAATCGATTTGGCGGACGAGGCGGCAAGGCGGCGGTTGTTCGGAGAAGTGGACGCGTGCGCGTCGAAGGTGCTGGTGCTGACGGAAGGCGTGGTGCCGTATTTGGACGAGGCGCAGGCGGGGTCACTGGCGGACGATTTGCGGGCGATGGAGCACGCGCGATATTGGGTGCTCGACTATTTTTCTCCCGAGGTGGTGAAGTATCGCGGGCGGAACGGCATGCACCGGCACATGCAGAATGCGCCGTTCCAATTCGCGCCGGAGGACTGGTGGGGATTTTTCGAGAAGCATGGATGGCGGGCAAAGGAAGTGCGTTATTACTGGGAAGAGGCGCGGCGGCGGAAGCGTCAATTGGAGCTGCCGTGGAGAATGCGCGCGATTTTTGCGGTTCGCGGACTGTTTATTTCGAAGAAGCAGCGCGAGGCGTTTCAGAAATTGGCAGGGTACGTGATGATGGAGCCGAAATAACGGGCACAGCGTGCTGTACCCCTACGGGAGGAGCGAAGATGAGCGAGCCAGCGGCGGTGCCGCGCGAGAGGTTCAGCGAAATGTATGCGGCGAGCGCGCCTCCATGGGACATCGGGAGGCCGCAAGGGAAGTTCGTGGAGGCGGCGGCACGGCTGAGCGGGTCGATTCTGGATGCCGGATGCGGAACGGGCGAGAACGCGCTGTTTTTCGCGTCACGCGGACATGCGGTGACGGGGCTCGATTTTCTGGAGGCGCCGATCGCTTCGGCGCGGCGAAAGGCGGAGGAACGCGGGATTGTGGCGAAGTTTCGAGTGGGCGACGCGCTGAAGCTCGAGGAATCGAGCGAGCAATTTGATAACGCGATGGATTCGGGGCTGTTCCACGTGTTCACGGACGAGGACCGCGCGCGATACGTGCGAGGTCTCACGAAAATTGTGCGGCCGGGCGGGCGCGTGATGCTGATGTGCTTCAGCGACAAGACGCCGGGAGATCAGGGGCCGCGTCGCGTGACGGAGGCGGAGTTGCGGGCGGCGTTTGCGAAAGGCTGGGAGATCGAGACGCTGGAGCCGGCTCGATTCGAAACGCGTCCGGAGGCGAGGCAGGGGATGTTCGCGGGCGAAGATCCGTGGGCGTGGTTTTTCGTGGCGCGAAGAACGGGTTAGACCGGCGCCTTCCGCGGACGTTCAATTCAATTTTCGACCGCCGATGCGTTGGGCCGCTACATCCCGTGGAAAAAGAACAGGATGATGATCGCTATTCCCATAGTGGAGGTTGCCAGCAGGCCAAGGATCAGGGTAGGTAACCAGTCATCGAAATTGCCATTTTCAGTCATATGTATTCCAGCCTTTCGCACAACACCTCAGATCAAAAAGACACTTAGTTTGATGGCCGCGGTATAGCGCGAGATGCGGGCGATTGCAGAGGCGGGCGGGCGCGGGAATCGGGCGCTTACAAAACGGAAGCTACTTGTGGGCGAAGCGGTGAGCGCCGGGCGCGGCGAGCGAGTCGAAATCGGAGAGCGGGATGGCGGCGGTGACGTACGTTTGCGAGATGCGGTCCTGCCAGGTGAAGCGGTCCTCGTCCCAAAGAGCCCAGATGAATCCGAGCATCAGCGTGGCGCCGGAAAGCATGTAGCCGAAGCTGCGCCAGAGGAGTTGGCGCGTATCGGGCAAGCTGCCGTCGAGACGAACGGCGGCGAGGCCGCGAAGCTGCATGCCGGGCGTGGAACCGGCGAGCACGGTGAAGAGCGAAACGTAGAAGCCGTAGAAGAAATAGGCGGCTAGGGCGTAGACGACCACGTCCGTCTTGGCGATGGTGATATCGCCGCCGAGCGAGCGGAACAGTCCGAGAAAGCCGGCGCAGGTGAAGGCGAGGAAGATTGCGTCGAGCGCGCCGGCCCAGCGGCGTTCGGCGAGCGAAGCGACGGGAACCAGCGCGGTTTGCGGATGGGCGCGATCGTCAGGCGCAGCGGAGAAATCGAGCTCGGGCTGGATGCGAATCTCGACGCGTTCGGGCTGACGCTGGCGTTCGGCTAAGCGCGCGCGGGCTTCAGCCTTGGCTTGAGCCGCGAGGCGTTCGCGGGCTTCGGCTTGAATGGCGGCTTCGGCGGCCTCGGCTGCCGCGGCAGCGTCTTCCACGGATCGGTGAAAGGGAAGGCCTGACTGCGAATCGTCGTGGCGGAGATGGCCGCGCCGGGCACGGTATTGCTCGAGGCGGCGCGAAACCTCGTCGCGCCAATCGGACTCAGGAACAGGCTCGCTAGCGCGCTCCGCGGATTCGGCGGGAGCAAGCGCGG
>JASHPG010000213.1 GCA_030038275.1 Candidatus Acidiferrales bacterium | reverse complement strand
CGTAATTCGCTTTTCGCCTGGAACGCAGTTGCGGACCAGTGGCAAACTTACGGCGGCAAATACACCGTGGCGATTGGCAGTTCCTCGCGCGATATCCGCGCGAGAACATCGTTTACGCTAGGCAGTCCGTAAAGCGCCGCACACGGTGACATAAATTGAAGTACGGAGGCTTAATGCAGCCGAGACTTACCAAGATTTGCCTGATTGCGGCGCTTGCTTGCGCGTTTGCCTTTGGCATTGCCGAGCCGCTCGCTGCGGCCCACAGGTCAGCGTCTCAGGTTTCCGGGTCGCCTGACTCTTCCGCGGTCGAGCGCCGCATCGACGCGATCCTAAGCCGAATGACTCTCGAGGAGAAAATCGATCTGATCGGGGGAGTTGATGGTTACTACGTTCGCGGTATTCCGTCGCTTGGCCTGCCGCAGCTTAAGACTGCGGATGGACCAATGGGAGTGCGAAATTATGGTCGCGCAACCGCGATGGCCGGCGGCATCAATCTGGCCGCCACTTGGGATCCATCCTTAGCCGAGGAAGTGGGCGAGCAGATTGGCCGCGACGCTCGCGCCAAAGGCGTCAATTTTGTTCTCGGCCCCGCCGTCAACATCTATCGCGCTCCAATGGACGGCAGGAATTTCGAGTTTATGGGTGAGGATCCTTATCTCGCTTCACAAATCGCCGTCGGCTACATCGACGGTATGCAGAGCGAAGGCGTCAGCTCCACAATCAAGCATTTCGTCGCCAACAACTCGGAATTTTCGCGCCATACGGTGGACCAAATCATCGACGAGCGCACCTTGCGGGAAATCTATCTTCCGGCGTTCGAAGCGGCCGTCAAGCAAGCCCATGTTGGCGCCGTAATGGACGCCTACAATCTCGTCAACGGCGAACACATGACGCAGAACAAATTCCTGCAAACCGAAGTCCTGAAAAACGAGTGGGGATTTCAGGGCGTGCTGATGTCCGACTGGTTCGCGACATACGACGGAGTAGCCGCCGCCAATGCTGGACTCGATTTGGAGATGCCGTCCGGCGCGTTCATGAATCGGAAAACGCTGCTTCCCGCGATCGAAGAGGGGCGCGTGTCCGTTGCGGCCATCGACGATAAAGTTCGCCGCATTCTCCGCCTCGAGTTTCGATTCCACTGGCTCGATCGCCCACAGACCGACATCTCGATTCCGCGATACAACTTGCAAGGCGACGAAGTCGCGTTAAAAGCCTCGCTTGAAGGCATGGTGCTGCTGAAAAACACCGGAAATCTGCTGCCGCTCGATAAGCAAAAAATCAAATCGATCGCCGTGATCGGGCCAGACGCGTATCTCGCTGTTCCGGTAGGAGGCGGCAGCGCCGGCGTGCGGCCGTTTTCCGCCGTAAGTTTCCTGCAGGGCGTCGCTAGGGAAGTTGGCGCGTCCGTGCCTACCTACTACGACCGCGGCATTCCCGCGTTGAGCGATCTTGCGGCCAATACGAATTTTTCCACGTCACCATCCGGCGGCGCACTCGGCCTAAAAGCAGAATATTTTTTCGGCGAAAACTTGCAAGGCGACCCGATCGCTCGCCGCACGGATCTCCACATCAGCTTCGGCGCCGATCCCGATGCTGAACTCGGCTACGCGCCTCAGACTTACCCAGCCGGGGCCGGCTCGGCCCGATGGACCGGATATTATTCCGCGTCCACCGCGGGGGCTTACGACTTCTTCGTGCAATCCACCGGCGAAGCGGGCGGCTACTATCGCGTTTATGTCGATGACAAGCTGATCCTGGACGATTGGACGCAGGCGCGCGCCCTGGTGGGCTTGGTCACTCTGAATCTCACGGCTGGCGAGCACAAAGTCGTCGTAGAGCACCATGGACAGCCGGGCTTTCTCGGAATGCGGTTTCGATTCGGAATCGTCGCTCAATCGTCGTACGTGAATCCGGCGGCTGAGAAATTAGCGGCGCAGGCTGATGCCGTTGTTCTTGCGGTGGGTTTCGATCCGCAATCGGAAAGCGAAGGCTCCGACCGCACGTTTCGTTTGCCTCCAGGCCAAGATCAACTGATCGAAAAAATTATCAGTATCAATCCACGCACGATTGTCGTGATCACATCCGGCGGCGGCGTGGACATGAACGGCTGGATCGACCGCGTCCCGGCGCTGCTCGAAGCGTGGTATTCCGGCCAAGAGGGAGGTACTGCGCTCGGGCAAATCCTCTTCGGCGACGCCGATCCTTCCGGCCGCTTGCCGGTCACCTTCGATCGACAGTGGGCCGACAATCCCACGCACGACAGTTACTATCCTCCGCCCGGAAGCGACCGCGTGGTTTACAAGGAAGGCGTCTTCGTTGGCTATCGCGGATACGAGCGTAGCGGAATCAAGCCGTTATTTCCGTTCGGCTACGGCCTTTCGTACACGTCGTTTCGCTACAGCCATTTGGAAGTCCGGTCGCTCGGTGGCCCCGCGTCGGCGGGGGACCTGCCAAGCCCGCGTTACGAAGTTTCCTGGGATGTGACCAACGCAGGAACGCGCAGCGGCGCCGACGTGTCCGAAGTTTACGTAGGCGAGTTGCATCCGTCGGTCCCCCGGCCGGCAAGGGAACTAAAGGCGTTCGCCCGAGTGAATTTGCGTCCGGGAGAAACGCGCGACGTGAAAGTCGAGCTAAACGGCCGGTCATTCGCCGATTTCGACGTGAACGCGCACCAATGGCGCGTCGATCCCGCCAAGTTCGTGATCTACGTGGGCGATTCGGTCGATCAGCTTCCGCTGCGGGAGACAATCGCCATTACTCCCTCAGAAGCGTCATCATGGCGGCCGTAGGGCGCCGAATAGATTTCTTTAATTGATGTCCTGCCTTTGTGATGACGTACAGGTACGCGCGCAGGTCCTCGACCTGAAGAACTAAGATCTGCGATCAATCGCACTACTGATTGTTCGTCGTCGGAGTGCTTCCCTGCGGCTCGCCCGTGCCGTACGGCTGCGGCGCCGGGGACTCTTCCGGCTGGCCCTGGGAATTTTGCCAGTACTGCGATTGCTGCTGCTCGTTCTGCCCGTAGGCCGCCCCGTTCGGCGGCTGCGCGCCTTCGTAGCTGCTCGAACCCGGCTTTACCGGTCTGCGATTTTCCGGCCGTGGCCGTCGAGGCCGCCGGAATCCCTCGTTTCGCCTATTTCGCTGCTCGCCCAGGAACTGACGGATTTTCTGCTGCTGTTCCGGCGTGATCTCCTGTTTCACCGTCAGATAGAAGTTCAGCGCCGATTTCTGCAAAGCCAGCCGCGCCGAGTTGACCTGATCGAGTTTGTTGTTAATCGCGGATCGGTCCGGATTTTCCGCCGTCAGCAAATTTTGCAGATCCACTCGCTGAATCTCCAAATTCGCCTGGTCCTGAATTACTTTCTTCTGGAAATCGGCCACCTGCTTTTCGAGCGTCTTGGCCTGGTCGTCGCTGATTCTCAGTTGCTGGCGGATCAGGGGATCGTGCAGCGCTCGCTGCGCTTGCTCCAGTGGCCTCTGCAACGCGAAACCGCCCGCGCCCGGACCTCCCATTCCCAATGCGCCACGCCAACGGTTGTCTTCGCGCGTGCTCCACGCCGCCCATCCGGCTCCCGGCCCGCGGACTACCCATACGTGCATGCTCCGCGTTTGCGCGGGCGGCGGAGGCGGATTGTTCGCCGGAGCCTGTTGCGCCAGCGCTGGCGTGTAGCCCAACGCCCCACCGAGCAGTAACGCCAAAATTCCCGTTGCGGTTTTTAGTTCAATTCGCATAATGCCTCTCTCCGTGTGCGGTCTCACCCCCGCCCCTAGATTGGATTCACCCGGAAGCGAGAAAAGTTCCAGGAGTTTCATAATGCAAGGGAGTAGAACGCAAAATACCGGTCGGCAGCCAGCGTGGCTTTGTCATGGGGAGTTCATGGACATATCGCCGATTAGAAATATCCTGCTCTGACGTCCACGCAGTTCGGTCCTGCCGATGTCCGTCTTCGGAATTTCAATTACTTTTCGCTCCTCAGCCATTCCAGAAGTATCTTCCTCTCACGTTCGGTCAGACCGCCGAGCACTGGTGCGTGAACGATGTTCTTACCGTCTTCGGAGACTTCCCACCTTTCGCAGCCGTTCTGCCAGCGGACCATCAAATGTACTTTCCCACCTTGGGCCGCTGCTTCAAGGTGCTTTGCAGCTCGTTTCATCTTTTGAACCGACGGTAAGTTAGCCCGTAATACCTTCTCGATACACGGAGTATCCGGCGGCGAGTAATACGGGATTAGCTCAAGGATCGCCAGCCGTCGTTCGAGATCCTCGGACAGCTGTTCACGATCAGGTTGATCCCGAAGCGTAGCTCTAAGGACTCTTCTGTAGTAGCGGGTCCAGCCTGTTTCCCCCACCACGTCGTCTTCGTCCCAAGCGAGGCAGGTTTGACGGTGTCCGCTAAGGTTCTCTTGTAGGGCCTTTTTGAAGGCTGGATTTTCGTTGTCAACATAGTCCTCGCCGTCGCGTTCTACACTAGGGTTGGTCATCAGGAGAAATATGTCGGCGCGCGGCAGGTCGCCGATAAGATTTCCCATGTACGGGACGGGCTGAAGCTTTAGGTGAAATCTCGGGGTCATTTCCCCCGAAGTAGTTCGGACAGATTGAGCAATCAGCGAAGGGTTGTTGTCAAAAAACTTCCGATCATCCGGGTGGACACAGATCGAGGTTGCCAAACCCGGATCATATTTTTGCCAGAACTTTACGAGATCACAAAGCGCGTTATCGGCGTCCATCGCCCCCTCCAACTCCAAGTGTCGTCCACTCGCGTTCTTTACACCCTGATTCATACGACCAAGTTCCAAGCGCACCTTTACTATATATTAAATATTAAACTGGAATGCGGACTTTCTGAGGCAGCTGTTAGAGAATCACTGACAACCCTGGCAGGCTGGCCTACATCTTGGCATGGGTGAGGGCGCTCGGGCCTGGAGCCGCGGCGCCGATAGCGTTGTGGCCACCGCGGCAGGCCTATCCCAGGAGGTTTCGATGACGCGACTCACTTTATTTTTCGCGGCTATCCTCGCAGTCGGCAGCCCGGTGTTCGCTCAGCAATCGCAAAACTCACAATCGCAGCCGCCTAGCGCTGGATTTCGCGCGTTACCGCTGCCCCATCTCGGCAATCCGATCAAAGGGCTCGCCGAACCCATTCCCGCCTGGAATATCCACGGCCATGCCGAGTTAATCCCGAACCTGCCGGTGATCCGTCCGCTGATGACTAGGTCCTGGAAAGGCTTCCAGCCCGTTACGCCACCTCCGTCCTTGCCTCGCGCGGAAAAGACCGTTGCAGACGCGAATCGCGTGCGTGAGCGATCAGGCGCCTCTAGCGGAGATTAGAATCGCTTGACAACCGGAAGCGCGTAACCATATAGTTTCGCTTATGCGTAGCCGATTGGTTACACATTTGCAGGAGCCGGTCTTTGGCGCGCTCGCAGACCCCACCCGCCGCGCGGTGCTCGATCTGCTCCGCGTCGGCCCGCTACCGGCAGGGGCCATCGCCAGGCAATTCGCCGTCTCCCGCCCGGCTATCTCAAAGCACCTGGGCATCCTGCGCCGCGCCCGAATTGTCCGCGAGCAACGGCAGGGGCGCATGCGCTTCTACCACCTGAACGCCGAGCCACTTAGGGCCGTCGATTCGTGGCTCGAACGCTATCGAGGTTTTTGGCAGTCGAACCTGGCGACCTTGAAAACGTTCGTCGAATCCGAATATTCCAAGAAAGCCCCGGCGCGGCGCAAGCGCCGGAAGCGAAAAACCTAGCAGGGAGGAGCTTCATGTCGTCGCCGAATACGTCGCCCGAGCGGAATCAGCAAGATGAAGTCGTGGCTGAAATTATGATTGCCGCGCCGCCCGAGCGCATTTTCCAGGCGCTCACTGATTCCGCCCAGGTACCGAAATGGTGGGGCCAGAAAGGCGTGTACCGCTGCACGAAATTCGAGGCCGACCTGCGCATTGGCGGCAAGTGGCGCAGCTCCGGCATCGACGGCCAGGGCCAGAATTTCGAAGTTTCCGGCAGCTATTTGGAAATCGATCCGCCGCGCCTGCTCGTTTCCACATGGATGGCTACTTGGACCGGCGACGTCCAAACGACCGTCTGCTGGCAGCTCACGTCCGTAGCGGGTGGAACGCTGGTCAAGCTGACGCACAGCGGCCTCTCAGCGCATCCGGAACTGGCACAGAGCTACCGCGGCTGGCCGCGCATGTTGGGCTGGCTGCAAGCGCTCATGGAACGGGACGAGACGGTGGAGGACCGTACCGCAGCTTCCTGGAGCTAGCCCGAACGCATTGCGCCGTCTCGCGGAACCCGCCCCTATACGTTTCGGGAATAAATCGGCCGCTCCTCGCCGCTTCGAAAACCCCTAAAAATCGCAAGTAACAGTTGAAGTTTACCTCCTCGCATACCATTGCAATTAAAAGGCTTGCGCTATCCGAGACACCTGTATCGACTTGCGTCGTGTGTTAGCGTGGAAGTGAGGCTTTGGAGGAGGCGCGTGGATAGGGCGAGAGCGGGAAAATTCGAATATCGAAGGCGCAGGCGGCGAAAAGATTTGAACGCGGTGCCGTGGCGTCCCGCGCGGCGCAAGGCGCGCAGGCGCCGTTTGGAACCCTCGACTGGCAGATGCCGAACGTATGAGACGCACCACTCACCAGTTACCACTCACCAGTCACTGACTTCTACCCGAGACACCAATCGAGTAGAAACTGGTCTAAGTTGCTGAAAATAAAAGGCCGTGTACCCTTCTACCCGACACACATCGCGT
>JASHPG010000212.1 GCA_030038275.1 Candidatus Acidiferrales bacterium | reverse complement strand
AAACATTTCGACAAAGTCAGAGCCGGAAATCGTGAAGAACGGAACGTTGGCCTCGCCGGCGACCGCGCGGGCGATCAACGTCTTGCCGACGCCCGGCGAGCCGACCAGGAGCACACCGCGCGGGATGCGGCCGCCAAGACGCTGAAACTTGGCTGGGTCGCGCAAAAATTCCACGATCTCCTGCAGGTCGAGCTTGGCCTCGTCGACACCAGCCACGTCCTCGAAGGTGGCCCGGCCGTGTCCTTCGGTTAGGAGCTTGGCGCGCGACCGACCGAAGCCCAGCGCCCCCCGGGCGCTACCCTGCATTCGTCCTGCCATAAAGATCCACAATCCGATTAACATCAGCAGTGGCAGCCAGGAGACCAGCAACGAGACGAACCAGGGCATATCCTCTGTCCGCGGCCGCGCGGAGATCTGAACGCGCTTGCCGTGTAGGCGCTGGATCAGATTTGGGTCGTTTGGAGCATAGGTCTGGAAAGTGTGACCGTCGTTGTATTCGCCGTGAATTTCCGGACCCTGGATAACGACGCCGCGCACGCGACCGTTATCAACATCATTGAGTAGCTGGGAGAATGGAATCTCCTCTTCGGGAGCCGTTCGCCGCACCTCACGTTGCATTAACGCGGCAACCACTAACGCCGTTGAAATCGCAATTACCCAAAGCGTGAAAGTGTGCCAGTTATTGCCCATGTCGGTTCCTCGGCATCGATCAGTCCATGCCGATCGGATGCAGGGGCGATCCGCCCTCGCATTCAAACGGACAAGCCAAATGACCGACACGCTCGATGGAACACATCGCGCCGTTCTCTGTCGCTGTGAGCGAGTTTTAGGGAGAAGACCCGCTCGTGCAGCGGGTATGTATTCTCCCGCCGCGTTCAAAATGCGCAGCAGGAGTCATCAGCCCTACGGCGGTTATGGGGGGACTCCCTCCCCTCTGAAAATCCTAATGGTTCCCCAACTCCAATGCAACGGCAGGGCCAGTTAGACGAATCGCATCCCTGTCATGCGCTGCGAGTCGAGCCTGATCGGGGAGAAGTGCCCGCGCTGCGGCTGTGTCCCTCTTTCCGTGTACCTTCGGCCTGCCTCTTCTCTTCGTCGGAGAATATTTTGTTATACAAGTCTTCGCCGTAGCTTGTTTGCAGCGGCTCGCCCACTACCAACTTGAAAGGCCTCGTGCCATCTGGATGCCTTTCCGCTCGTAGGAAAATAGCGCGGTCACCTTTTCGGGCGAAGAAGGCATGCGCGAAATGGTATAGATGCGTTACGAAAAACACCCTTACGCGACTATCCAACAAGGCTCGGACAATTTGGCTTGCAATCTCCGAACCTTCACGTTCGTTTGTCGATGCGAATGATTCGTTGAATAGCACCGTCGCATTGGGCTTGATCTGGCCGATCAGTTCGCTCATCCTGCTCAACTCCTCATCCCACTTTCCGCTCTCCATAGCCGCGTCCTCTTCCCGCTTGTAGTGCGTCAAAAGGCCCTCGGAAATTTCGGATGAAAACGCTTCGGCAGCTACAAACATCCCTGCCTGCATCATGAGGCAGGCAAGCCCAACGCTACGAAGGAAGGTCGATTTTCCGCCGGTATTCGCGCCCGTAATCACGACAAGATCCCGCTGATTCGCAGTGAGATCGTTGCCGACTATCTTTTTCCCAACGGTCAGAGCCAGCGACACGTCGTACAGCCCGGAAAAGGACAATGCTCGTTCGCCCGCCGCTGCCGGGACTGGAAAACACACCGGTTCGCCCATATCCGCAAGCTGGTCACGCAGATTGAGGCAGCCGACGTAGAAGCCCAACTCTGTTCGAAGCATTTGGAAGAAGCTCAGAATGTGGTCGGTCGACTGTGCCAAAGCGTTCGCCACCAGATTAACGCCGCGGTCGTTTAACTCGGACAACGCACGCGCTCCCGTTTCATCACGGGGATGGAGTTGAAACTTGTAAGCCGGCCCTTGTTCCGAGAGCAATCGTGCTACCCAATTCCGATTGTCCGGATTTGGTCTGCGGAGAACATAGTCCTTTCCCTTGTTACCCTTGCCCAAATGCCCGCTGATGAGTGTGCCGTAGCGGAACTTGAGGCGGTCCAAGTGCTCTCCAATCTCTACAAAATAATCGTCGCTAAGTTCTTTGCGCAACATAGCGAAAAGGCGTAAAAATCCCTCGGACTCAAATCGATCTGCTTGTTGGTCGGCGATCTTTCTTAGCCTCTTAAGAATGCCAACAAACATCTGCAATACGTCAACGGCACGATGCAAGGTACCACCGGGATAACGGCTGAAGAAACTCCAAGTGTTCTTTTTTTCGGCCTCGATCGCATCTAGAGCAATCTGATAAATATCTCGCACGATCGGCGCATTCTTTAAACTGTCGGAGAGAATGTGCTGACGATACCGTACAGTACCCAAATCAGTTACGCTCGATAACACGCCAATCAGCGCCACCTCGAATAAAAATGGATCACGCTGCGCCATCCCTCTGCAAAGAACGTCCAGACCAAGGTCCTGTCGCAGATCGCTTTCGTTCCACGGCAGAAGTTGCTGGAGGTTTAGCTCCTCCTCGGAGCCTCTCCTATGACGCAACTCCCTTTCCCTTCGCGTCAGCAGCTGCTGAGGGTCGAAGTCCTGATTTCTGTACATCAGGAACGCCTTCATGACAGGAGCCGCTCCTTGATCGAGCCGTATGTCAGTCCATACTTTTGAGCAATGGCCATGGCATAGGCCAAGCCGTCGGCCGGATGTCTGATGACCTTAAACGTTCGCAACGCGGGATTGTCAGGAACCACGGTACTGATCATGGAGACGACTTGCGGGCCGAATGACGCGAGCTCGTCGACAAAGGTCACCCAAACACAAAGCGAACCAAGGCTTGCTATCCTCTCCATCACTTTGGTACTCAAGAAGGTTTCGTCTTGAATTGTCGTGGAGGTGAATATTTCATTCATGATGATAATCGAGTACGCAGTTGCATGCTTGAGGATTTGGTGAGCGCGCATCAGATCGTCTTCCAGTTTACCGCGAAGATTCTCAACCCTCTCTTCTTTTTCAAAATGCGTGAAGAGCTGGTCGAAGAGGAACAGCTGCGCGTCCCTTCCCGGTACAGGACATCCTATGCTCGCAAGATAATGTAACTGTCCGAACGTACGGGCAAACGTGCTCTTTCCTCCTTGGTTTGGACCAGATACAACTAATATCCGCTCATTGTCCCTGAGATAAAAATCGTTGCATACGACGCGTGATCCTTGACTAACGAGCTTGTGCGCCAGTGCTATATCGAACCCCTCATAGCTGGCAACCTCCTTGCTTTTGTCAGAAACGCGCGGGTAGCAGAACCTCAAACCTGCCCGTCTTAGGATAGCGGTGTATTCCATGTAGGCAATATAGAACTGGATCTCTCGATCAAAGATTGCAACTGTCTGATCGATGAAATCCGCGTGTCGCGCGCAAAATTCGCTCAGGGCAACAAATACCGTTGGATTTAATTTGGCGACGAACTCGACAATCTTCGCTTCAATGTGGTTCATTTCGTCGCTTGCATTAAACTTGACTTTGTAATCACGCGGGGCGCCCTGCTTGAACTTTTCGAAAGTTGCCTCGACCTCTACGCTATAATCGCTTTCTCCCTGATACTTACGGACCGTAAAGCCGCTTCCGCGTATGTGCACACAATATTCGACTGCGGCCAAATCTACCCGGAGATTTCTTGCCTCTGATAAAAGGGCGTTGAAGGGGGTAGATTCGGCGTAGTTGATCAAATACTCACGAAAGCGCAGGAAGCCGGGCGAACGCAATTCGAGGTGCGCGAGGTCTTGCGCGAACGCAATAATGCCTTGGCAGTAAATCTCGACGGCATCCAGGAACCAAGCCTGCTTTTGCTCGCGGTAATACAACTTCTCGACGCGGAGAAGATAACCACGGATAGAGCGCATGACCTCCGCAAACGCGAGTACGCGTTTATATAATGCATCATTCTCTAGGTCCTGCATCACTTCGTGCCGATACCGTATTGCGCCTACGCGATGCAGGCAGGCATGGAAGAACGGTTTCAGATTGTATTCTTCCTTACCCGTGGTAATAGCATGAACGATTTGATCGCAGTTCAAATCGATAAAGAAGGCAGGAGCGTCAAGCGCGTCATCGCCCACCCGATCGTCGGGCGTTTCAAACAAGATGCTCAAGAACCTCATTGGGCGGCGGCTTCCGTCGAGCGCGGCACAATCTGGTGACCCAACAGGCCGAAGCATTCGATCCAAGTTAACGACGGTCGGGCTCGCAATTTTCTTCATATCCGCAAACAGGCTTTCCGCCGTACCTTCAGGATCGCGTTCGCACTCGACGACGCGGATTTCGCGGCGAACAGGTTTGCCGGTATCGACCCCAGCAGAGTTCCTGTCTGACGTTCGGTCGGGTCGGTTGATGCAAGCCAATCAGGGGCCGGCAACAAAAAACCCACCTCACGGCGGGTTCCAAGAAACACCCCCACCGCGACCATCCGCGGTAGGAGTCATTAGCCTTTCGGCAGCTAGGGCGACTCCATGCCCATATCTTCTCCGTGATATAAAGGTCCTACGACTGACGTCAAGTCACACGCTAATCACCCTTTCGTCCGGTTCTGCGTTCCGAACGCTCTGTTCGCGACATCGAACGTAGCGATCCGTCGAACAGCCCTTGATGCTGCCGATATTCACAGACACAATTTGCGTGGGGAATGGGGTCTCCTGTAACCGCTCACTAGGCTGATGCCCCCTCCTGCTGCGCTAAAGCGCGGTGGGGAAGCTGTGCCCGTTGGGTATGCATGCGCGTCCGCCGCTTTCACGCGAGGGCGATTATGCTGCATGGAGCGCTTAGCCTCATCGAATTTGGCAGACTGACCATCATCAGGCACGACGGCAGCACACTACACCTCGGTAAGGTCGCCCAAGACGAACCACAACTCGACGCCGTTGTGAGATTGAAGGGCTTCTTATCCCAGTGTCTCTACCAACAGGTTTCTTGATGATGATTTTCAATATTCATGCGCTTACTCTCGTGATCCTAGGGAGTCGCTTGACAAGGCACAGGAGGAAAAAGAAGCACATCGCGGCCAAGCTCCTACTGCAACCCAATCAACGTTCTTGACATTGGTTGCGGTTGGGGTCGTCTCGCACTCTCGCTGGCAAGACATGCTGACGTCCGAGTTTTTGGCATAACTCTTTCGCGCGAGCAGCTGAATATCGCGAGGCAGCGAGCTCGGTCTCCCTCCAATGACGCAGCGTCTGCGCGTAGTGAAAGCGCGAAATCTCAATGAACGCATCCCCAGACGCGGCGGCCGGAGCTTTTCAATGAAAAAAAGGGTGACGGCCAACACACACGTTATTCCTGGTATTGGCCGGCCCTCCTTGGTGCGTTTCTTCTTAGGAAACGGGCACCGCTTGCTGGTGGTCGACAAATCTGCTTGCGGCTCGTGGTTCGGCGGGGAGCTGCAGCACGGTCGCGCGCTGACCGGACCGAAGCTGGGTTACCAACACGGTTCTGCCATCGGCGAACTCCAAGGCATCGTGATGGCTTTGCGGTTCATCGAGATTAACTTGCCGAAAGCGAGCAACTTTTCCCCCCAGTTTCCCGAACCGGAGCCGAGGAAAAAACTTGGCGAAGGGATGACGACATTCCGCTTCCGCTTCGAAGGTGATCTCGGTGCCAGCCCGCAGGCATACAGCCACGCTTGACTCTCCAACCGCGGAGAAACCGCATGTAACCGTACCTGCGAACCCCGTCGTGATTAGTTCGTCTCCAACCTTTGCCGGCCGAGATGCAACTTGATGTAGGCTATAGTCGCACATTTTGCATTACCTCGCTCTGTTAGCTCTGCGAATCGCTGACGGCCTCGTACCCACTCGAACAATGCAAATTTGCTTCAAGGGCGCACTCGATTGCCTCTGCAACATCATCCGCGCTCACAATACCTCGCTGTTGTTTTCTTTTCCGCGATTCGACTCCGTTAGGCGCAGCGTAGGTGTGCCCACTCGGCTGCGTCGCATGTGGAAGCGGAGATCGCAGTGGAGGTCAGCCCGAGGCCAGTAAGATCGGGCATTGCCTTGTCACGCGTTGGCAGCAACAGCTGGGCAGCGTCTCCAACGGCGGCTCTTCGGCCTGTGACATAGGCAACAAAAAACCCACCTTCGGGTGGGCTCATAGAAATGACCCCACCGCGATCATCCGCAGTAGGAGTCATCAGCCTTGCAGCATTAGGGGCGACTCCATGCCCGGCACAGACACTCTCAAAAAAAAGCACTTGCGTCAAGAAGACGGGTGGCGCTTTATCGTCTATGCCGTTGCCCATGCACATGCTTGGTCGCCGTTCAACGCAGGCCCTCTGAGTGGGAAACTACAACCCATCCGAGATAGCGACCCTTGAAAGCGCCATTCGTGATCTTCAACGTTGCAGAACTCCTGGACTAGCTAATCGCGAAAAATCGCGGCAAATTCTCCGAGCACGGACACATACAAGTGCCTCTTGAACGTGACAGCCAGCGATTCCAAGTCGCTCGCCGCAACCCAACGCCACGCATCAAATTCGGGGTGTTCAGTCGCGAGATTGATTTCAGCGTCCTCGCCTCTGAACAACATTACAAACCACTTTTGACGCTGTCCTTTCCAACGTCCGCCCCACGCCCTCTTTGCAAAGTCCTCGGGTAGATCATAATAAAGCCAGCGAGTACTCTCCGCGATGATCTCGGCGTTTGCGGTTCCCACCTCCTCCTTCAGCTCGCGCAACGCAGCTTCTCGCGGGGTTTCGTCGCGATCGATACCGCCCTGTGGCATCTGCCACGCCTTGCCCGGCACGTCGTTCCGTCGCGCAATGAATATTTCGTTTCGCATATTGACGAGCATAATTCCGACGCCAGAACGATACCTTCGTGCGTCCCGATCTCCAGCGCGTCGCTTTTCAGAACGCCGTTTCTTCGGCTGTTCTTCCGCATTTTGAAGATGCTTCGAGATGCTTCTCAGCAGATTTCGAAGTTCGCCTTCATCGACGTTATCCGCGTGCATAAGTAAGCGAACATCGGGATCGGCCAGGAGCATGATAAGGTCTGGCTCAGCCGACTTTTTCCGGCGGACCGGTTTTGCAGAAGACCGATAGGGATTTTGCCTATCCTTCATGGTGATGCTCCCTCTCGCCACCTTTAGTCGATGCGGCGCTTCACGACGTAGGAGTCATCAGCCATATCGGCGCTTCGGGGGTACTCCATCCCCTACAAATCAGCATAGTGATTTGGCGCGACGGTACAAGTCTTGATCGGTGACGGCAGTCTAAGCGCATGGCGCCTTCTCCCGGTCCCCCCGGGCGAACCAATCAGCGCGATGAGGGAGATGGCAGCAGCGTAGTTTCGACGGCGACCATCGCTTCTATCGAGCAAGTCAGCTTATCGAGCGTGCCTTCGTTAGCAAACGAATGGTCGCGGCGGCGGCTCAGAGCGTCCTCAATGACTCCTCTGGTTGCGCTGATCGCGTCGACCAGCCGATCTTCCATCTGACCTACCGCGACGCGAAAAGTCTCATCGATACCGCGGAGGATAGCCCATCGGAGGTTTTCCGCATTGCGTATGATGAGCTCGTTAGTCTCCTCGATGACGCGGCTACGGCGCCGGCGTCGCCGCAAGGACACCGGCAGAAACCGGTCGATCAAACTGCTGAAGTCGGGAATCAGTGTCGAGGCAATACGCTCGGTGACCCAATAGGGCTCCTCTCTGAGCCGAAAGGCGTCAGTATCCCCTGCCGATGCGAACTCGACATCGAACATCTCGGCGGCCGTGCGGCGTACTTCATCCACCAGCTTATCAATCTCCTGTTTTCGATCACCTAAGATGGTTCGTACCTGCTTGGAAAATACGTCGATGAAACGCTCGCCGGCTTCGCTAAATATACTCTCCAATGGCCCCGAGACTGCGGATTTGACGCTCTGCTCCCACGCGACCCCATGGGATAGGGAGTCGTCGATCACCCGAGTTAATTGTGTCAGCGCGGTCTCGCGCAGGCCCTGGATTTGTGTTTCGAGGTCGGCCACGAGGCGGCGTCTATCGCCTGACAACAGATCTCCGATTGCCAAACGCTGCGCCTCGATCGAACGCAGGGCCTGGACAAATTCGCTGGACTTCCGTTCCAATTGCTCCAACGGCATTTTCAAGGCTTGCAGGCGCAACTTGGTTTCCGAGCGGGCTTGCGACACAAGGTCCGCCGCCTTGCGGCGGATCGCGGCATCGAGCGACTGCAGCTTCTCGGTCGCCAGATAACCAACAATGTGCTCTTCAACGGCGGCCATCCCGCTTCGGGTTAGCGCATCGAAGTCCTTGGCCTCTTTGGCCGATAGTCCGAGTCGCGCCGACACACCAAATATCGGTGTTTCGAGATCTGCCAGCGCTTCGTCGGCCAAGACCCTGCGCAAAAAATCCGTCACCGTGCGCCGTTCGTCGACGTTGAGATAGTCGATCTTGTTAAGCACAAAGAAGATGCGTCCGATCTTGGATTTCAAACGGCGCAAATAACCGAGCTCAACCTCGGTGATCGGCGGGTCCGCGGATACTACGAACAGCGCGGCGTCGCACTCCGGAATTACCTGGAAGGCTGCCTCGGTATTGTGCGCGAATGTCGAGCCGATGCCGGGGGTATCAATGATGACCGTGCCGCCTTTCAGAATGTCGGCTGGGTAGAACAGGTCGACTCGTTCGACGCCGAGGCGATTCTTCGGGTTTTCCTCTTCGGTGACGAAGCGAGCGAGAGTCCGCCGAATCTCGTCGGCTCCAATTGAAGCGAAATGTTGAGGCTCAGCTTGATTTACGAACCGGACAGTAACGAGCGGTTCATCGCGCCAAGCGATGAATGTCGGGATCGACGTCAACGGAACGGCAGAAGTCGGCAAAACAGACGCACCGAGTAAGGCATTTGTGAAGGTACTTTTCCCGCGCTTGAATTGGCCGAGTACGGCGATCTGCAACCGCTCGTGCTGGAGACGATCGCGCAATGCAAGCAGCCGAGCGACCAACGGGGACTCACTCCCGATTGCAGACGCAACGACGTCGTTTGCCCGATTGAGTCCGTCCGGCAAATCCCTCGAAGCAAAACTATGTTCGTTATCCAATCGACTTCCCGCCCGGTTACGCGATCACACACGGAACCTTTTGCTTTTTGCTTCCTGAACTACGAATAGTTGTCTTCAGCTTCATCGAATATTTCGACATCTTCGACCTCCTCCGTATTCGGCGCCGGCGATTTTTCTCCGACCGCCAACTGATGGCTGAGGTCCGCTTCCTGCGCACGAAACCAATTCATGATGTCGCTACGCTGGCCTTCGATCGGCTTCGCCCACCGCACGGCTTTTACGGCTCTACTCTCTTTGCCGACCCACCAGTATTCCTTGACGACCATGACGCTCCAGCCGCGGCGCCCGGCCCGGGTGAGCGTCACGATTTCGATTGTCTGGCCGTGCTTCGTTCCCGTGAAACTGTGCCGCTCACGCTCCCAGGTTGTGCCATCGTGCGTCCAAAAGGACAATTTCAGGCCTGGATTGGTCGAACCCAGGAGGAGATCGAATACGCGAAAAAATGAGGAACCCGCAAAACTCTTCATGGTGGATTCCCAGCATCCCTCATCAGGCTTAGGGCATGCCTAGAACTGAGGACCCAAGCGTGCTTACGGCCTCTTCGGCCAAAAGCCGCGTTGCGTTCGGCAGTGTCGCAACCGCCTGCCGCCAGCTGGCAGGAGAGACCGTCGGGCCCACCGGCATGAACTGCGTTTTGTGACTCTACGGAATGCGCAACATTGGGCAACGCCGAAGAGTAGGCATAATTGTACATGCTCCTACCGCCTAATTGTTGATCGGTAGGAGTCATCAGCCTTTATTATCCGGCGATCGGAGGGGGACCCCATCCCCTGCCGGCTCAAGATAAGTGATTGCCCATGATCGAGCAAGTCGACGAGCAGACTAGTTATTTCGAATTGCTGGCGGTGAACCGCCGAACTCAACTCCGCCATAGTGCGAAATCTCTTTCAGCGCAAAATCGAAGCGGTGGTTGATCTGATATTGGCAATGGTTTACGAGACTCTGAAAGTTGGCGATAGAGCCCGCCACCTCCGCCCGGATGGGCTGATGGCTCCTCCAGATCACCGGGCGATCTGACAATCGGACGGGAAGGTAGGAGTAAGCCGTCAGTGTGGCAGGTTGGGCCGTGGCTGTCGCCTTTATTTCCTCTCATCGTGCGATTTCGCATCGACAGACAGCTTATCTAATGTCACCGGATGTCCGCCGATTCTGAGAACGACATGCTCGGAGTGTGGGCCGACGGGACTGACCGCCCTCCATTTCGTGCAAATGCTTGTCCGGAGGCCTTTGCCACGGAAGCGATCGCCCGAAGCAAATCTCCAGTCGCGCCGACGACACTGATGCGGCTCGCTGATAATTGTGATTTCGAAGACAAATCGAAGATACTGCAGCGCGACGTGGCCGTGATGAAGCCCTACGTGGAAGCCAGCACCCGCGCCGAGCTGCAAGCCCGCGGCGCGCGCAATCTCTTACGCGTGCTCTGGCAGGTGCTCTCGGCGCTGATCGGCGCCGGTCATCACCGGCTGGTTCGACTGCCTACTGAGCTTCATTTTTTCTCTGTGAGACACGCTGTGCGACGTCCGACATGTCGGATGATAATGTCGGATGTTCTGCTATCGTTCTTCAGGGTTTTTTGCCAAATCGTTGATTCAGCTGGTGGGCGCACAAGGACTCGAACCTTGGACCCG
>JASHPG010000211.1 GCA_030038275.1 Candidatus Acidiferrales bacterium | reverse complement strand
TTCAACGCTCGTTATCCATTCAAATTGAAGGGTACGACCTGGAAGTGCTGTAAACACCAAGTCAAGAAGGATTTCCGGATTCGTAGGCAATTCGATTACATGCCGAACACACTGACCGTCCCATCAGCACTCGACATTCCCCTAACAACCACTGATAAACACAGCCCCTGGCGGGCGTCGATCAGCCCGAGATTTATTCGTTACGCGCTTCGGCTATTCGTCATTTCGGCCGACCTCGCTATCGTTGCGGCCTCCTTCGCTTTCTGCTATCAGCTTGAATATCTCAACGGCCCACGTCAATGGCGCGTGGAGTTTCTATGGGTACTGCTGCCCGCCGTGCTTTTGATCCGCGGCGGCGCGCTGGTTGTGTTCGGGGTGTTCTGGCGCTCGCTGCGACACGCCAGTATCCGTGACCTCGTCGCCATAGCGAAAGCGGTGGGCATCAGCGCTGTTTGCTTGTATTTCGTGCGTCACCTGTGGGCTCCCGCCGAAGAGCTGCCCGCCGCGTTTTTCGTGCGCGATGGGTTGATCTGTTTCTTCGGCTTGGCGGGATTTCACTTCAGCGAGCGCCTGTACGCGCTCCGAAGCGCGCGGCATTCGTTCCGCGAAAAACGCGCCGTGATCGTTGGAGCCGGCGATGGCGGAGCGTGTCTAGTGAGGGACCTGAGTTCGGACACCCACGCGCATGTGCGAGCCGTCGCATTCGTCGATGACGATCTGACGAAAAAAGGAAGCCGGATTTGCGACGTGCCCGTAATCGGAGATCTCTCCGAATTGAAGCGGACTGTGGTGGCCTACAACGCCGATGAAATTCTGATTTCCATCCCCAGCGCGAGTCAGGATCAAATGCAAAGAATTCTGGATGCCTGCCGGCAATGTGGCGTGCCGGTACGAATGCTTCCAACATTGGCAGAGCTTACGAATGGAATGGTCACGTCGAAAAGCCTGCGCCCGATTCGCATAGACGACTTGCTCCAGCGCGATTGTCTAGCATGCGATCCAGAAATGACGCGCAATCTAGTAATGGGCAAGGTAGTGCTGGTGACGGGCGCCGGAGGTTCGATCGGATCGGAACTTTGCCGCCAACTGGCGGACGCGAATCCGCGACGGCTGGTCCTGGTGGATAAATCGGAAAACAATCTGTTTAACATTCAGCTGGGGGTACGCGAGCGCGCGGCAAATCTGGACTTCGCGGTGTATTTGAGAGATATCGCGGATGCGGAGTCCGTGCGAGAGATATTCGCGAGCGAGCATCCGCAGATTGTGTTCCATGCGGCGGCTTTCAAGCACGTTGGGATGATGGAGCTTCATCCACAGGAGGCGATCCGGAATAACGTGCTGGGAACGCGAAACGTCGCGTTAGCAGCCCTGGAGTCGGGAGTGGAATCGTTCGTGAATATTTCGACCGATAAAGCCGTTAATCCACAGAACTACATGGGACTCTCGAAAATGCTCGCCGAGATGTTTATTCGAGATATCGCGGCGAAGCACAACGTACGGTTCGTCAACGTGCGTTTCGGAAACGTGGCCGGCAGCGCGGGAAGCGTCATCCAGCTCTTTTCCGATCAGATCATGAAGGGCGGCCCGTTGCGCGTAACCGATCCGCAAGCGACCAGGTACTTCATGAGCATACCGGAGGCGGCGTATCTGATCTTTTGCGCCGCGCAGCGGGGCAGCGGCGGCGAGACTTTCGTGTTCGACATGGGCCAGCCGATTAACATCTACCAACTCGCGCGGACGCTGAGCCTTTACTCAGGGTTGGCGCCAGAAGAGGAACTTCCCATCGAGTTCATCGGCCTCCGGGATGGCGAGAAATTCCACGAGGACCTGTGGGGCGAGTGGGAACGACCACGAAAAACGGACCAGCCACGGCTTCTATGTCTGGACGGAACAAATCCTAGGGCGATCGACATTCAGAAAGCGGTCCTGCAGTTCGAAAAGCTGCTCGGCTGCCGAGATTACACGGGATTGCTTGACTGCATCGACAGATTGCTTCCGAAGTTCGCGGAAAGCCGCGGTCCCGCGCAAGTCAGCCGCGAGCCCCGAGCTGAGTTCCAGCTTTCGAAGGTTAGCTAGGCGCCTAGGATGAATATTCCTCTTTCTTCACCGGACGTAGGGGAACGGGAAATCGCGTACGTGACAGCGGTTCTGCGGAGCCAGCAGCTAAGCCTTGGCCCGTGGCTCAGCCGCTTCGAGGAACGGTTTGCAGAGTACGCGGGAATGCGTTACGCAGTTGCTGCAAGCAGCGGCACCGCGGCGCTCCACATGTGCGTGCGAGCGATGGGGATTGGCACGGGCGACGAGGTCATCACGACGCCATTCAGCTTTGTTGCGTCCACGAACTGCATACTGTACGAAGGCGCAACGCCCGTCCTGCTGGACGTTGACCGTGAAACGTACAATCTGGCGCCCGAAAAGGTACGAGAATTTCTGCAAGACAACTGCGAGCGAAAAGCGGACGGCCGGACGGTGAATCTCAAGACCGGCAGGACTGTAAGGGCAATTCTCCCCGTACACGTCTTCGGATTACCATGTGAGATGGATGAAATCGCGGCGCTAGCACGCGAGTATGGGCTGATCGTCCTAGAGGACGCGTGCGAGGCCATTGGAGCAAAGCACCGCGAGCGTCCAGTAGGAACCTTTGGAGACGCGGCTGTATTCGCCTTCTACCCGAACAAGCAAATCACTTCGGGCGAGGGCGGAATGGTGGTGACTAACAGCGCGGCGGTCGCCCACAATTGCCGCTCATTGCGCAATCAAGGACGGGACGAAGACGGCCGTTGGCTATCGCACGCGCAGTTGGGATTCAACTACAGGTTGAGCGACGTGCATAGCGCGCTCGGTCTGGCACAGTTGGAACGCATCGATGAATTGCTGGCGGCGCGCAAGGCCGTAGCCGCTAATTACTCGCGAGCGCTAACGGCAAACAAAGCGATCCGACTGCCTGCACAACTAACACATGCCGAGCGGAGTTGGTTTGTGTACGTGATCGAAATGGCGCATGCACCGGGAAGCGGCGCGCGAGATCGGGTGCGCGAGCGCCTGCGAAAGGCGGGAATCGCAACGCAAGTTTATTTTCCCGCGATTCACCGGCAGCCGTATTTTTCGCGTTACCAGACCGAGGTCCCGATGCCGCTTGATCACACCGAAAGCGCGGCCGATAACTGTCTCGCGATTCCATTCTCCGGGCGGATGACGGTTGAGCAGGTTGGCGCCGTTTCCGAGGAATTGACAGAAGCGGTCGCCGCGGAACGACGAAATCTGCCGGAGCCGTCATCCGATCCCGTACCAGCCTGATTGCAAACCACAAGATGCTTTCAACTCCATTGTTGGGTGCCGCTGGTGCGTTCGCATCAGCAACAATCGCCATGCTACCCGTCGGTTGGTTCGCCCGCCGCTACAATCTGTACGACCGGCCCGGCGCTCTAAAGCCGCATCAACAGCCAACACCGCGACTTGGAGGCGCCGCGATGGCGATTGGCCTCGCCGCCGGCTTGGTTTTATCGGCAGGCGCGATACATTCAGAGGACTGGATAGGAATCGGCATCGTACTTGCAGTCTGGGCCATAGGGATCTCGGACGATCTGTGGAATCTGCCGCCTTCGCTGCGCTTGGGAAGCGAATTGCTAGCCGGGGCCGCGCTCTGGATCGCAGGATGGCAGACGAACTGGTTCAAAACGCCGATACTCGATCTGGCCGCTACCTGCTTGCTGTTCGCGTTCTTGATTAACGCGATGAACATGCTTGATGGCGCCGACGGGCTGGCAACCGGCGTGGTTGGCATCGGCGCAGTCGGCTTGGCAATCGCTCGGGGCGATACATCCGGCGAGCTGGTTTTCGCGGGGTGCCTGATCGCTGTATGTGCTGCCATGTTGGTGTACAACTTTCCGCGTGCGTCGATTTTCATGGGTGATTCCGGGAGTACGTTGATCGGCGCCTTGGTTGCACTGCTGGTATTGCAGCCGCGTTCTTCGGCTGCCGGATTTAACGACACGCTTCCCCTGCTAGTGTTCTTCATGCTGCCGCTGGGCGATGCCGGATTAGCCATCGTTCGTAGGCTGCGAACGCGTAGTTCTCCGTTTCGCGGTGACCGGCGGCATTTTTATGACTTGCTTCTGCGGCGAGGTTGGCCGATTCGCGGCGTTCTGGCGGTATCGTACGGCCTTACTGCAATCCTCGTTTCCGCCGGACTACTGTGCGAGAGTGGCCGCGCGAGCGCGTTGGTACTGACCGGAGCGATTGCGGCCGTGCTGCTTACTTTCGCATGGTTCCTAGGTTCGTTCATTCCCGACCAAGCGGCGCCCAAGCCTCAAGGGGCCAGACTCCTGCCAAAGATTGAGGCGTGAAATCACGCGATTCCTGGAGAGTGGGAGAGTGCAATGGCTAACAGCAATAGCATCGTGAGAACCCGCGCGAGCAATATCCTCACTCCGGAGGATGGATCTTTCAAATCGCAGTCGTATTGGATGGTTCCCGGCCCGGACCAGAGAGGCGGATCGTGGCGAGAATTGATGCAGGTAATACGCAAGCACTGGAAGATTGCTGCGGTATTCGTGGCGGCGCTCGAAGTAGTGCTTCTGTTGGCGGTGCTGCTGATGCACAACTCCTACCAAGCAGAGGCACGGCTGGAGATCAGCCCCCCGGGCGCCAACCTGGCAGGACTGCAAGGCACCACTCCTGAACCGATACAGGACGAGAATCAATATCTGGATACGCAGGTGGAAATTCTGCGCGGCGATCACATGGCCGCGGCAGTCATCACTGACCTTCACCTGGCACAAAACCCTGAATTCCTGCATCGCAATTGGCTTCAAAAATCCGTGGGCTGGGCCAAAACGGAAATCCTCGGCAAGAAACCGGGCGGGCAGGACATCCAGCCGCTGATCGGCCGCTTTGAGAAGAACTTGAACGTGGAACAGGTGACGAGCAGCCAACTGGTGGACATTCAGTACGAGAGCCGTGATCCGAAATTATCGCAGGCGGTCGTAAGCGACCTAGTGAACCACTACATGAATGACGTACACCGGAGCGGATATGAGGAAACGCTGAGCGCGGCAGCGGCCATCGCCCCGCAGATTAAACAACTGCAAGCATCCGTCGCAGAATCCAACGAGGCCCTGCTCGATTTTCAAAAAACTCATCAGGGCGTGCAGCTTGCAGGCGATGCCGCGATGACCACGGACGCGAATGGAAACGCAACGAGCATGGGCGGCACGGATAACCCTGTTGCGACGCGAGTGGCCGATCTCAATCAGCAACTCACGCAGGCCATGGGCAACCGTTTGCAACTGCAATCGTACGTGCGGCAGATTCAGGCCGGAAATGTGGACAATTTGCCGCAGATGAAAGACAGCCCCGTTATCCAGCAACTGACGGAGCAGCTCGCGAATAGCCGCGCCCAGCTCGCCCAGGATTTGGCCATTTACGGTAGCAACAACCCCGAGGTCCTGAAGCTTAGGGACGAGACCGCGGAACTCGACCGGCTACTGGCGCAAGAGAGGAACCGGATTGCGAGCCAGATTCAGTCCTCGTATCAGTCATCCGTCACTCAGGAAAACCTGATTCGCGGCACGCTGGCGAACTTGAAAACGTCGCTCGATCAATCCAACTCAGACGTCGTGCAATACGGTCTGCTGAAGCGCCAGGCCGAAGCGAACGCCAGCTTATTCGTCGGATTGAATTCGCGAATCAAAGAACTGGCAGTCACGGCTTCCCTGGATTCGAACAATATTCGCGTACTCGACAGTCCCCGCTTGCCAATGGAGCCCAGCGGACCGCACCGCGCGGCAATTCTTGGAGGAGGGCTGCTCATAGGCTTGCTAGGTGGTGTGGCACTGGCATTTGCAGCGGAAGGCATGAACGACACGATCGGGAGCACGGAAGACCTTCGCAGACTTTCCGATCTTCCAGCTCTCGCGCTCGTGCCGGAAAGCCGGCTTCTGCGAGTGAGCGGCAGTTCGCGGTTTATCCCGGCGGGCGCGACACACTCCATGCGGCGCGCGGTGCTGGCGAACTCGCCTGTAGTAGCGTTGTTGCACGAAAACTCGCGTTCGCCCGAAGCGGAGGCGATTCGTAGCCTGGACACGGCCATTCGAGTCTCGTCATTGACGCGGCAGAAGCCGATCCGGACGATCCTGATAACGTCGCCGTTCCCGGGCGAAGGAAAAACCACAGTGGCGGCAAATCTTGCCGTGGCTCTGGCGCGGCACAGCAAAACTTGCTTGATCGATGCGGATTTGCGTCATCCGAAGATCACTCCGACTTTTGGCGTGACTGTGCGCCTGCGGCTGCTCGATGCTTTGTCAAATCCGGGAATCATTCAGGAAATCCCGGAAGGAGGCTCGGACACACCTAATCTGACAATTTTGGGCGCAGAACAAGGTGTTCCGAAAGCGGTCGAAGCTCTGACCTCCAAACAAATGGAAAATCTGCTGACGGAACTACGGAAGAAATTCGAATACGTCGTACTGGATTCGCCGCCAATCATCCCATTCGCCGAAGCTCGCTGGCTTTCCGCCTTCGCCGATGGAATCGTGCTGGTGGCGCGATGCAGCACGACCACTCGCAAAGCGATGGTGCGGAGTATGGAGATTCTGGACGACGCCCGCGGATCCGTTCTTGGCGTAGTGCTGAATGGAGCGAACCTGCATTCGGAGTACTACGCGTATGGTCCGGGACACCGCTACGAGCAGCAGTACCGCACCCCTGCGTAGGACAATCCAGTTTTGATCCAAGAATTCGGCTCTAACGAGCCCATCGGAGAGAGGCACGCCATGTTGAGCAATGGAATCGCACCGATCCGCAGGAGCCTTTTAGCAGGTCTCGTGGTCGCGTTGGCGGTGTTTTGCGTCAAACCCTCGCGCGCGCAGATTCCCGTAGGCACTCTTCCGCCTCCAAATTCACCGGCGCAAGCTCCCGACATTGCCCCTCCGCCAACGTATAGCGGGTACATGGTCGGCGTGGGAGACGTGTTGCAGATTCGAGTTATCGATGAGGACGACGTAAGTGGCCAATACCAGGTGAACTCAGTGGGTAACATCCAGTTACCGCTGCTCTCGTCGCCCATCCACGCCGCTGGTGAGAGCACTTTTGAGCTCTCAAAGCAGATTGCCGATGCGTTGAAGACTCAAGGAATCTTACGACAACCTGAGGTGACCACTTTCATCCTGCGCAGCATGAGCCACAACGTGACGATTCTTGGCGAAGTGTCGCGGCCGGGCGTGTATCCGTTGGAAAAGCAGAACACCACGTTGCTTGAGGCAATTTCCATGAGTGGAGGACTGCTGACGACCGCGGGACCAACGCTAACCATCGCGCACCACTCAGACGAGCCGGGACTGAAAAACGTGAGCGACACGACGAAGGAACCGGCGACCGGGTACGAAACAATTGACGTTCACAAGCTTATGACCGGGACTGATCCCAATCTGAACGTGCCGGTGGAACCTGGTGATGTCATCAGTGTTTCGCGTGGACCTATTGTTTATATCGTCGGGGCCGTGACGAAGCCGGGCGCTTTTCAGGTACAGGACGGGAGAAAAGGCATGACGATTCTCCAGGCGCTTGCGCTCGTAGGCGGCACGCAGTCGACGGCCAAATTGAGCAAGGCGGTAATCGTTCGGCAATCTGATGACGGCGCGAAGCGGGAAACAATTCCCGTCAATCTTACGAAAGTGATGAGAGGCAAAACGAATCAACCGCTTCTCGAGGCAAACGACATTTTGTTCGTGCCTCAGAGCGGATTCAAGGCTGGGATGCAAAAGACCGGCCAGGTTGCCGTCCAGGCGGCATCCGAGGTGGCCGGCTACGGCTTGGGCCTGCGCATCGGAAAATAGCCGGACAATCCCGGGCCAAAGTTCAGCACGCGCAGCACTCTTGAAGTCCAAATTCCGATTGGAGAAGACAAATAATGGGAACCCCGCAACCGGTTGTTCGTGATTCGAAGGCGCAGATGAGCCACGCGTCGAGCGCGCCCGCGCCATTCTTGGATCTGAAGGCACAGTACGCAAGCATTCGCAAAGAGGTGCTGCACGCAGTGGAACGAGTCTTGGAAAGCCAGCAATTCATTCTTAGTAAGGAAGTGCAACTTCTGGAGTCGGAGATCGCACAGATGGCCGGCGCCGCAGCGGCGGTGGGCTGCGCTTCAGGCTCGGACGCGCTATTTCTGGCCCTGCGCGCGCTCGACGTTGAAGCCGGCGACGAGGTCATCACGACGCCATTTACGTTCGTAGCCACCGCGGGCGCGATCGCGCGAACTGGCGCGCGGCCGGTATTCGTGGATATCGATCCTGAGACGTTCAATCTGGATCCGCGGCTTTTGGGCGCCGCCATTACAACAAAGACGCGCGCGATCATACCAGTACACCTCTTTGGCTTGCCCGCAGAGATGGAACCGATTTTGGAAATCGCGCGACAGCACGGGATCGCTCTGATCGAAGATGCAGCCCAAGCAATCGGAGCGACGTACAAAGGAACACCGGTTGGCAGCTTGGGACTGTTCGGTTGTTTCAGCTTTTTCCCGTCAAAGAATCTAGGTTGCGCCGGAGACGGAGGAATGGTGACAACGACCGAGGAGTCGCTGGGCGATAAGCTGCGGCTGCTTCGCGCGCACGGAAGCCGAGAAAAATACAGTTACGAAATTATGGGCGTAAACAGCCGACTGGATAGCTTGCAAGCAGCTATTCTACGAATCAAGTTATCGCACCTGAAGGAATGGGAGCAACAGCGCATTGAAAATGCCGATGTGTATCGAGGGTTGATCGCCGACTATCGGCTGGAGGAGTTCGTCACACCGCCAGCGGCTCCGAAATATTCGGAACATGTTTACAACCAGTTCGTGATTCGCTGCTCCGACCGTTCCAAGCTGCGCCTTTTCCTGCGCGAACGCGGTTTTTCGACCGAGATCTACTATCCTTCGCCGCTCCACCTGCAGCCTGCGTTCGCCTATTTGAAATACTCAGCAGGAGATTTCCCTGCGTCCGAAACGGCTTGCCGTGAGGTTCTGGCTCTTCCGATTTACCCGGAAATTACGGAGGAAGTGCAGGACTCCATCATACGAACTATTTCGCAGTTCTATCACTCCCAACTTTAAAGACCATTCTATAAAAGGGGCAAGATATGGACTCTCGTTCGAGGATCGCCGTGGTGGGGTGTGGGTATTGGGGCAAGAATCTGGTGCGCAACTTTCACAAGCTTGGCGATTTGAAGGTGCTATGCGACGTGTCTGACGCTTCCCTTTCGTTGCTGGCCAAGCAATATGATTTGGAGGCCTGTAAATCGTACGAAGACGTATTGGATCGGCCTGATATCGACGCGGTGGCGATTGCTACGCCCGCCGCTCAGCACTACGCGATGGTCAAAGCAGCTCTACTCGCTGGAAAGGACGTGTTTGTCGAAAAACCGCTTTCGCTGCAATTGGCCGAAGGCGAGGAGCTCGTAGAGATCGCGCGCAAGAAGAACCGGGTATTGATGGTGGGACACCTTTTGTACTACCACCCGGCGATCCGACAACTCAAAGAACTGATCCGCAAAGGCACGCTTGGCCGGGTGGAATACATCTACTCGTCGCGGTTGAACTTCGGAAAACTGCGAACCGAGGAAAATATTCTGTGGAGCTTTGCGCCACACGATATCTCCGCAATTCTTTATCTCCTCGACGAAGATCCTGTAACGGTGGCGGCGCACGGCGGAGCGTATCTGAATCCACAAATCGCCGATCTGACGCTGACGAGCTTCCAATTTGCGAGCGGCGTGACGAGCCATATTTTTGTCAGCTGGCTCCACCCGTACAAGGAGCAGAAGCTCGTGATTGTTGGGGATCAAAGGATGGCTGTATTCGACGACACGGAATCCGAGAGAAAGCTAGTTCTGTATCCGCACCGCGTGGATTGGATCGATCGTTTGCCCGTGGCACATAAGTCCGAAGGAGAAGTAATCGTCCTACCCCCTGAGGAACCGCTTCTGAACGAGTGCAAGCATTTCCTTGAATGCTTAGAGACTCGGCAGACGCCGAGAACGGATGGGCGGAATGGCGTTCGAGTGCTACGCGTGTTGAATGCCAGCGAGCAATCGTTGAAACAGAATGGTCATGTGCAACGGCTGGACGCAATTCCACGGAGGTATTTCATTCATCCCACCGCGCTTGTGGACGAGCCATGCGAAATCGGAGATGGCACCCACATTTGGCATTTCTCGCATGTAATGTCCGGATGTACCGTGGGAAAGAACTGCAATTTCGGGCAAAACGTGCATGTGGCAAGCGGAGTGCGAATCGGAAACAACGTAAAGATTCAAAATAACGTCTCCGTGTATACCGGCGTCGAATTGGAGAGCGACGTCTTCTGCGGGCCTTCGATGGTGTTCACCAATGTGATGAATCCGCGAAGCCACGTCAACCGGAAGAACGAATATCGCCGTACGCTGGTGCGAAAGGGAGCGAGCCTTGGCGCGAACTCAACGATCATTTGCGGAATCACTATCGGGGAGTATGCATTCGTCGGCGCCGGCGCAGTTGTTACACGAGATGTGCCTGATTACGCGCTCGTGGTCGGCGCGCCTGCCAGGCGCATGGGCTGGATGTGCCGCTGCGGAATCCGGCTGGACGTCATGAACGGCCATGGCCAATGCCCGAGCTGTGGGCAAAATTATCTTCTTAACGGAGAGCTTCTCGTTGCGTTGTCGGAGATGCCGTTCGCGGCAACAGGCGGCAAAACACCCGTTGCGCAAACGCATGCGCCGATTCAACAGAACCAGTGATTTGAACATCCTCTAGCACGTTCCGCACGTCCGAAGTCCGAGATCCCACGCCTATGAGCACGTCGGTATCAGTTCCCATAAAGCAGAAGTACGCTCCGCAGTCCAACGAGCCAAAGGGTCCGAATGCCGGATCCAGCGGCTTGGAGTGCGGCATCCTGCAGCGTGCCGCCTATGCTGAATGGGACGCGCTCGTGGATCGCTCACCGCATGGGACTGTGTTCCATTATTCGTGGTGGCTGAACGTCGCCGCTCAACACTTCGAAATACTGGCCGTTCGCGACAAACGTGGCTCGGTCCGCGGCGGCGTTCCTCTCACGCGGAGAAATCGGGCGGGGTTGGTTCTCTTTCATGCTCCGCAACTCACGCCGTTTCTGGGGCCGATCTTCGATATCTCGCAGATCAGCGATCCCTGCGAGCGTTTGTACCTGATGCGATCAGCTGGGGAGTTGATGGCGCGGCAGATGCCCCGTTTTGACAGCTTTCGGTGCATGGTGGGAGCTCTCGGCCCGGATTTGCAAGGATTCCTGTGGGCCGGATTCCGGGCAGAACTCGCATACACATTTCGATTGCCAGCAAGCCAATCGATCGAATCGGTGGAAGCTTGCATAACGAGGACGCACTTGCAAAAACTCGCAAAAGCAAAGCGCCTCGGGCTATCCGTGACCAGGAACGAGGATATCGAGGCATTCCGGAAGCTCTGCGAGATAGGGGCGGTTCGCGGAGATAAGATGCTTTACCCGGCGGAGATGCCGATCCGATTGTGGTCCGCCGGCTTTCAGCGTGAAAAGAGCGACTTCTATATTGCTCGAACGCGTGAGAACGAACCGATCGCCGCGCTTTTGACGGTTCACGACACCAGAACGACCTACCAAATCGTCGCTGCATTCGATCCGGCAAAGCGGGAGATTCCCGGCTCTTACCTGCTCCTTTGGGCCGCACTTTGCGACGCTCTGACGGCAAATCGTGACTTCGATTTCGAAGGATCGGCACTTCGAGGCGTGGAGCAGTACTACCGCAAGTGGGGTCCCGCGGCTTTTGCCGTGTGGCGGCTGGAAAAAGCAGGTTCGCTCCGAGGCGGTTTGCTGCAGTACGCCGCACGTTACCGAGCCCGGATCGAGCGCGAAGCGTCGTCAGCAAACTGATCGTGGGATTCTGCCGCAAGGCAGATGAAAGGATAACAGTCTAATGAGTCCCGATTCGCTGACACCTGCCGTGCAGTTGGGCAACGACTCGGAGCTTCTTTCCCCGCCGGCGCACTCCCTCCTTGGCGTGAGAAATGCGTTCGATGCGGTTCAAAAGATCGGGAACATCCGAATCTCGCCGCAGGCAAGGCGCTACGCATTGTGGGAGCTGGCACGGCGCGCTGGAGTGCCAAAGGAAATCTTTCAAACGTGGGAAATTCGCCATGAAATGAACGGCACCGTGATAGAGGCATTTCCCAAGATCGGTAAGCAGATTGTTTTTCCTAACGCCACAGGGGACCTATTGCGCGACATCGCGGCTAACCGCGCTAGCACGATTCGCCGGGGATGGATGTACGAACCGGACCGCGACGTAAAGAGCCTCGTTCCCGACTTCATCGTGCCATTCGCTGGCAGCGATCGAAATAGGAAAACGCTATTTGTAGCAATCAGCCGCGATCGGGTCGAGTGCTCGGTTGATCTGCTGCTGTCAATGCTGTTGGTTCTGTCTCGATGGGAAGAATCGGTGGCCACGGAGCACGATTGCCACGGGCGTTTTTCCGCCCACCAGAGCATGGCTTTCCGAGGGGGCTACGTCGATCGCCCGATTGTGGACGAGTACGGCCTAGCGTTCGAACAGGCGTTGGCATTCTTGCACTCTGGGTGGCGTCCTGCTGATAGAAAGCTGCGCGCGAAATTGAGTCATGACGCCGATCACGTCGGAATACCACTTCGAGGGAAAAACATATTGCGGCAAATCGCTCGCCGAGACGCGCGAAATACGTGGCGGGAGTTGTGGTGCTGGCTACCCGATTGCGATCCCGTCGATCTGCGCGCGGTTCGCGAAATCGTGAGCCTGACGGGCAAGCACAAGCTCGATTCCGCCGTTTATTGGATGGCCAGCCCACCGAGTCTTCGGGACAGCGGATACGATCCACGGCATCAGAAGATTCGAAAAGTAATCGAATGGCTTAATCAACAAGGTGTGGAATGCGGCGTGCAACCGGGCTACAACACCTACCGATCTCCCGAAAAGCTTCGAAGAGAGGTCAACTTACTCCGCGAACTGCTTGGGGATGGTCTACTGGGAGGTCGACAGCACTATCTCCGATGGTGCGTTGACACATGGATTCACTGGGAAATGTGCGGCTTGGCATACGACAGCACGCTTTCGTTTGCCGACCATATCGGTTTCCGTACCGGAACTTGTGTTCCTTATCAGCCCTGGTTGCTTTCTCTTAACCGAGCGGCCGATCTGCTGGAAATACCGCTACTCGTAATGGACCGGACGCTACTTGGCTACATGCAACTGACAGAGGAGGCGAGTGTCGAGGCCGTGCGCCAGTGCGTGGCCCGTTGCCGTGCTGTAGGCGGCGTCTTCACGATGGTATGGCATAACAATAGCTTGCTCGAACCGCGGTATCGCTCGCTTTATATGAAGCTCCTGCACGTCATAGACGGCGCAGAGCCGTTTGATTGGAGACGCGAGTGCCGCGAATCACTTGATAGCACTCCGAGGAAACCGACATGCGCGATTGGAAGTTGATGGTGGGTTTAGTCGGGCTGGCCTCGTGCCTAGTGTTGGCCGCTCTAATCGGGGGAGCGAACGTTCTTCTGGTCATCGGCGCCGGCGCCGCGGGAATTGTGTTCCTGTGGTTTGCATTCCGCGAGCCTGCGCTATTTCTTGTCGCCGTGCTATTCGCTCCGCAGTTGAAGGCTTACTGGCCACTAAAACCATTGGATCACGTAGTGGATTTGACGGTGACAATGCTCATCGGATTGGCCTTGGGTGTCGGCTGGAGATTATTAAAGTATACGGCGCGAATTGACAGACCTCCTCGCCCGAGATTCGCGGATGTGCCGAAATTACCGCTCATAGCCTTCGCGCTGTTCGCCGGAATTGTAGCATTGAGCTACAGCTACACACCGGCAGTCTCTTATGGCGGCACTGAGCTACTCCGATTACTTGGAATCGGAACGCTGATGTTGATCGCGCCGTTCGTTGTCATCCGTAGACAGGAAGACTTAAGGCGGTTTGTGACGTTGTTTCTGGGCGCTGGATTAATTCTCGCATTCCAAATGATTTTGCATCTCGATGACCGCCAATCCGCGTCCACCACGGACATCACGCGAATTGGAGCCGGATGGTTGATGGGAATGCTTATTTTGCTGGCGCTGTATTACAGGCCATTTAGGCGTAGTGCCTACAATACGGCCGAAGCTTGGGTGCTGGTACCGATATTCAGCTTCGCGCTCATTGCCTCAGCGGCTCGGGGTCCTATCGTCGCACTTCTAGTGGTGCTTGTCTTGAACCTGGTGGCCTCCACGAAGAAGATCAGTAGGATCATCGTGGCAATTACGCTTCTGGGCGTCAGCATGTACGCAGCGTTCTCCGTGTTCAGTCACATAGACCCGAGCAAATACAATTCGAAGCTTAGCGAAATAGTTGACCTAGTAGAGGGAAAAGCCGCCAGCGGGTCGGCTGTCGCGCGCCTTACCTTCTATCATCAAACACTAGCGGCCATTCCGACGCATCTTCTGCTGGGGGGCGGAGTGGGAAGTTGGAGCGTCTTTTATTACGGGGCAGACGAACGCGCCTACCCGCATAACCTGTTGCTGCAAATCGCGTTCGAGCAGGGATTGATCGGGATAGCGGCACTCGGCCTATTTCTGACCTCCATGGGAGTAGCGAGTTTCCGACTACTACGTAAGACAGGCACTCGCTACGCGGTGTTTCCGAGCCTGGTGCTGTTCTGCGTTATTGTAAGCATGTTTAGCGGTGACCTGGATGATAACCGGGTCCTCTGGTATTGGGCAGGTGTCACGCTGGTGGTGTGCGCCATCACTAGGTCTCACATAGGAGACTTACTGCTCACGCGATTCGAGTTTCGCGGCCAGACGCAAAGCCCGGTCACATTATCTCCCGTGAATGCGGACGGTCCGCTCTCATCTACGACTTAAGAATTCAATGGCCCCCAAAATATGTGTGTTGACGTCCGTGCACCCGGCGCTCGACGTCCGCATCTTTCATAAGGAATGCCGGAGCCTTGCGCGGGCGGGATACTCAGTCACTTTGATTTCGCCCATCGATAACAATCGGGAGATCGACGGCATCACAGTACGAGCGTTTCCGAAGTATTCCAGCCGAACACAGCGATTGATTAGGGGCGTCGCGGAGATGTACCGCGCAGCGAAACGTGAGAAGGCAGATATATATCACTTCCACGATCCGGAATTAATTCCTGTGGGTTTGATTCTGCGTTGCCAGGGGAAGCAGGTGGTTTACGACATACACGAGGACTTGCCTAAGACGATTTGCTACAAGGACTACATTCCGAGATGGCTGAAGCTACCCCTACAGATCGTCCTCGGCATGGTGGAAGAATGGGCGAGCTGCTTGATGTCCGGCGTTATCGCGGCCACGAAGCCGATCGCCGAACGATTTACAAAGACCCGAAATGTCGCGGTAGTACACAACTATCCGCTGCTCGAGGAATTCGCGAATGTAAAGACAATGGACCGCGAGTCCAACGACTACATTGCCTATGTAGGGGCTCGAATCACGCCCGGGCGCGGAGCATTCGAGATGGTGGAAGCGATGGCTCTGCTTCCACCGAGCGATGGAATTCAACTGCGGCTGGCAGGGTCTATCGATCCCTCGCTTTGTGAACGGCTTTCGAAGCTGCGCGGATGGAACCGCATCGTGCATCTCGGCGTATTGAGCCGAGGCGAAGTCGTTGGAATGCTGCAAAAAGCCCGTGCGGGGATCGTGCTGTTGCATCCGGAACCCAATTATCTGAATGCGCAGCCCGTCAAATTATTTGAGTACATGCTTGCGGGAATACCGGTTGTCGCATCCGACTTTCCTGTTTGGCGAAACATAATTGAAGAATGTGGATGCGGGCTACTCGTCAATCCTCTCGATCCTTCCGCGATCGCAAGGGCGATCGAATATATATGTAATCATCCTTCCGAAGCGGCGGAAATGGGCCGCCGCGGTCAAGCGGCGGTAAATTCGCGGTACAACTGGACAATCGAAGAGAGGAGCTTGCTGAAATTCTACGAGAAACTTGCCGGCCCGGCGCCGGCGGTGATATCCGCCCAAATTGGGGCGCGGGCATGAAGTTTCTTGTTTTGACCCAATATTTTTTCCCGGAAATAGGGGCTACGCAGGCCCGCCTGGAGGCGGTGTGTGGTGAATTGGTTCGGACAGGTCACGAAGTGGAAGTCGTCACAGCAATGCCCCACCACCCGGCTGGTCGCATCGCGCCATCATACCGCGGCCGCTTTTACCTGAAAGAACGACGGAACGGAGTAACAATCCACCGCGTCTGGCTGCTTGCCGCGAATAGATCTGGCATGATGCGTATTCTTAATTATTTATCGTTTATGGCGACCTCGCTGTTCGGCCTGCTTCGAGCGAAACGCCCCGACTATCTGTTCGTCGACTCTCCGCCGCTGACACTGGCAGTACCGGCATGGACGGCCTCGCGTTGGTGGCGATGTCCGCTGATTTTCAACGTGGCTGATCTTTGGCCTGATTCCGCTCGAGATCTTGGCGTTCTAAACGACGGCCTGGTACTGCGAATCGCCGGCATGCTTGAGCGATGGATCTATCGGCGGGCAGCACGAGTTACATCTGTGACAGAAGGCATTCGAACGGCGCTGTTGGAGAGAAAACAAGTTCCCGCAGAGAAGGTATTATTTCTGCCGAATGGCGTGGATACTCGATTGATTTGCCCTGCGCCTCCAGATGAGGAATTGCGGAAGCAATTGGGACTCGCAAAAAAGCGGGTGGTGCTCTACGCCGGAAATCACGGATATGCAGGTGCGCTCGATCAGTTGCTGGATGCCGCTAAGGAGTTTTCCGATCAGGAGCGCGTCCACTTTCTGCTTGTCGGAGATGGACCACAGAAAACGCAGTTGCAAGCTCGCGCCCGTGAAATGGGCCTCACGAACATCACTTTTCTCGACCCTGTCCCACTGGAAGAGCTACCTCGAATCATATCGCTGGCGGATTGCGCGGTTGTGACACTGCGACGGG
>JASHPG010000210.1 GCA_030038275.1 Candidatus Acidiferrales bacterium | reverse complement strand
AGGAGGTCATCACATCCGCGTGTGTAAGCGCGTTGAATAGCGTGGATTTGCCGGCGTTCGTATATCCAACGAAAGCAACCATGCCAAGCGGCACGGCCTGGCGCGCGCGGCGGCGAGTGGCTCGCTGGCTGCGGACTGTCTCGATGGCTTGCTGGATTTTTCGAACGCGCTCGCGGATCTTCCGGCGATCGGATTCGAGCTTTTGCTCGCCGGGTCCGCGCGTCCCGATGCCGCCGCCAAGCCGGGAAAGCTCTTCGCCTCTTCCCGAAAGGCGCGGCAAAAGATAGTTCAGCTGCGCCAGCTCGACCTGCAGCTGGCCTTCGCGCGTGTGCGCGTGCGTGGCGAAAATATCCAGAATCAGCTGCGTGCGATCAATTACGCGCTTGCCGGTGCCCTTTTCCATGTTTCGAAGTTGCACGGGCGTAAGGTCGTGATCGACGATCACCAGCGGAATGTGGCGTGAATCGGCCTCAGCGCGAATCTCCTCCAGCTTGCCGCGACCCACGAGGGTGGCGGGATCGAGCACTTCGCGGACTTGCAACAATTCCCCGGTCACATCCGCACCCGCGCTTTCGGCGAGTTCTTTCAGCTCTGCCATCGAGCCGCGGCTCATGGCAACGGGATCCGCTCCCTGAGCCCGCGTACCGCGCTTCAAGGCCACGCCGACGAGCAAAACGCGTTCCGTCCTGTTTACAGACTGCGCTCTTTTCATTCGGTGTTTTTGAAGCAGGCGGGATGGCCGGAGGAATTTCTCAATATCATACAGAATCATTCTACGCCTTCGCGCTGCCGAAGCGAACAGACAGGTTAGGTGACCACAATCGCGATCCCGGATTGCCTGCTGAAGGCCCAATGTCGTAGGCTGTAGCGGGTTTTGAGAATCCATGGCGCTGGAGGGCCAGCGGCCTGGACCAGGTTTGTTCCGGCCGCAGGAGCGCCCCGGCGACAACGCGTACGGCGAACGGAATCCCGCGGGCAGCCTGCCCGATTTTCGGTATCCGCACTCAGAAAGGAGTTTTGGATGCGAAGGCGGGGGCTTCGCGCGCAGTTGAGAAGATCGACGAGCTTCCGTCTTTTTGTATCCACGTTTTGGCCAGCCCGGCTCCGCAGCTTCGATCCGGCGGACCGGCGAGATGACCTCCGTCAACCAGACGCGTTTCTCGCGGACCGATCGCATTGATCAAATTATTCAAGTTCATCGCCCGAAAACGCTCGCTTCTGCTGCGCATCGTTGGCTACAGCGTTGCGATCGGCTCGCTGATCTGGGTGCTGCGCGACTTCCATATCGTTCGCGCAATTCACGATATGGCCAACGCGGACTGGCGCTTGGTGCTCGCCGGGATGGCCCTGGACGTGGTGAGCTACGGCTTCCAGGCGCTGCGTTGGAAACTGCTGCTGACTCCGTTCGGCAAAGTGCGGCTAACCCGGTCGATTCGCGCGGTATTCGCGGGCCTCTTCGCCAATCTCGTCTTCCCGCTTCGCCCGGGCGAGTTTCTGCGCAGTTACCTGCTATCGAACTCCGAGGAAATCACACTCGGACGGGTGATCGGGTCGGTGGGCGTGGAGCGGTTCATCGATTTGGTTATAGCGACGGCCGGGCTGGGGATTGTCTCACTGCTAGTGCAGCCGCCACCCGGCTACGGCCCGTCACTGGCGATTCGCCGGTTTGACCGGGCCGCGGACACGTTGGGCATCGTGATCCTGGCGCTGCTCATTGTGGTGGTTGCCGTTGTGCTGCACATGGAATTCAGGCTGGGGCGCGAAAAAGCAGCTGAGCCGACCGAGCGTCGCGTCCCTGGACGCATGATGCAGGCCATGATCGTGCTGCACGCGATGGGTACGGCGCCAAGCTTCTATCCAGCCGTGGCTGTCTCTCTGCTGATTCCGGCCTCTCAAGCGATGGCGCTATGGGTGCTGATGCACTCCTATGGGATGCACCTTTCGTTTATGGCAGCGGTCGTCGTCCTGCTGGTGATTAATCTGGGAGTATCCCTGCCCAATGCCCCCGCAAACGTCGGCTCGTATCAATTTTTCTGCGTTCTTGGGCTCAGCATTTTTCAAGTTGAGCATAGCCGCGCCACCGGGTTTTCGATCTTTGCTTTCATCGCGCTCACCCTGCCATTCGTTTTTCTGGGCTTCGCCGCGCTGTTTCGCAGCGGACTTTCCCTGCGAACCATGCGCGAGAAAGTCAGCACCTTCCCGCGCCAAGGGCCGAACCAGCGTTCGCCCAAGCGCGCCTGATGCAGAGCCGAATTCAGCACATCGCGGCGAATTCCATATGCGGCGCCCGCTTGCCACGGTATAGACTGGAATCTCGCTTCGCGCCGCGCTCGCGATCCGCGAGCCTTAATCGCCATCGCCGCCCGAAGCCCCGAGATAAATGGCGTCAGAAGCCAGCAAGAATCTGGAACGCGCTCGCCGGAGCCTTGAGAAGAACAAGCTCCGTGAAGCCGTTGCGGCCTATCAAGCAGTTCTCGACGAAGCGCCTTCGCATCAGGAATCGTTGCAGGCGCTTGCCGACATTTACACGCGGCTGAACGAGCCGTCGCGCGCCGGGCAATATTACGCCATCCAATTTGACCGGCTGCTCGAAACCGGCGATCTGGCCAAAGCTTCCGCGATTTTCAGCCGCTTTCTGCGCTCCATGCCGCAGCCTCCTGACCGGCTGATGCGTTACGCGTCGCTGCTTCAAAAGCACGGCCGCGCTCCGGAAGCGATC
>JASHPG010000209.1 GCA_030038275.1 Candidatus Acidiferrales bacterium | reverse complement strand
TTCATGGCCAGCAACTTGACCAACCAGGTGCGCAACATCGCGGAAGTAGCCACGGCCGTGGCACGCGGCAATTTGTCGCGCAAGATCACGGTGGATGTGAAGGGCGAAATTCTGGAGCTGAAAGACACCATTAACACGATGGTGGATCAGCTGCGGGCGTTCGCTTCGGAAGTAACGCGCGTGGCGCGCGAGGTGGGCACCGACGGAAAACTGGGCGGCCAAGCGCAGGTACCGGGCGTCGGCGGCACGTGGAAAGACCTGACCGACTCCGTTAACTCGATGGCCAGCAACCTGACGAACCAGGTGCGAAACATCGCGGAAGTTTCGACCGCCATCGCGAATGGAGACCTATCCAAGAAAATTACGGTCAACGTGAGCGGCGAGATTTTGCTGCTGAAAGAAACCATCAACACGATGGTGGATCAATTGAACGCATTCGCCGGCGAAGTAACGCGCGTGGCGCGCGAGGTGGGCAGCGAAGGACGCTTGGGCGGCCAGGCGAACGTGCCCGGAGTGGCGGGAACCTGGAAAGACCTCACGGACTCAGTGAACTCGATGGGCGGGAACCTGACGGCGCAGGTGCGAAACATCGCGGAAGTGACCACCGCCGTCGCGCGCGGTGATTTGTCGCGGAAGATCACGGTGGACGTGAAGGGCGAAATTCTGGAGCTGAAGAACACCATCAACACGATGGTGGACCAACTGAACGCATTCGCGGGCGAAGTGACGCGCGTGGCGCGCGAGGTGGGCACCGAAGGCAAACTCGGCGGCCAAGCACAAGTGCCGGGCGTCGGCGGCACGTGGAAGGACCTAACCGACAACGTGAACTTCATGGCCAGCAACCTGACGGGCCAGGTGAGAAACATCGCGGAGGTGGCGGCGGCAATCGCCAGCGGCGACCTTTCGCGCAAAATCACGGTCGATGTGCGCGGCGAGATTTTGCAGCTCAAGGAAACGCTGAACACGATGGTGGAGCAGTTGCGTTCGTTCGCCGCGGAGGTAACGCGCGTGGCGCGCGAGGTGGGCAGCGAAGGGCGATTGGGCGGCCAGGCCAACGTGCCGGGAGTCGCGGGAACCTGGAAAGACCTCACGGATTCGGTTAACGCGATGGCTGGAAACCTGACAGGCCAGGTGAGAAACATCGCGGAAGTGACGACGGCCGTAGCACGCGGTGATTTGTCGCGGAAGATCACGGTGGACGTGAAGGGCGAAATTCTGGAGCTGAAGAACACCATCAACACGATGGTGGACCAACTGAACGCATTCGCGGCGGAAGTGACGCGCGTGGCGCGCGAGGTGGGCACCGAAGGCAAACTCGGCGGCCAGGCGAAAGTTCCAGGTGTGGCAGGCACGTGGAAGGACTTGACCGACAACGTCAACGTGATGGCTGCCAACCTGACGGAGCAAGTGCGCGGAATCGTGAAAGTGGTGACCGCCGTGGCAAACGGCGATCTGGCGAAGAAACTGACCGTGAACGCCAAGGGCGAAGTGGCTGCACTCGCGGACACCATCAACAACATGACGGATACGCTGGCAACGTTCGCGGATCAGGTGACTTCCGTAGCGCGGGAAGTGGGTGTTGAGGGGCGCCTGGGTGGGCAGGCGAACGTGCCCGGCGCCGCAGGCACGTGGAAGGACTTGACCGGCAACGTCAATTTGCTGGCCGATAACCTGACGAATCAGGTCCGCGCCATCGCGGAAGTGGCGACGGCCGTGACCAAGGGCGATCTGACGCGTTCGATTCAAGTGGAAGCTAGCGGCGAAGTCGCGGAGTTGAAAGACAACATCAACACCATGATCGGTAACCTGCGACTCACGACGGAGCGCAATACGGAGCAGGACTGGCTAAAGACAAACCTGGCGCGCTTCACCGGCATGTTGCAGGGCCAGCGGGATCTCGCGACCGTCGGCCAGATGCTGCTTTCCGAATTGGCGCCTCTGGTATCGGCGCAGCAGGGCGTGATTTACCAGGTGGAAGCGGAGGAATCGGCAGGAATGAGGCTGCTGTCCGCCTTTGCCGACGACGCCGAGGGCGGGCATCCTGTGCGGTTGAGGCTGGGCCAAGGACTCGTTGGCCAATGCGCGATCGAAAAGCGCCGCATGTTGATTACTGACCTGCCGGAAGCGACCGTTCCGGTGAGTTCCGGGTTGTTCCGCGCGATGCCGAAAAATGCGATCGTGTTACCGGTTCTGTTCGAGGGCCGCGTGAAGGCGGTGATAGAACTCGCTTCACTCGGTGCATTCACTCCGTCCCACCTAGCTTTCCTCGATCAATTAATTTCGAGCATCGGCATCGTATTCAACAGTATCGAGGCGACGATGCAGACCGAAGCGCTGCTGAAGCAGTCGCAGCAGCTAGCCACCGAGCTGCAGACCCAGCAAAAAGAATTGCAACAAACCAACGAGCAGTTGGGACAGAAGGCGCAGCAGTTGGCGGAACAAAACGTCGAAGTGGAACGCAAAAACGACGAGATCGAGCAGGCTCGACGCGCGCTGGAAGAAAAAGCAAAGGAGCTGGCGCTCACGTCGAAGTACAAATCAGAGTTCCTGGCCAACATGTCCCACGAATTGCGAACGCCATTGAACAGCATCTTGGTGCTCGGACAGCAGCTGAGCGAGAACCCGGAAAACAACCTGTCACCGAGGCAAGTCGAATTTGCGCGCACCATTCACGGCGCCGGCACCGACTTGCTGAACCTGATCAGCGACATTCTCGACCTTTCAAAAATCGAGTCCGGCACGGTTTCGGTGGAAGCGGAAGAAGTATTCTTCTCGAGCTTGCTGGAAATGGTGGCGCGGCCGTTCCGGCACGAGGCTGAAAACCGCAGACTCACCTTCGAGGTTCACGCCGATTCGCATTTGGGCCGGAGTTTGGTGACGGACTCCAAACGCTTGCAGCAAGTGCTGAAGAATTTGCTCTCGAACGCATTTAAGTTCACCGAGCATGGCGGCGTGAAGCTGTCCGTATCGCTCGCGAAGCGTGGTTGGAGCGCGGATCACCCGATTCTGGGAGCGGCCGCTTCGGTGGTGTCATTTGAAGTGACCGATACCGGCATTGGAATTCCGGTCGAGAAGCAGCGCATTATCTTCGAGGCGTTCCAGCAAGCTGACGCGGGCACTAGCCGCAAATACGGCGGCACGGGACTGGGTCTGGCGATCAGCCGCGAGCTAGCCAACCTGCTCGGAGGAGAAATTCAACTCAAAAGCGCGCCTGGAGCGGGCAGCACGTTTACGTTGTATTTGCCGGCTACATACGTCGGACCTTCGGTCGCGGCCATTGCCACCGCGAGCCTTGCATCGTCCAGCAGCTCGCCCATGCAAGTGCCCGCTCCGATCAGCGAGCATGTGTCGGAGCAGATTCCCGACGATCGCGACGATTTGCAGCCGGGTGACGAGGTACTGCTGATCGTCGAGGACGACCCCCACTACGGACGCGTATTATGCGATCTTTCGCGGGACAAAGGCTTCAAAGTGCTCGTCGCGCAGCGTGGCGCCGACGCACTGGCACTGGCCCACGAGTTTCACCCGACGGCGATTTCTTTGGACGTTTTCTTGCCGGATATGCTCGGCTGGACGGTTCTGAATCACCTGAAGCAAGACCCCAGCACGCGGCACATCCCGGTTCAAATGCTAACGCTCGATGAAGACAGGCGCCACGGGTTGGCGCGCGGTGCATTTTCGTTCGTCACGAAGCCCGCCTCCGCCGAGCCACTGGAAGCCTCGCTGACGCGTATCAAGGAGTTCACGTCATCCCGGCGGAAGAAGCTCTTGATCGTCGAAGATAATCCCGCGGAGCAAATGAGCGTAAAAGAATTGCTCGGCCACGACGATATCGAAGTGTCCATCGCCAGCGCGGGCGCGGAAGCGCTGCGGCTCATGCACGACCAACAGTTCGATTGCGCCGTGCTCGACCTGCGCCTTCCGGACATGTCCGGCTTCGACGTGCTGGAAAAGCTCGGCGAAAACCCGGCGCTGAGCGATTTGCCCGTGGTCGTTTTCACCGGCAAGGAACTATCGCCCGAAGAGGACGCCCGCTTGCACACTCTGGCCCGCAGCGTGGTAGTAAAAGGCGTGGAGTCGCCGGAACGCTTGCTGGACGAAACGTCTCTCTTCTTACATCGGGTTGTCGGCAGCTTGCCACCCGAGAAACAACGAATGCTCGACCGATTGCATCGTTCTGATGAGGCCTTGATTGGCAAGAAGGTGCTCGTCGTTGACGATGACGTCCGCAATATTTTTGCGTTGAGCAGCGTCCTCGAGCGGCGCGGCATGATCGTGCTGACGGCCGGAACGGGACGCGAAGCCATTTCGACGCTCGAATCCACGCCGGATGTGGCCATCGTGCTGATGGACATCATGATGCCCGATATGGATGGGTATGCGACGATGCAAGCGATTCGGCAGAATGCGTCTTTTCGGCGTCTGCCGATTATCGCTCTCACCGCGAAAGCGATGAAGGGCGACCGGGAAAAATGCCTCGAAGCGGGAGCTTACGATTATCTCGCTAAGCCGGTGAATACGGACCAATTGCTGTCGGCTCTTAGAATGTGGCTTCACAGGTAGGTTCCGGCCAATGTTCGAGGTTCAATCAGCACGAGCGAGAGGCGAAATCGTGAACGCTCAACCGAAAGATAGAGTGAATATTCTGATGGTGGACGATCAGGTTGGCAAGCTCTTGAGCTACGAGGCCATCCTCGCCGAATTGAATGAGAATCTCATCAAGGCCACGTCCGGCCGCGAAGCGATGGAGATTCTTCTCAAGAACGAGATCGCCGTTGTGCTGATGGATGTAAGCATGCCGGAACTCGATGGCTTCGAACTCGCGGATCTGATTCGGCAGCATCCGCGTTTTGAGAGGACAGCGATCATTTTCGTTTCCGCGGTGCACTTGACCGATCTCGACCGCCTGAAGGGATATCAGCGCGGCGCTGTGGATTACATCTCTGTTCCCGTCGTTCCGGAGCTGCTGCGCGCCAAGGTGAGCATCTTCGCCGAACTTCATCGCAAGACGCGCGACCTCGAAATGCTTAATTTCGAGCTTCGCTGCCTTTCCGCCCGGCTGATCTCCACGCAAGACGACGAGCGGCGCCGTTTATCGCGGGAAATGCACGACGGATTTGGCCAGGATCTCGCCGTCACCAAGATGGCGCTCGATAAGATCGCTTTCGCCGACGATTCGCCCCACTGGGTGCGGGAAACGGCTACTAAGGCGAGTGACGTGGTCTTCGGAGTGATTCAGCAGGTTCGCAGCATGTCTTACCTGCTGCATCCTCCCATGCTGGACGAAATCGGCTTGAAGTCGGCGCTCGAGTGGTACCTGGACGGGCTTTCCAAACGCAGTGGCATCGAACTCGAAACCGAGATTCAGCCTCCCAACTTCCCCAGATTCTCGGCCGACGTGGAGACGACCCTTTTCCGAATCGTTCAAGAGGCCCTGACCAACATCATCCGGCATTCAGGCGCGACGCAAGCCTCGGTCAGCTTGTTCGGGGACCAGGATCACCTGGTGCTATCCGTGCAGGACAACGGAAAGGGCGTGTCCGAGAAAGTGACGGAGTTCCGGCCCGACCGCATGGGCGTCGGCATCGGCGGGATGAGGCAACGGGTGAAGCAACTTGGCGGCGAATTAAGGATCGTCAACACAAATCCCGGCACGCTCGTTCAAGTGAAAATTCCAACCACGGTCGCGGCGCGAAGGGAAGAATCCGTCGGTGCATAGGTTTTGTCGCGATCTAATTCAAATCCGGCGGTCGCGCTAGACTGCGGCCGCGGCGAGATTATCGAAAAATTTCTTGATCAGAATTTTCGCCGTCCCGTCCAGCAACCGTTGGCCCACCGCCGCGATCGTCCCGCCAACCTGCACGTCGCCATCGTAGGAAACGTCCGTGCCGCCCGTGGTATTTGGCGCGAGCTTCAGCAGGCCGTCGCCTTTGATGAACCCGGACCGGCCCGAACCCTCCACGATCAGCCGGAAACTGGAGGGCGGCGTTTGGTCCGCGATCCGCACTTTGCCCTCGAACGCTCCGGACAGGCTCGCGAGCGCCATTTTCATTTTCATGCGGTATTCGTTTTCGCCGGTTTTCTCGAGAGCTTCGCAGCCGGGCATCGCGCGGGCAAGCACTTCCGGGTCCTGCATGATCCGATAAGCTTTCTCTTGCTGAACCGCTAGGGCGTGCGAGCCGGAAATTTTCACACTGCCCTCGATAATGCCATCGTGATAGCTCGGGCCGCGTGAACGATGGCTAGATGCCTGCGGTAGTCGGCGGAAGCATGTAGATCCGAATTGGCGTCGATTCCTTGAAAGACGAGCGCCGCAGCCTGTTGCACCTCGTCCGCGGATCCCGATTTTCCGGTCAACGCGTTCTCGGCGGCCGTGGCGCGGTAGGAGCGGTTCGAGAGCCCGGTGACGCCGATGCGCGCGAAACTGATCTTGCCGCTGCTCCGCCGGACGCGCACCGCGATTCCCACGATGGCAAATCCGCTCGCAGGCTGCACCACTTTTTCGTAAAACGTCGCTGTGCCGGCCTCTTCCGCCGGCACGATCATCTCGCGCACAATTTCCCCCGGCTCGACGGCAGTGGTAAACGCATCCACGAAGAAATCCCCTGCGGATACGGTTCGTTCCCTATGCGCGCTGACCAGCACGAATTTTGCTTCGAGCGCTTGCAGCGCAGCCGGATAATCCGCTGAGGGATCGGCGTGGGCAACGCTGCCGCCGACGGTACCCCGGTTGCGCACTTGCAGATCGCCGATTTCCGCTGCGGTTTGCGCAAGCAAAGGGCATTTGCGAATCAAAACTGGCGAAGTTTCTACTTCATAATGCGTGGTCATCGCGCCGATATGCACCGAATTGCCGGATTCGCGGATATAGCTGAGCTCCGTCACCTTCGCGAGATCGACAAGCTGTTCCGGCGTGGCCAAGCGGAGCTTCATCATGGGGATCAGACTCATCCCGCCCGCGAGCGGCTTCGCGCCGGAATCGAGCAATTGCAGCGCGGATTTCAGCGAGTCTGGAGCGGCGTATTCGAATTTCTGCGGAATCATTTCACGCTCCCTTCGAGAGAATCTTCCAGATTTTTTCTGGCGTCAGCGGCATATCAATGTGGCGAATACCGAGCGGCGATAGCGCATCCACCACCGAATTGACGACTGCCGGCGTGCAGCCGATCGTTCCGGCTTCTCCCACCCCTTTCACGCCCAGCGGATTCACGGGCGAAGGCGTGGTGGTGTGCTCGGTTTCGATCCACGGCATCATGTGCGCGCGCGGAACAGCGTAATCCGTCAGCTCTCCGGTTATCAGCTGCCCATTTTCGTCATAGACGGCCTGCTCCCATAGCGCCTGGCCCATTCCCTGCGCCACGCCGCCGTGAACTTGTCCTTCGACGATTAAGGGATTGATCTGATTGCCGCAATCATCTACGGCGACGTAGCGCCGAATCTTCACTTCTCCCGTTTGCCCGTCGATTTCGCTGACCACCACATGCGTGCCGAATGGAAATGTAAAGTTGGGCGGCTCCCAAAAGCGCGTGGAAACCAGCCCTGGTTCGGTATTGGGAGGCAGCTTCATCGCGCGGTACGCCGCCGCCGCAACCTCCTGGACGGATACGCTTTTCCCCGTTTTCTTCGCGGTGACTTTCCCGCCGGACAATTCCACATCGTCGGATTCCAGCAGTACGGCGCCGAATTTCTTGACCTTTTCTTTCAGATCTTGCAGCGCGTAGTAAACGGCCGTGCCGCCGATAGCTGTGCCGCGGCTGCCAAAAGTGCCGATTCCGTATTGCACCACGGCGGTATCGCCCCGAACCACCAGCACATCGTCAACGCTGATGCCCAATTCGTCCGCCACGATCTGCGCGAACGTTGTTTCCTCGCCCTGTCCATGCGGGCAGGCGCCGGTCATGACGGTGGCCTTGCCCGACGGTTCGATCTTCACCGTGGCGCTTTCCCAGCCGCCCGCCGGCGTTGCCGGAGACGGCCCGATCGCGCAAATCTCCCCGTAGGTCGAGAGTCCGATTCCGATCCATTTACCCTGTTTGCGCGCTTCCGCTTGCTCCCGGCGGAGTTTTGGGTAGTCGACGATTTCCAGAGCTTTCTTCAGTGGCGCGGCGTAATTTCCAGAGTCGTACATCAAACCCGTTGCCGTATGAAATGGGAATTGATCGTTGGCCACGAAATTCCTCAAGCGGATTTCAGCCGGATCGATATTCAACTCATCGGCCAGGACATCGACCATTCGTTCGATCCCATGCGTCGCCTCGGGCCGGCCCGCGCCACGATAGGCATCCGTCGGCATGCAATTGGTGAAAACTCCGACGATATCCGCGCGGATATTCTGGGTTTCATAAAGGCCCGGCATCATCAGGACGCTGAGAGTTGGAATCGCCGGCGTTAGAAGCTGATGGTATGCTCCTACATCCTGAATGATCTTGAGTTTGATTCCCAGGATCGTGCCGTCGCGCTTCGCGGCGAGTTCGTAATAGTCCACGTGGCCGCGCCCATGAATCGTGCACAGAAAATTTTCGCGGCGCGACTCGATCCACTTCACCGGTTTCTGAGTTTTTTGCGCCACGAAGCCCATCAGCGCTTCCTCGGCATACACGTTGAGCTTGCTGCCGAATCCGCCGCCGACTTCTGGTGTGATCACGCGCACGCGGTTTTCATCCAGGCCCAGCATCCCCGCCACGAGCGTGCGCACTAGATGCGGGATTTGCGTCGATGTGTAGAGATTCAACTGGCGATCGGCGCCGCGCCACTCGGCCACCACGCCGCGCGTTTCCATGGCCATTGGAATCAGCCGCTGGCTCGTGATGCGCTGCTTCACCACCACGTCCGCGGAGGCGAAGGCCTTATCCACGTCGCCGCCATCTTGATGAAACGTGAATGCCACGTTATCCGGCCACTCCGGATGCACGGCCGGTGCGCCGGGCGCGAGCGCTTTTTCGGGATCAGCCACCGCCCGCAGCGGTTCGTAATCAATTTCGATTAGGTCGGCGGCGTCCTGCGCCAAATAACGGTTTTGCGCTACAACCACCACGACGGGATGCCCCACGAAGTACACGCGGTCCACGGCTAGGACGTTGTGATGTGGTACGCGTAGCCCTGGCAATGACGCGCCACAGGGCACTCCGCCAACTTTTTGGGTGTCCTTGCCGGTGAAAATCGCCATTACGCCCGGCGCTTTCTCAGCCTGCTTCGTATCGATCGAGCGAATCTTCGCTGCCGCATGGGGGCTGCGAATGATCGCCGCGTACTGCATGCCCTCCATCTGAATGTCGTCCACGTACGTCGCGGTGCCGGTGATCAGGCGCGGATCTTCGCGCCGCCGCAACCGCTTGCCCACCATCTTTTCTTTCCCGATTTCAGCTACTGTCGTCGCCATGTTCGCCTCCTACTTCCCCGCGCCGGCCGCCGCTTTGAGCGCGTTGACGATGTGTTGGTAGCCTGTGCAGCGGCAGATATTTCCGGCTAGGCCGTGGCGAATTTCTTCTTCGCTGGGATTGGGATGGCGCTCAAGAATCTGCTTCGAGGCCATGATCATTCCCGGCGTGCAGAAGCCGCACTGCAATCCGTGTTCGTTCCAGAACGCTTCTTGCAGGCGATGAAGCTTGCCATCGGTGGCGAGCCCTTCGATCGTGGTGACGTTCGCGCCGTTGGCTTGTACCGCGAACATCGTGCAGCTCTTCACCGCTTTCCCGTTCACTTCCACGGTGCACGCGCCGCAGAGAGACGTCTCGCAGCCCACGTGCGACCCGGTGAGCTGCGCAAACTCACGAAGATAATGGATCAACAAAAGCCGCGGCTCGATCTCGTCCGAACGTTTTTTGCCATTGATGGTGCAGGTGATCTTCACGGCGGTCCCCCTGAAGCGAGTTGCGAGGAACACGATATCAGACTCAAGGGCGTCCGGAGAAGAATCCGGCCTGATACGGCGAGGAGCGAAGCCAACGGCACCCGCGCCGGTGTGGGAAGCAATCGCAACCGGGCAAGTTCCTGCGGGACAGGTACGCCTACGCACAGCATCTACATCATTGAGCGTGAGCTAGGGGGCCGGCGAGCTGCTCTTTGATGTTGCTGGCCTGGGCGTAATTGGGATCGATCTTCAGAGTTTGTTGGAACTCCGTTCGGGCCATCGAATTTTTGTTTTGTTTCTCATAGGTGAGCCCCAGATGGTAGTGATACGTGGGATCGTTGGGATCGCCCTTTATAGCCTGCTCGAACGTGTCGGCGGCTGAGGCGTATGCGCCTTCGTGATAGTAGGCCCAGCCGAGCGTATCGGCCGAATTCGGCAGATTGGGCAAACCGCGCCGCGCGGTCTGCGCGAGCGAAAGCGCCATGTTGACGTCACCGCCATGGTCGAGCAGCAAATACGCCAGATTGTTAGCCGCGATCGCGTAATTCGGATCGATCTGCAAAGCTTGTTGGTATAAGTGCTCGGCTTTTTGCCAATCTCCACGCGTCTCCAGGAGTTGGCCAAGCCCAGCGTAAATACGCAAGTCCTTTGGGTTGGCAGCCAGCGCCTGCTGGTATACATCGACGGCGCTATCCATTGAGCCGCGCGAAACCTCGACAGTCGCCAGCAGAATGAATGCCGGGACGTTGCTTTTATCGAGCTGCGTGGCTTTCTGCAGTGCTTTTTCAGCCTCGGCGGAATCCTGGCTGCGGAGCTGAAGCCGGCCTAGCAGCAGATAATAATTGCTATTGTTCGGAACGCGAGCGATTTGATCCTGAACGCGGCGCAGAGCCTGAGGCAGTTGCTTACGTTCGAGATCAATGGTGACGAGCGCGCCGAGGGCGTCGGCCGCCGACGGGTTGAGCGTCAGCGCTTTTTCGTACAGCGCCTCGGCTTGCGCATATTGCTTTTGACGCAGCCTCAGATCTCCCATGCGCGCGTAGGGAGCGGAGTCCAAGGGCGCGGCTTCCATCGCTTTCTTGAGATCGGATTCGGCGCCGGCGGTGTCGCCCTTTGCTAAAAGCGCTCTCGCATGGAATACGTAGCCTTCCGAAGAACGCGGCTCGAGCTTAATCAGCCGTTCGCTGCTGTCCTTCAATAGTTCGAAATCTCCATTTCGAGTGGCGAGAACGGCGAGTGCCCGTTCCGGTTCCACCATGGAGGGACTGAGGCTGGCAGCTTGCGACCATTCGAGTTGAGCTTGCCCTGGATTGGAATTTTCGGCGTACGCCACGCCGAGCTGATAATGAGCGATTGCATCATCTGGGGAGTTTTTCACCACTGACTCGAGCAGTGGGACCGCTTGCGATGCCTTGCCCTGCCGCGTGAGGATTTCACAGCGGAGCACCTGTCCATTTACGTTCGAGGGCGACGACTTCAGGAGCGCATCGTCAATCTTTGAGGCCAGGTCAATTTGATTCTGTTGGAGCAGTATCCCTATGTAGGTCGTGGTGACGAAATCGTCTTTCGGATGTTCGGCGTGAAGCGAGGCGAATTCGGTAGCCGCTTTACCAGCGTCTCCTTCGGTCAGATATAGATCTCCGAGCATGCGATAGACGGTCGGATCATTAGGCTGGGCTTGCTTTGCCTCCCGCAGCACTTGCTCGGCCTTGGCGCGGTCACCCTCTGTGGCGTAAAGTCCCGCCAGTTCTGCCCGCGGCATTGGATCTTTGGGCGCAAGCGACACCGCCGATTCGAACTGCTTCTCAGCATCGGTCCACTTCTTCTGGCTCACTTCGAAGCGCCCATAGGCCATGGCTACCGCCGCTGACTTGGGATCCAGTTGCCGGGCCTTTTCAAAATTTTGCTCCGCGTCCATTGGATCGTTCTGCTTTTGATAAAAGCTTGCGAGTTCCGCATAGGAGCCCGCGCGATCTGGATCCATTTGAATGGCCTGTTGAGCCTCGCCGATAGCTTTCGTCACATCCCCAGCGCCCGCATCTGCGGTAGCGAGGATCATCTCCGCCCCTGCATTGCGGGGCTCTGCTTTCAACACTGCCTGCGCATGGTTGCGCGCGTCAGAGAAGCGATGCCCATCCACCAGAAGCACGGCTAAGTCCAGCTGAGCCTTGAAATTAGCAGGTTCAATCTCGACGGTGCGCGACAGTTCTTGGTAAGCTCCTCTCAGATTTCCTTGCCTCAGATAGCATTGGGCCAGTTCGTAGTGTGCCGCCGCAAACCGCGAGTCAACTTGAATCGCGTCCAGAAACTCAATCGCCGCGGACGAATACTTGCTCCGCTGCATGTACGCCTCGCCCTTTTCAAGGAACCTCTTTTTCCGGACTTCGGGATTCGTCGAGCAGCCTGCCGCGAAAAGCGCCGCGACCACGGCGCAAACGAGCAAAAACAGCGATATCCGAGTGCAACCTGCGGATAACTTAGTCAACGGTCTATAGGATTTCGAGCGCATCAGTGCCCGCCCGCTGAGTAGCAATCCCAAGTCCTTGCCACGAGAAGAGGCGGTGCTGCCATTTTACCTCTGCAAACGCCTTATTTCTCAGCAGCTTGCGTGGGCGAGCGCGGTTTTCACGCTGGTGATATGGCACGTAGCCCGGCTAAGCCGAGGAGTCGAAGCCACAAGGTGGGAACAAAGGGCGAAAAGTTTGCCCAATGGTGGAAGCGGCAGGGGCTTGTCCTGAGGGATCCACCTGGCCTCGACTGTGCCGCGGCCACCGCGTGCTGAAAACAGTGTCTTTATGAATGTTGGCCTCCTGGGAGCCGCGCCAACCCGTGGCAATCGCTTTGCACCTGATGGATTCAGAGCCGCGTGCATGCGCTCGTGGTATGGCGAACAGGGGAAGGTCAGAAGCTCGTGGGAATCCATAAATGACAGCCAGTTCAGCCCGTTTAATGCCAATTGGAAGCGGTACTTCGGTGGTTCCCGTTAGCCAATCCATGAAGACCATCGAGGAAATCATAGCCGAAATCGCTCGTACGGATATTCCGGTTCTGTTGATGGGGGAAAGCGGTACGGGGAAAGAAGTGCTGGCAAGGCGAATCCACGGACTTTCAAAACGCGTGGATAACCCTCTAGCCAAGATCGCCTGCGCGTCGATAGACGCTGACATGATGATCGCCGAGCTCGCAGAGCACCGGCGCCCGACGGGTGAACAGAAGCCGATAGCGGGAACGCTTCTATTCGACGAAGTATGCGACCTGGATTCGGCGTGCCAGGCGCGACTTTTGCACGTGCTGCCGGACGGGGAATCTCTTCCGGCACCGGGAACAATTTCAGCGCGCATTATTTCGTCAACAACGCGGGATTTGGAAGAGGAGGCGCGCGCTGGGCGCTTTCGCAGCGAGCTCTATTACCGAATTAACGGCGTTTGCCTCCGCTTACCTCCTCTGCGCGAGCGCCGGGAAGACATTCCAGCGCTGGCCGAATTTCTGCTGACGAAGCATTCGTCGCAGATGGGGCGATCACAGCCCATTCTTCGGCAGGAGTCGGTCAGGGCGCTTATGGACTATCCATGGCCCGGAA
>JASHPG010000023.1 GCA_030038275.1 Candidatus Acidiferrales bacterium | reverse complement strand
TTGATCGGGAAATTTTGATGGGTCGGCAGCGTCGGCCACGGCCTCAGGAGTCAGAATCCCGCTGGCTTGATGCTGGCCATGCCCGAAGTGTACGCCGCCCCATCCGTTGATCACCACGTTGGGCCGGTACGTGCGGATCACCCGCACCATATCTTCCAGAGGAATCACCGGCCCCCATATCTTCATAGTGCGCTCGGGACTCTTTGAGAACCCAGTATCTACTGCGCGTGTGAAGTATTGGTGCACGCCATAATGCGAATCCGCCGCCAGCAGTTCGGTGGTGCGAATCACGCCCAGCTCGCCGTCCTGCTCGGGACCGATGGCATTTTGTCCGCCCTGTCCGCGCGTGAGAGTCAAAATGGCTACATCGGCATTCAACCCGCGCGAAAGATAGGTAAGCATGCCCGCCGATTCGTCGTCGGGATGTGCTGTGACGTACAAAATGCGCGTGTCAACGCGGGATTTGTTGATCGCCTGCACCGTTTGCTGTAGTGATTGCGCCGCGATCGGCCCCGCAACCGCCACACCTAAGCAAAGCGCCGCGACAGAAATAACAATCGACCGGCGCAAAACCGTGGCCCACTCAATCCGTCGGCGAGCGATCTGCGATTCGTTCACGGAGCGACCTCCTGTCCCACAAATGGCCATTGGCGCACCCATCGGGCGCGCGTCAAATATACAAGAATACCCGCGATTGCGGCGCCGAGCGAGGCCAGCATCGCCATCCGGCCGGTCGAGAAGAAAATCCCGATCCAGCCGATGATCGCGATTCCCACCGGCAGTGGATACAGCCACATGCGAAACGGCAGCCGGCCGCCCGGCCACCGCCCTTCCGCGTAACGCCTGTGCAGCAAAATCAGTCCGATTCCTTGGGCGGCGAATTGGATGAGGCAACGCATCGCCAGGATTGTCTTGATCACTGAAATCAGGCTGAAAACCATGCTGAACGCAACCGCCGTCAGCCCCAGCGCCACCAGCGACATGTGCGGGAAGCGCTTCTTCGAATGCACCCGCCCAAACACTGAGAAAAAGTTGCCGTCGAGCGCCGCCGCGTATGGCACGCGCGAATAGCCCAGCATCGCTGAATAGACCGACCCCAGCGCGGTGACCAGAATCAGCACCGTGGCGAGTGTCGCCCAGTGGCTTCCGTACGCGCGCTCGATGAACGTGCTGGCGATGAAGCTCGATTTTGCCGCCTCGCGCCACGGAATCACGCTGAGGATGCTCATCTGCATCGCCAAATACAGTCCGGTGATGCCCAGAATCGAGATGAAGATCGCCGCCGGGATGTTGCGCTCGGGGTTTTTCATCTCGCCGCCCAAGTTGCAGACGTTGTAGTAGCCCAAATAGCTATAGACCGTATCCACGGTGCCATGGCCCAGCGCCGCGAAAAAGAAAAACGACCAATTCCATCCGCCGCTGGAAAGCTCGAAGACTCGATGCACGCTGAAATGCGATGCGCCGCCCCAAATGATCCACAAAATCGTCCCGATCACCACCGCTGCGAACACCACGGAAATCTTCCCGATCTCGCCGATGCGCCGGTATAGCAGAGCGATCACCGCCAGCAGAATTACGGCGGCAATGATGTTGTCCCCATGAACGCGCAACGCCGACGCGATTCCCGCAATCACGCGCGAAAGCCAGCTCGACCGGCCCACCAGATAAGTCGAATAATCCGCGAATCCCAGCGCGCCCGAAGCGACGCTCAGCGGCCCTTGAAATAGCGTCTGCCAGATGTACAGAAACGCGAGCATGTGCCCCCAGCGCCTCGGCCCATACGCCTCGCGCAAGAACACGTAGCTTCCGCCGGCCTGCGGCATCGCCGCGCCAAGCTCCGCCCATATGCAGCCGTCGCACGCCGCAAGCACCGCGCCCACAACCCACGCCACCAGCGCTTGCGTACCGCCGTGCATTTCTTGAATCACGAACGGAATCACCACGAACGGGCCGATCCCGACCATGAACGTCATGTTCAGCGACGTCGCTTCGATCAGCCCCAGCCCGCGTTCTAGTTTTTCCGGTTCGCTCATTCTTGGATTCGAGGGCTGCGCTTCTCCCGTCGTTCGCGCATACCCTGGCAAAGGAACGCAGAGCATAACAAGAAACGCGCAGCGCCGCCCGAAAACTGCGGCCATCTGCGATACCATACGCCCGTGCATTCGGGAGAAAGCACACTCCGGCCGACATCTCCGCCGGCATAAGCGCATGTTGCCGCACCGAATCGCCATTGGCATCGGCATTACCGCGCTTACCGCGGCGATTCTCGTTGTCGGGTATTTCCGTTCGCGACGCCGCCGCGCGTTCCCGTCTTACGGCTGGTTCGGATTCGCCGCGCTCGTATGCGCCGAAGTTCTCATGTTCCGCCGCGTCGATCCAGTCGCAACGTACTTCACGCCCATCGCTTGGACCGCCTACATTCTGATCGTCGATGCAGCGGTGCTGGCCCTCAGCGGCCGCTCGCGCCTCAACGACGCGCCCCTGGTGCTCGGCCGCATCGCGCTGCTGTCGATTCCGCTCTGGCTGATTTTCGAGGCCTACAATCTCCGCCTGCAGAACTGGACCTACGTCGGCGTTCCGCGCGAATGGGCCGCGGCGCTGCTCGGCTACGGCTGGTCTTTCGCCACGATTTTCCCTGCCGTCTTCGAGACTTCCGATTTGATTCAGGCGATCCTGCCGCCGCTTCCGGGGAAGCCGTGGCGCGTCTCGCGGTCCATCGAAATCATTCTGATGATCGCCGGCGCGGCCTGCCTGATCGTGCCCGTGGCTTTGCCCTCGCGCGTCGGCGCATACCTGTTCGGACTGGTGTGGATCGGATTCGTGCTCTTGCTCGACCCGCTCAACCACTGGCTCAATCTGCCGTCGTTTGTTGGTGACTTTTCTGAGGGCTTCCGCCGCCGCGCCTACGGATTTTTTCTTTCCGGTTGGGTCTGCGGCTGGCTATGGGAATTCTGGAATTATTGGGCCGCGGCCAAATGGCATTATACGTTTCCGCTGATGCAGCATGAGAAGGTATTCGAGATGCCCGCCGTCGGCTTCCTTGGTTTCTTGCCCTTCGCCCTCGAATGCTTCTGCATGTACGTCACCGCCGCCTGGCTTGCCGGCTGGGTGAAACGCGTTAAATGACGTTATGCGTGGGAGAAAAGACTGCGGAAATCTGTGCGTGAGGAATCTGTCGCCTGTCGCGCGTTTACGCTCGCGCGGCGGCTTCCTGCTCGAAGGCGTGATACGACGACCGCACCAGCGGCCCAGCCTCTACGTGCTTGAATCCCATTTCTTCGCCCAGGCGCTTGAACTCCGCAAACTCATCTGGATGGACGTACCGTTCGATCGGCAAATGTTCAGCGTCGGGCTGGAGGTATTGCCCGAGCGTCAAAATATGCGTCCCTTGCGCGACGATATCTTGCATCGCCTGCAGCACTTCCTCGCGCGTCTCGCCGAGACCCAGCATCATGCCGGTCTTCGTAGGTACGTCCGGGGCGATTTCCCGCGCCCGCCGCAGCAACTCCAGCGACCGCTCGTACACCGCGCCTTTCCGCACCCTCCGGTAAAGACGCGGCACGGTCTCCATATTGTGATTCAGCACATCCGGTCGCGCCGCCATCAGCAGCTCCAGTGAAGGCCAGTGCCCCCGAAAATCCGGGATCAGCACTTCCACCCTGCATTCCGGCAGCCTCCGGCGAATTGCTTCGATCGTATTAGCGAAGATTCGCGCGCCGCCATCCGCCTGGTCGTCGCGGTTCACAGACGTCACTACCGCATAACGCAAGCCCATCCGTTCCGCCGCTTCCGCCACGCGCTCGGGTTCGTCCTCTTCCGGAGGACCGAGCGGCTTTCCGCTGGGCACGGCGCAGAACCCGCACGACCGGGTGCAAATGTTCCCCAAAATCATGAAAGTTGCGGTGCGATGATCCCAGCACTCGCCCATATTCGGGCAGCGGGCGCTCTCGCACACGGTATGCAGGTCGAGCGTGCGCATGATGCGCGTCAGATCCTGGTAGTTCGGACCTCCGCCGAATTTCACGCGCAGCCACTCCGGTCGCGGGTGCGCGCCCACCGACGGCACTGTCCGCGCTGCACCATCGCCCGGCAAAACGTTGAATGGAGACGCCATATCGTCCAGTTGGCTGAGTATTAGCCCGCTCAATATCCCAAGTGAGCTTTATTCTACGCGCCACAGCTTCCCCGCACAATCCGTTCGCCCCGTCTGGACTCCAAGCGTAACCCCCGCGTCCAACAGCGACACGTACTAGGATGTGTTCACCATGAACCACGCCGGAAGCGGCAGTTTTGTTGTATGTTTACCACGCCGGACGCTGTCACGAAACGCCTGTGCCCGTATCTTATTGAAAATAAGATGGAAAATTACGCTCGCTGCGGAATTGTGAATGCATTATCATTGGCTTTCGACTTCCGTATGCCAACACAACTGACGATTCAGCGCCCAGCTGAAGTTGAGGGCGTAGGTCTTCACACTGCGGTGCGTAGTACGGTGCGCCTGTTGCCGGCGCCGTCCGATACCGGAATTGTCTTCCGCCGCACCGACCTCGACAATTTCGAGATTCAGGCGCACATCTGCAACCTGGCGCGCGTCAGCTACGCCACCAGCCTGATGAAAGACGGGGTGCTGATCTCCACCACCGAGCACCTGCTTGCCGCGCTCTATAGCTGCGGCATCGACAACGTGTACGTGGAAATTGACGCGCTCGAACTGCCTATCCTCGACGGCTCCTCACAGCCATTCATCGAGCTGCTCCAGCGCGCCGGAACGCGCCGCCTTCGCCGCCGCCGCCGCTACATCAAAGTCACCAAGCCGCTCGAATTTTGCGACGGCGACCGCCGCATCGGAATCTACCCCGCCGGCGAATTTCGCATTCAGTGCTTCGTGGACTATGGCCACCCGGCCATTGGCCCGCAGGATATCGAAATGACCGTCGATCGCGAAGCTTTTAGCACTCGCCTCGCTCCCGCGCGTACCTTCGGTTTTCTTAAGGATTTCGTCGGGTTGCAGGCCATGGGGCTGATTCGCGGCGGCTCGCTCGCGAACGCCATCGTCCTCGACGATACTTCCATCCTGAATGGGCCGTTGCGCTTCGACGATGAATTTGGCCGCCACAAAGCGCTCGACCTGATTGGCGACCTGGCCCTCATCGGCCGCCCGCTACAGGCCAGCATCGTCGCTCACCGCGCCGGCCACGCGCTTCACACGCAACTCGTCACGCGCTTGCTGGAAGATCGTTCGCTATGGGTTGAAACAGCGGACGTCGCCGAGCGCGATCCCGCCGCCGACCGCTCGCGAATCGCCGAACCCATTGCAGCAATTTCCTAACGCGGCTGTGCGCGTGGAAACCCCGTTGAATCCCTAATTGCCAAAGGGCCGCGTGAAGGCCACAATGGCGCTTCATGCCTGCCGCTGACACTTCCATTATCATCCTGGCTGCCGGGAAAGGGACGCGAATGCGTTCCAGCCTCGCGAAAGTTCTGCACGAAGCCGGTGGCCGCACGCTTATCGAGCACGTCATCCGCGCCTGCCAAGCACTCAAGCCCGCGCAGCTCCTGGCCATCGTGGGCCATCAAGCTGAGGATGTCTCGCGCGTTGCGGAGGCCCTCGGCGCTCAGACGATTCTTCAACAGCCGCAGCGCGGCACCGGCCATGCCACGCAGATCGCCCGCCGTGCCATCCGTAAATCGGCCAAGCTCGCCGTCGTCGTGCCCGGAGACGCGCCCTTGCTGCGCACCGAAACTCTCGCTGCGCTTCTCGACACGCACCGCCGCGGCGAGGCCGCCGCCACAATCCTCACCGCCGAAATCGCCGATCCTTCCGGCTACGGCCGCATCGTCCGCGATTCTGAAGGCCGCGTCCAGGCGATTGTCGAGGACGGCAAAGCCACCGCCGAACAGCGCGCCATTCTCGAAGTCAACTCCAGCATTTACTGCTTCACGCTCGCAAAGCTTTGGCCCTGCCTTGCCGCGCTCCGTCCCGATAACATGCACCGCGAGCTGTATCTCACCGACGCAATCGCGATGCTCCGCGAGCGCAACGAACGCGTCCTCGCCTACATCGCCGCCGATGCCAACGAAGTGCTCGGCTGCAATACGCGCGCGCATCTCGCCGATATCGACCGCATTTTCCGCGCGCGCAAATCCGCCGCGCTGATGGATTCCGGCGTCACCATCTATTTGCCCGAGACCGTCATCATCGACCCCGAAGTCGCCATCGGTCCCGATACGATCATCGAACCTGCGGTTCGTCTGCTCGGCCATACGCGCATCGGAGCAAATTGCCGCGTTGGAGCCGGAAGCATCCTTTTCGATATGCGCGTGGACGACAACGTGCAAATCTTCCCGCAGTCGAATCTCGCGTCGAGCCATGTCGCCGCGCGCGCGCAAATCGGCCCCTTCGCGCGCTTGCGTCCCGGCGCGGAAATTCGCGAGGGCGCGCACATCGGCAATTTCGTGGAAGTGAAAAACTCCGTGATTCGCGAAGGCGCCAAGGCCATGCACCTCACGTATCTGGGAGATGCATCCGTCGGCCGCGAATCCAATATCGGCGCGGGTACCATCACTTGTAATTACGACGGTGTCGCCAAGCGCCGCACCGAAATCGGCAGCCGTGTGTTTATCGGCAGCGACACGGCGCTGGTCGCGCCAGTTCGCGTTGGCGATGGTGCCTACGTCGCTGCCGGCTCCGTCATCACTGAAAATGTCCCGCCCGACGCGCTCGGCATCGCCCGCGGCCGCCAGGCCAACAAGCCTGGCTGGGCCCGCCAACGCCGACGCGAAATCGCATCCGCTGCCAAATCTTCCAAGCGCGGCGTTCGCGTGAGGTCTCGTTCACGCAAACGACCCAATCGCGTATCTCGACGCCGCTCAAAATCCCGCCGCCGGTCCTGAGTTTTCGGGTGCCGCAACCCTTCGCAAAGAGTGCGGATTTTAGCTTTGTGTGGCCCCAACGTGGATTCTACAGACGTGCTAAAATGGCCGTATGAAATTCGGGGTTGTCCAGTTTCCCGGCTCAAATTGTGATGACGACGCCTACCACGCCGTCGGTTCGGTAATTGGTCAGCCGGTCGATTTCATCTGGCATCAATCCGAGAATCTCTCCGGCTATGACGCCATCCTGGTTCCTGGCGGATTTTCCTACGGCGACTACCTACGTACCGGAGCCATTGCCCGCTTTTCGCCCGTGATGCGCTCGCTCGACCGCTTCGCCAAATCCGGCGGGCTGGTGCTGGGCATTTGCAACGGCTTTCAGATTCTTCTCGAAGCCGGACTTCTTCCCGGTGCCATGCTGCGCAATCAAGGGCTTCGTTTCCTCTGCCGTCAGGTGCACATCCGCGTGGAAAATACGGACACGCCATTCACGTGCGCCGCGCGTCCCGGCCAAATTTTGAAAGTGCCCATCGCGCATATGGAAGGAAATTATTTCTGCGATCCCGAGACGCTCGCCGCCCTCGAACGCAACCAGCAGATCCTTTTCCGCTACGCGCGCCCGGACGGCTCCATTGCTCCAGATGACCGCGAATCCAATCCCAACGGCTCGCTCGCAGCCATCGCCGGCATTTGCAATCGCGAACGCAACGTCGCCGGCCTAATGCCCCATCCGGAGCGCGCTGCTGAATCCGCGCTCAGCTCCGCAGATGGCCTCGTCATCCTCCGCTCCATGGCCGAAAGCCTCGCACGCCGCGAACCCGCCCGCGTCTCGGCGTAGCGTCGCCGCGCGGCTGTTTCTTCGAATACGAAGCCTTGATATCGACTTCAATGTTCGCTGCGCGTCACGCGTCGTTCGCGCCCGATTTTCTCCCGTTCGCTGCGGATTGCTTGCCTCTCGCTACGTTTGCTGCCACAATCCGCCTGCGGCAGGTTGTCCGGCTGCCGGCGCGGTGGTTGTAGAGGAAGCCGCCGCGAAAAGGCCCGTCAGATCGACACACCTTGCCGATCTAAATCGGGTCTAAGTTGTTGAAAATAAAGGAAAGCGCCCCGTTCAGATCGACACAGAATCACAGGGGTGCAAACCGCCGAAAACATACTGAAAAATGGCCAGCGCCGGGACAGAGATCAACATAACGCCGCAAATCGCCGCTGAACACGGCCTCACCGCCGGCGAATTCGCGCGCATCCAGAAAATCCTCGGCCGCGATCCCAATATCACCGAGCTTGGCATTTTCAGCGTCATGTGGAGCGAGCACTGCTCCTACAAGTCCTCGCGCGTGCATCTGAAGCGGTTGCCCACGCGCGGCACGCACGTCGTCCAAGGCCCGGGAGAAAACGCCGGCGTGGTCGATATCGGCGACGGGCTCGTCGCCGTCTTCAAAATCGAGTCGCACAATCATCCGAGCTTCGTCGAGCCATTCCAGGGCGCGGCTACCGGCGTGGGCGGAATCCTGCGCGACATATTCACCATGGGCGCGCGTCCCATCGCCGTGCTCGATTCGCTGCGCTTCGGCCCCATCACGCCTGGCGCGGCTGCCGGAAACGCCACGCCAGAAGAAATCGCGCGCAATCGCCGCATCGCCGACGGCGTGGTGCGCGGCATCGGCTTCTACGGCAACTGCTTTGGCGTGCCCACCGTCGGCGGCGAAGTAGTCTTCGAGCCGTGCTATTCGAATAATCCGTTGGTCAACGCGCTTGCCCTTGGCATTGCTCGCAAAGAGGAGCTTTTCTTCGCCCGCGCGCGCGGCGAGGGCAATCCCGTGATTTACGTCGGCGCGAAAACCGGGCGCGACGGCATCCACGGCGCATCGTTGCTCGCCTCCGCCGAATTTAGCGAGGAATCGCAGCAGAAGCGCCCCAACGTGCAAGTTGGCGATCCCTTCATGGAAAAGCTGCTGCTCGAAGCATGCCTCGAAGCGATGCGCACCGGCGCCATCGTAGCGATTCAAGACATGGGAGCCGCCGGACTCGCCAGCTCCAGCTCGGAGATGGCCTCGCGCGGGGGCATGGGCATCGAAATGGACCTCGACCGCGTTCCGCAGCGCGAAACCGGCATGACGGCGTACGAAATGATGCTCAGCGAATCGCAGGAGCGCATGCTGCTAGTCGCCGACCGCGGCCGCGAGCGACAGGTTTTCGACGTGTTCCACAAATGGGGGCTCGATGCCGTCGAAATCGGCCGTGTCACCACGGACGGCAAGCTCCGGCTCCTGCACCACGGCAAAGTGGCCGCCGAAATTCCGGCGCATGCGCTCGCCGAAGAGGGGCCGCGCTACGAGCGCCCGATAGCTAAGCCATCGTCAGCCGATCTCGAACGCAGCGCCGCATTCCGCGTCAAGCCGATCGAATTCGCGCCAGCCGGCTCTGATCTCACGCCGAATTTTCGCAAGCTGCTTGCGTCGCCGACGATCGCTTCCAAAAGTTGGATCACCGAGCAGTACGACTCGATGGTTCGCACCAACACGCGCGTCGGCCCCGGCGCGGGCGACGCTGCCGTGCTGCGCCTGAAGGAATCGAGGCGGGCACTCGCCATCAAAACGGATGGGAACGGTCGCTGGAGTTGGATCTCGCCGCGGCTAGGCGCGATGCACGCCGTCGCCGAAGCGGCCCGCAACGTGGCCTGCACCGGCGCACGTCCGATTGCGGCCACGAATTGCCTGAATTTCGGCAATCCGGAGAAGCCCGAAGTGATGTGGCAATTCACCGAGGCGATTGACGGTATCGCGGAAGCCTGCCGCGCGCTCGAAACGCCGATCACCGGCGGCAACGTCAGCTTCTACAACGGAACCCTCGGCAATCCAATCTATCCCACGCCCATTCTCGGCGTGCTCGGCCTGATCGAAGACGCCGATTGCGCCCTCGGCTCCGGCTTTCGCAACGAAGGCGATTTGATTCTGCTGCTCGACGCGAATCCAGCAGCGGCTTCGGCCGGCCATGAGCGCGCTGAGTTTTCTTCGTCCGAATACGCGAAGACGATTCACGGCATCGTTGCCGGGGCGCCTCCGGCTATCGATCTAAATGCCGAAAAGAACCTTATTACCTGCCTCGTGGAACTCGCAGCCGGGAAGGCGATTGTTTCCGCGCACGATTTGAGCGATGGAGGCCTCGCCGTCGCGCTTGCGGAATGCTGCTTCGATAGCGCCGACGATTCCGGCGCCTGCCTCTCCGCCGAAGTCGAAATGTCGCGGCAGGAAGCACCAGCCGAAGCCACGCTTTTCGGCGAACGCGGGGCTCGCGCCATCGTCTCACTGCCTGCCGCTTCGCTTGCCCGCGCCATGGCAATTGCGGCAAAATATAGTTGTAGCGTCCAGCGCATCGGTACGGTCATTCGGGGCGCGTTTCGCATCCAATACAATGGGACAAGCGCCATCCTCGGCGAAGTCTCTTCACTTCGCGAAATTTGGAGCGAAACCCTGGCCAAGGCTCTCGAAAGCGCGTAGCGGAAATGTCTAAAATCCACACACTCGACGACGATCACTTCCACGATCATTGTGGTGTGTTTGGCGTCTTCGGCCATCCCGAAGCGGCGAAGTTGACCTATCTCGGCTTGTACGGATTACAGCATCGCGGGCAGGAATCGGCCGGCATCGTTTCTAGCGACGGCGCGGATTTGCATCTGCACCGCAGCCTGGGCCACGTGCAGGAAATTTTCACGCCGCAAGCGCTCGAAAAATTGCCGGGATGGGCGGCTATGGGCCACACGCGCTATTCCACCGCCGGCGATACGGTGCTGCTCAACGCCCAGCCGATCATGATCGACTGCAACAAAGGCAAGCTCGCGCTCGGCCACAACGGCAACTTAACCAACGCGCTCGAACTTCGCCGCCGCCTGGAACACCGCGGCTCGATCTTTCAGACCACCAGCGACACGGAAGTGATCGTTCACCTGGTGGCGCGCAGCGCGGCGCGGAATCTACCCGGAGCGCTTGCCGAGGCGCTCAATCAGGTGGAAGGCGCGTACTCGCTGCTCGTCCTGACGCGCGATGAAATGTACGCGATCCGCGATCCGCGCGGTTTTCGCCCGCTGATTCTTGGGCGCCTCGAAGGCGCATGGGTCGCCGGATCGGAAAGCTGCGCGTTCGATCTGATCGACGCCGATTACGTCCGCGAAGTCGAGCCGGGCGAAATGGTCCGGATTTCGCGCAGCGGAATTGAATCGTTCCACTTCGCGCCGGAAAAGCCGCATCAATACTGCATTTTCGAGCAGGTCTATTTTTCGCGGCCGGATAGCATCGTCTTTGGCCGCCCGGTGAACAAAAGCCGCGAGCAGTTGGGCCGCTTGCTGGCGCGCGAACATCCCGCGGATGCCGATATCGTGGTTCCGCTGCCCGATTCCGGCGTGCCCGCGGCGGTGGGCTACGCGGACGAGTCCCATATCCCATTTCGCATGGCGCTGATCCGCAACCACTACGTAGGCCGCACGTTTATCGAGCCGGAGCAGTCCATCCGCGATTTTGGCGTGAAGTTGAAATTGAATGCCGTGCGCGGCGATCTGGAGGGCCAGCGAGTCGTTCTGGTGGACGATTCACTCGTGCGCGGCACCACCAGCCGCAAGATCGTGCGGCTGGTTCGCGAGGCAGGCGCTTCGGAAGTTCACGTCCGCATCAGTTGCCCGCCGACGGTTTCGCCTTGTTACTACGGCATCGATACGCCCCGGCGCGAGGAATTGATCGCCGCGCAGCATTCACCCGAGGAAATCCGCAAATTCCTGGGCGCCGATTCGCTCGGGTACCTTTCGCTCGAATCGCTGCGCGCGGCGGTGGGCGATACGCAAGGAAAATACTGCACGGCATGCTACACGGGCGCTTACCCCACCGAGCTCGTGCAATTGGAAGTGGAGGCTCATCGTGAAGGCTGACGCGCGGCAAACCGTGCCGGCTGGAAAATCGGGTGGGAAGTCGAAGCCGGCTCCGCAGACAACAGCGGAGCAGCGCGTCTGGCGCGAAGTGGTTTCATGGCTGTGGGTGATCGCCGCGTTTATCTTCATCGAAGGAACGCTCGTGCAGGCGCGCGTGATTCCCAGCGGCTCGATGGAGAACACGGTGCTGATCGGTGACCACATCATCGTCAGCCGGATCGGCTACGACGCGGGTATTCCGTTCACGGACATTCACGAGCCGCTGTGGAGGAGTCCGGAGCGGCAACAGATCGTCGTTTTTCGAGCGCCGCTTCCCGATGAAGGCAATCCCGATTTCATCAAGCGCTGCATCGGCCTGCCGGGCGATCGCATCAGGATGGTCGGCGAAAAAGTCTATGTGAATGGGAAGCTGCTGAGCGAGCCGTACGCGCTTTACACTCCGGCGATCGGGGCGCCGTTTGCGCAATTTCCGCCCAGCGGCGACGCGCTCCAAGATAGCCGCTTCACGCCGACGTGGGCCTCGGAGATTTCGCAGCACGTGGTGAATGGCGAACTCGTCGTTCCCAAGGGCGAGTACTTCATGATGGGCGATAACCGCGACAATTCCTACGACAGCCGCTACTGGGGTTTTGTCCCGCGCAACGATGTGATTGGCGTGCCGCTTTTCATCTACATGTCCATTCGCGCACCGGAGGAAGTTTGGGATCCGGGCCACATTGGCGAGCGCTTCGAGACCTATCTAAAGGTTTTCATCGATCCCGGCGAAGTGCGCTGGAGACGCTTGTTCCACACGTTCCCCAGATGACCTTTATCCTCGGCTTATTCGCGCGCGCACGCGGCGAGAATCGCTGATGCGCTACGCTGACGCGGGTGTAGATATTTCGGCCGCCGAGGCTGCCAAGCGGCGGATTGCCGCGATGGCGCGCGGAACATTTCGTCCCAGCGTCCTCGCGCCGATAGGCGGTTTCGGCTCGCTTTTCCAACTTGATCGCAAGCGCTGGCGCGATCCCGTGCTGGTCGCAAGCTGCGACGGCGTGGGCACAAAGCTGAAAGTCGCCTGCGCCGCGGGCGATCATTCCGGAGTGGGCGCGGACATTCTGAACCATTGCGTGGACGACATCCTCACGCAAGGCGCCGAGCCGCTCTTCTTTCTCGATTACATCGCAATGGGAAAACTCGATCCGCGCGTGATCGAGCAGGTGATCGCGGGAATGAGCCGCGCCGCAAAACACGCCGGCTGTTCGCTGATTGGCGGCGAAACGGCGGAGATGCCCGATATCTACGCGCCGGGCGAATACGACCTTGCCGGCTTCATCGTTGGCGCGGTAGAGCGGAAAAAGATTCTCGATCCGAAAAACGTGCGGCCGGGAGACGTGCTGTTGGCGCTGCCTTCGAGCGGGTTGCACACCAACGGCTATTCACTGGCCCGCAAGTTGGTGTTCGGCGTGGAACAATTGGCGCCCGATAGCTACGTTAATGAGATCGGCGGACCGATTGGCGCGGAGTTGCTGAAGCCGCATCGCGCTTATTGGCCGCTGCTGAAAAAAATTCTGGTACAGGGTTGGATTACAACCATGGCCCATATCACCGGCGGCGGCATTACCGGAAATCTGCCGCGCGCTCTGCCGAAGGGTGTGCAAGCGGTGATCGAGCTGGGCTCATGGCCGGTGCTGCCGATTTTTCGCTACCTCGCGCGCGTGGGGCAGATCGAGCGGGACGAATTGCTGCGAACGTTCAATTTGGGCGTGGGAATGATCGTCGTGATTCCCGCAAAGAACGTCGCCCGCGTGCAAGCGGAACTGAAGCGGCGCCGCGAGAAAAGCTACGTGATTGGCCGCATTGAGAAAGCAACAAGTGGGAAGCCACGTGTCATCTACTCCGGTACACTTCCGCTGTAGGTTACGCGCGCTATTTCACGTCGGCGTTGGTATCGGCAAGAACTTTCCAGCTTCCGTCCGGCTGCTTCTGCCAGACGATCACGAAACGACCGTTTTCGGTGGACGACTTACCTTTCGCGTCGGTGGTGACCGCCTGGAACGCGCCGCGCTGAACAGCCAGATCAGCGGAACGCGCGACGTCAATCGTGGTGGCTGGAAATGTTATTTGGATTTTTGGCGCCGCTAGCAACTGCTTCCACGCGGCGCGGATCGCGTCTTTTCCTATCACAGCTGGCGCATTGGGCGCGAAGAGCACGGCGTCGTCTTCATACATCGCCACGCATTTGTCGATATCCTTCGCGGCGATATCTTTGCTCCACTCGGTGGTGGCAGAGTTGATGGCGGCTTTGGCGGCGGCGATATTTTGCTCCATAAGTTCGGCGCCCGTCTGCTGGTTAAGAACCGGCCCGCGCGAACACGCGGCGAGCATAGCAGCGATTGCGAATGCAACGAACAGGGCGAGCGACCGCGCACGATACATGAATTGGCTCCTTCGCGATTCGAAAAGTACCGAGACGATGTCTCTTTGAACTGCCTATGTCAAGCGAATACGAGATGCTAGCCGGTTTCGATCATTTTGCACGTTTGCGGAACTGTGTTAATTTCGGTCGAATATGAAACGCCGCATCGGCGTTCTGATCTCCGGACGCGGATCCAACTTCGAAGCGCTTGCGGATAGCGTGGCCGCCGGGCGCATTCCGAACGCCGAAATCGCGGTCGTGCTGAGCAATCGCGCGGACGCGCCGGGAGTCGCGAAAGCGAAGGCGCGCGGCATCGAAGCTCGCGCGATTCCCTCAAGCGGGCTGGAGCGCGAAGCGTACGACCGGCTGATCGTGGCGGCCTTGCGCCAGAAACAAGTGGAATTGATCTGCATGGCCGGATACATGCGCATGGTTTCCGCGTACTTTGTGTCGGAATTTCGCAATCGCATTTTGAACATTCATCCGTCGCTGCTGCCGGCGTTTCCGGGACTCGAAGCGCAACGGCAGGCGCTGGAGCACGGCGTGAAATTCACGGGATGCACCGTGCATTTCGTGGACGAGCGGCTGGACGCCGGGCCGATCCTTTTGCAAGCCATCGTGCCCGTGGAAGATAGCGACACGCCGGAAATTTTGGCGGCGCGCATTTTGCGCGAAGAGCATCGCATCTACACGGAAGCCGTGCGCATCGTGCTCGACGGGCGATATCGCATCGAAGGGCGGCGCGTGCTGCTCGACCCGCCGCAAAAACACTGAAGAAAGGCGCTTTTCGGCTCGTGACCTCCACGAAATTCCCGCCAGTCCAGGAACAGCTTTCGTATTTGAAAAAAGGCGTGGCGGAGGTGATCCGCGACGAGGAGCTGAAAGCGAGGCTCGAAAACGCGGAGCGCACCGGCAAGCCGCTGCGCGTCTATCTGGGCGTCGATCCCACCGCGCCGGATATTCACCTGGGCCACACCGTAGTGTTGCGCAAGCTGAAACACTTTCAGGATATGGGCCACACGGCCATTTTTTTGATCGGCGATTTTTCGGCGATGATCGGCGATCCGACGGGGCAGTCGGAAACGCGGCCGCCGCTGACGCGCGAACAGGTGGACGCCAACGCCAAGACGTATCTCGACCAGGTTTACAAAATTCTCGATCCAAGGAAAACCGAAGTTCGCTACAACAGCGAATGGCTCGGCAAAATGTCGAGCTTCGACGTGGTGCGGCTCTGCGGCCACTATCGATTGGCGCGTATGCTGGAGCGCGAGGATTTTCGTTCGCGGCTGGAGAAGAATCTGCCGATTTCCGTGCACGAGTTGCTCTATCCGCTGCTGACCGCGTATGACGCGGTGGCGCTCGAATCGGACGTGGAACTGGGCGCGACGGAGCAGAAATTTAAT
>JASHPG010000208.1 GCA_030038275.1 Candidatus Acidiferrales bacterium | reverse complement strand
TGATGGAACTTCTCGAACAGAGCGTAGTGGCTCTGGTCGCGCTCGCGTGCCGGATGGTGGCACATGAACACTAGGCCCACATGCGTTCGGCCGACCCGGCTCGACGCCTGGATATACTCAGCGTTTTGCTTTGGCATTCCATAGAAGAACATCGAGTTGAGACGATCTATATCCACGCCGTGGCTAATCATCTGCGTGGCCAGTACTGGCCTGCACCCGGTTCGGTTGACAGCATCCTAAGCTAATTTCATTCGCTTTTCGAACTCCACTGGGCTCAGGTAGCCGATCGTCGAGTGTCTGCGCCTGGCATTGTAGAAGCATTCGATGTAATCGAACACGTCGGCCTTTGCTTCGTTGCGTTTCCGGTATGTTTTTCGGGCTGTGCGCTCGGTCTTCAGTGACGAGAAGAAGCTCTCCATGGCGGCGTTGTCCCAGACGTTGCCGGAGCGGCTCATCGAGCAGATGATGCCGTGATCGCACAAGAGCTTCTGGAACTGCTCGCTGGTGTATTGACTGCCGCGATCGGAGTGATGCAGCAGCGCGTCGGGCTTGCCGCGACGCCAGATCGCCATCACCAGCGCATCGGTGACGAGTTGTGCCGTCATCTCTGCACTCATTGACCAGCCGACAACGCGTCGAGAGAACAGATCGATGACGACAGCCACGTAGAGCCAGCCCTCCGCCGTCCAGATGTACGTAAAGTCAGCAATCCATTTGCGATTGGGAGTGGGCGCCACGAAAGTGCGGTCGAGCACGTTCGCAGCGACGGCGGCGACCTGCCGCTCACCCCGATCAGGCGGCAGTCGACGCCGGCGCGGTCGGGCTTTGAGAGCCTGCAATCGCATCAATCGTTCGATCCGATGCAATCCACACCAGGCTCCGTCCGCCAGCAGGTCTCTCCACACCCGCCTTGCTCCATAGGTGCGATCGCTGGCAAGGAAGCTGGCGTGAACCTTGGCGCTGAGCTCCTCATCGCAACGGCTGCGCCGACTGCGCGGCCGCCCCAGCCACGCATAGAAGCCACCACGCGAGACACCGAGCGCCCCGCACATCCAATCCACGGCCCAGATTCCCCGGTGCTTCGCAATGAAGGAGAACTTCACGTCGATTCCTTCGCGAAGTAGGCCGTGGCTTTCCTAAGAAACAGCCACCTCAACATCGCCTGGAGCAGGCAGCACAACAAAGCCCAGCGACTTGGCGCGCCGCTTCAGATTGAACCAGTCCGCCAGATCGTGCAGATCCCGTGTAAACGTGCCAAACGCACGCACCGGCGTGTCCGTGCAGGTCGGATCGACCGCAGCCATATGCATTTTCGATCCGATGTCTATCGCGGCCGCGCCGGCGTTGATCGGTTTCAATTCCGGGCGCTCTCCGGTGATCGTCTTGGGCATAGAGAATCCTCCTTCCAGTTCGACAGGAGGGTCTGGGCTATGCCGATCGTCATTTTCCTAATCGGGATCGTCGCCGGAGAGCGACGTCACCACTCTCAAGTTCGCATGCACCCACCCAACTGCGCAGCTGCGTCGGATGGACGTTCAGGTCTTGCGAGGCCTGGGCATACGAGACCCCGCGATCTCTGATCAGCCGCACAGCCTCAAGCTTGAACTCCCGCGTAAACTTTCGTCTCTCCATGATCCACCTCCGGTCCCATAAAAACACCTAACTCGGTGTCTTCGGAACCGGGTGCAGGCCAAGGAGATATTTCAAATAATGATCCTAATCAGATGTTGACCCGGTGTCGCGTTGCACGCGGCCATGATCCACGCCATATCACCAAGCATGCGACCAGTATGTAACGAGCCACGACTTGTCAAAAAGCTCCTTCTTCTCATTTTGATCAAGAAGGCGACCATCCAAGACTTGTTTTCGCAGGCGCTGATGAATTGGATCCGACCAATCGATCGCATAGAAATCGCGTGGTTTCAAAATTACTATTTTGGAGTTGCCGATCTGAGGTAACTGGTCATCATTTAATTTTTTCGATTGCTGCAAAATTCGCGAGAATACCGAACTCTTGCCTCCGCTCGCATACAGATCGACCGCATTCTTCAGCAATGCTGGTCCTGTGGCGTATTCCGGCGCGCTTCGTATGCGTGCCGGTTCTTCAAGCAGCGCCATCACCAAAAGCCAAAACTCTTGTCTTGGTCGTGACGCCATAATCGCGTTCGGTAACGAGTGTGGAAAGTCAATATCGGGCCCCATTCGCCCTAGAACTATGTCGTCACCGAGGCACCGTAAGCCATCGAGCGGTCTAAGACATTCAGTATCCATGTCGGCGTAGATACCCCCGAACTCGTACAGATAAAAATAGCGTACGGCGTCAGCCCGATATATCTCGGCTGGATAGCGGTCATATATTGGCAAAAACCAAGGAAATTTGTCTTCGATGAATCGTCGATTGTCGGCATCCTCCCACAGGTCGTAAATGAAGGCTGGATTCATTTCCCTGAATGTTTTACTCCAAATAGCGAAATTATCGGGCAAGGTATCTTTCACCTTCCAAGTTTGAAAAATGCGAGCCGGGATCTCTTGGGGCTCTTGGTTAGGCCGCTCTCTTTTGTCTAAAAAATCCGCCGGGATGCCGACGCAATTGTCGGTACCTGCGAGGAGGCACGTCCGCTTCCTTACAGTCGGTGTCTCGGATATAACGACCCAACTTAGAACCGTTGCAGCCTTTTCTTCAAAAGGAGGCGATGTGAGATTAATCGCCCGCCACTGGCCCGGCAGTATGTCGGAGTTTAAGCCATTCGAAGGATAGTCATCGTTCGTTATCAGCAGCCACTTGTAAGAATTCTTAGCGTGCTTGAGGAATTCAGTGATGTGCTGGTTTGGCAAATGCTGCAGGACATCCTTGCAAATCAACAGGTCGGCGGGGGGCAAGTCGAATAAGGATTCCGCCATTCGGAATGAAATGTTCTCTGCGCCGAACTTTGCATTATTCCTGTCAACCACACTTCTCACGATATCCATACCGAGATAAGAAATATTGGACCAATCAATAAATCTAGAAAATCTCCAATCTCCGCAACCGAAATCAACCACCGATGCAATCTTGTTGCTTCGCAAAAAATTAGCGAGGAAAGCAGTGTACTCGATATTGTTTTCTGGACGAGAACCGGTCCCCGAGCCACCACCCCAATGGTCATGCTCGTATATCCGAGTAAATGCAGCCGTCATTTCCAGGCCCATAGCGCGCCCCTGTGCAAAGATGCCGATTTGCTTCTTGGGTCGAGAGTCCGTCTAAGTTCGATAGTTGAATCAGCCGTCGGCAAAGGAGGCGCAGTGAGCTCCTGGTAACGGGCAGAAATTCCCCATGCGCATTGAACCGAGGAAAATATCAGGGCGATGTTCGGCATTGGGACGATCAAGTACGGTGGGATAAACCTCCGATGTTTCCTCAAATTCGTACATTGATCGATTAACGAAGCTCACCTCAATTACCTCGGGGACGGGTACGTTTGCGATGATGCGAAACGGCGACCAGTTATTTGCGTGAACGTGCACGACTTGAAATGCGGTATTTAGCTTGTTCAATACGCGCGCCGCTCGTGCTAGCCAATCTGCGTTTAAAGCGCTGGAGAAGTCGTGAAATTCACAGACGAGCTGGGAGACCCGACTAAAGGCTCCTATTTCAGCAGCGTCTAATACTTGCCACTCCGAGCCTTCTATATCGATCTTGAATATTAGTCTGCCTTCCAAAGTCGAGAATTTTGCGGCCAGACTGCGAATAGATTCCGAGTTCTGGGTTGCTTCCGGTGCTATCTCGCGTCGAAGGAAGTGGAAGCGTTCATGGGATACAGGAGGGCCGCTAACTGTATGGTCAAATTGATAAATGTCTATGCCTCGATTGGCAATCTCTTCATCCCAGGAAACGTCACCTCCAACGCCGGCCGAAAGCGCCCCGCCAATTTCTCTAAAGTCGTCCAGCATGACGTAACCTCCGTCGCCGGCTTTGTTTCCGACGCGGATTTTCCCGTGGCCAATAACCTTGCGGGGAGTGAAATAGGCTAAAAGGTTCAGCAACGAAGCTTGGAGTTCGGCGCTGCCCCTCGCCGCTTTGAACCTATATTCCTCCGAGTTCACAAAGGTACGCAACAGATCTTCTAGATTTTTTGCGCGCTGTTGATGCCAGAGGAGTACATTTTCGCTTTCAGGCTCTCGGCCGAGGATACAGCGGTAGGCAGCGCGCACTGTGTCGTAACTGACGCGCGGTTGATCTTTTGACGGTGAGATCAACTGTCGGTCACCCTCGATTTGGTTGCGCATATCTGCGGCGTTATTTGTCATTTGCACTATCCGTGCCTACGCGGTCAGAATTTAGCGTCTTATCTTCAATCACCAGCGGCGGCATGCAGATAAAGGCCTGCATCGAGCCGTAGATGCCGTTCATCGAGCAATCAATCCCGGTGTTCTCCGACACGACATCCGTTCCGGGGAATGGAATATTCCAGCTCTTCAAGGGCACGCAGTAATTGAGCAGCGCGCGCGCGCCTTTAGGTGAAACCGAATAGGCCACGGTGCCGTAGGAGTGCGCGAGCTTGACCGCGGTCGGGGAGAGATTGCTGGACGGAAAGTTCGATTTGTCATCACCTTGGAATTGTTGGTCGTAGAACCTCATGGTTGCTTTGGAGAAGCCGAAGTCG
>JASHPG010000207.1 GCA_030038275.1 Candidatus Acidiferrales bacterium | reverse complement strand
TTGAGCAGGCCGCCCGAGGAATTGATGAGCCGGATGTGCTCCATCTTTCCGGCGTTTTCGGAGCCCCGGAACATCATGTGCTCGAAAAGATGCGCGAAGCCGCTGCGGCCGCGCGGCTCCAAGCGGAAGCCAATCTGATAGTAAACGCCGACGGTGACGACGGGCGCTGAGCGATCCGGAGATGCGACCACGCGGAGGCCGTTGGCGAGCGTCGCGTGCTCGACCGGGATGTGCAGCTTTTTCGAGGTGGAATTCAATGATCGCCTCCGTTGGATTCCGTTCGCCAGCGCAACTTTGATTCCTCGCGCGGGAGATAGCTGCCGCGCTGAGGCGCACATGCCAGATTCACACGTTCAGGACACGCCGCAGTTTGCGAAGCGCCGCGTCTGGATCATCCGCGAGCACGCGCGCGGCAAGCAAAGCCAGCGCGGCGTAGGATTCCTGAAACTCACGCGGGTAACGGCGCATGGCTCGAACATGTTTTGCGACAATATCGAAATCGCCGCGCGACAGCGGACCCGTCCACGCAGCGCGCGGCCCAAGTCTTTCTACATTATCGAGCATCTGGCGGGTTAAGGGTAGCAGCGTTTCGAGGGCGCGGCGGCGCGTGAAGCCGATTTTTTCGAGCATCTGGACAGACGCTTCGATGAGCGCAAATCCACTGCCGGCGGCGAGCACGGCGGTGGCGTGGTAGGCAGGCTTATCGGCACTGGCGATTGACATGGGGACGCCGCCTAAACTGCGGGCGATTTGCTTGGCCACGCGCACCGCCTTTGCGTCGCCTTCAATGGCGAATGTGACGCCCTCGAGTTTCGGCACATTACGCCCGCTGAACGTCTGCATCGGATGCAGCGAACCAGTTGACGCGCCGAGGCGCGCTAGCGGATCGAGCACGCCGCGATCCAGCGCGCCGCTGGTGTGCAGGATCACCTTGCCACGCCATCGTCGGCCGCCGATTTTCGCGAGCGAATGCACGGCCGCTGCCATCGAGTCGTCGGGAGTAGTCAGAAGCACCACGTCGGAATCCAGAATATCCGCGGCGATCGTTGCGTGGGTGCGGCCGGCGCCGATTGCGCTGACCGCTGCGCGCGCGGTCCGCTGGGAGCGCGTGACGACAGCCCCGATACGCCAGCCAAGCTGGCTAAGACGCTTGCCGAGCGTTGTGCCTACGCGTCCGGCGCCGACGATGGAAAGTGTGCGCTTCATCGAGCGTGCTAGCATATCTTGTATCGAGGTTTGCGCTGAGGGGAAATGCACTGGCATCTCTTGTGGACGATTTTGCTCGGCGCGATCGCGGCGCTCTGGATCGCGGAGGCGTATGACCTGGCGCGAGGAGTGCCATCGCTCGCGTCGATTGACGATGTGCCGCCGATTGCGAACGAGCGCTGTCCTTCCGTTTCGATCCTCTTCGCCGCGCGCGACGAAGCTGAAAAGCTGCCACACGCGCTCGAAACATTGCTATCGCTCGCGTACCCGAACTACGAAGTGATTGCCGTCGATGACCGTTCGATAGATGCGACGAGCGCGATTTTAGCTGAGGCCGCCGGGCGCGATGCGCGGCTGAAACCAGTGCGCGTCGATTCCCTTCCCCTCGGATGGCTGGGAAAGCCGCACGCGCTGCAAAAAGCGTACGAGAACTCGAATGGCGAGTGGCTGGTTTTCACGGACGCGGACGTTCATTTCGCGCCAGACCTGCTGCAGCGGACGATCGCTCTCGCGGAAGCAAAAAAATGGGAGCACGTGACGCTGCTCGGGCGCGCGAAGATGTTCACGTTCGGCGAAAAAATCGCGATGACGTTTTTCGGCTTGGCGCTCGTGGCCGGCACGCGTCCGTGGTCGGCGAATGACACGCGCTCGCAGGGCTATTCGGGCGTCGGCGCGTTTCAGATGTTGCGGCGCGGCGCGTATGAACGAATGGGCACGCACCAACGCCTGGCGATGGAAGTGATTGACGATATGAAGCTGGGGAAGCTGGCTAAAGAGGCTGGCGTGCGCTCCGGCGCGGCCAAAGCCGGAAACGCGGTGAGTGTTCACTGGCACGCGGGCGTACGCAACATGATTCACGGAACGACAAAGAATTTCTTCGCTGCCTCGGGGTATCGCATTCCAGTCACGCTCCTGCAGATCTTTGGGTTGCTGGTGATGTTCGATGCACCCGTCGCGGCGCTGCCGTTCGTTCATGGCTGGGCGCGGATTTTCGCTGCCATTGCCGTCGCATTGCCGCTCGCCGCGGCGGCCGGCGTTGCAAACGAATTTCGCGCGCCGATCGCGTACGCGATTACGTTTCCTATTGGCGCGTTGATTTTCGCATGGATGCTGGCACGCTCGATGATCGTCACACTGTGGCAGGGCGGAATCGTGTGGCGCGGGACGTTTTATCCGCTGGATGAATTGCGCCGCGGCGTGGTGTGATAGTTCTCCGGCGCGGCATCATGCCCACCACACGCGGGACGCAGAAACAGCGCCCCACGATCCTCGTGTAGGCAGCGCTCAGTTATTTGAAGAACGAGTAGCCAACTGCGAGCATGTTCAAATCCACGCCGGGATTGACGGAGCTGCGGAAACCGTTGGAGATGTGCTGCAGCTTGTAGGAAAAAATCCATGCGCGCGTGCGCTTGCGGTTGAAGTGCTCCACGCCCAGTTGAATTTCGCCAGTGAAATTGAACCGCGTGGCTTTGGGGATATCCTCCGGAATTGCCTTCTGCGACATAACAAATCCGCCGCTACACGCCGCGAACGGCTGCCATTGGCGCTGTGGGCGGAAATTGAGCTTCCAGCCGAAAGGACTCAGCCCGCCGGCGTAAATCCATTGCTTGCCAATCGCGCAGGAACCGGGCTGCACGACCCCGTGATAAAGGACCTCGCACGATTCGTACACGTTGGCTCGCGAGACTTCCACCGGCTCCACATCCACCGTGTACTCGACTGTGTAAAAGGGCGACTTGTGCAACAGGCGGCCGTAGCGGAACGCGGCGACGCCGAATTGGATGTGGCCCTGGCTGGTGTAGACGTCAGGCGAATTCACCGAGTAGGCGCCCCAAACGCCAAATTCGTTGTTGGGCGGAAATTGCTGAGCGCGGGCGAGCGGGACGACGAGAACCGAAGCGCAAGCGGCGACCAGAATCGCACAACAGCGCGCCGCTGCCAGTGAGCGGCTAACGGCCATTCGCCAGCCAGTTCGCTTTGCTTGCCGTCGGGAGAAGACCTACCCAGCGCGCGCTATTTTGCATGGCGCTTTTTTCGTTGGCGAGCCGGGGCTGCTTCGGCGGTGCTCGCAACGGCGGGAACGGCTGCTGGCGCCGCAGCGCTACTCCCGAAATTCGCAGCAGGCGCTGGTAAGTCCGGCAACTGCGCTGGCCGCGTCGTCTCCGCAGCGGTCGAGGGCAGATCGTTCGCCGTGACAAACCCGAGGTCGCGTTGCTTCAGCGAGCGAATGCGATCGCGCAAAGCGGCGGCGCGTTCGAAATCGAAATTTTTGGCTGCTTCGCGCATCTGCGTTTCAAGCTGCGAAATCACTTGCAGCAGTTGCTCCTCGGTCGCAATTTCGCTGGCGGCTACGTCATCCATCGAAACCGTGACGTAATCCGCTTCGACGATCTTCGCGAGCTGCATATCGACAGCCTTGATCACGGATTGCGGCGTGATGTTGTTCTCCTGATTGTACGCCTGCTGCTTCGCGCGGCGGCGATTGGTTTCGCCGATGGCCTGGCGCATCGAATCGGTCATCGTGTCCGCGTACAAGATGGCGCGTCCTTCAATGTGGCGAGCGCAACGGCCCATCGTCTGAATCAGAGACGTGGCGCTGCGAAGGTAGCCTTCTTTATCGGCGTCCAGAATCGCGACAAGAGAAACTTCCGGCAGATCGAGACCTTCGCGCAGCAGGTTGATGCCGATGAGCGCGTCGAATTCGCCGCGCCGTAAATCACGCAGGATGCGCACGCGCTCGAGCGTCTCGATTTCCGAATGCAGATAGCGGCAGCGAACTCCCACTTCGCCGAAATATTCGGCCAGATCTTCGGACATCCGCTTGGTAAGCGTGGTGACGAGCACGCGCTCGCTGCGCTCGGCGCGCAGGCGAATTTCCTCGAGCAGATCGTCCACTTGGCCCTTGACCGGCCTCACTACCACTTCCGGATCGACGAGTCCCGTCGGGCGAATCACCTGCTCCGCCACGACGCCGCCGGATTTGGTCAGCTCGTATGGACCGGGCGTAGCCGACACGTAAATCGCTTGATTTACGCGATGCTCGAATTCCTCGAAATTCAGCGGACGGTTATCAAGCGCCGAAGGCATACGAAAGCCGTAATCGACGAGAGTCTGCTTGCGCGAACGGTCGCCATGATACATGCCGCGAATTTGCGGAACGGTCTGGTGCGATTCGTCGATAAAGAGCAGATAGTCCTGGGGAACGTAATCGAGCAGCGTGGGCGGCGCTTCGCCGGGCAGGCGGCCGGAAAGATGCCGCGAATAGTTTTCGATGCCGTGGCAGTAGCCGATGGTACGCATCATTTCGATGTCGAATAACGTGCGCTGCACGATGCGCTGCGATTCGACGATCTTTCCCTGGCGCGCCAGTTCGACTTTCCACCAGTCGAGCTCTTCGTAGATGGTTTGAATGGCCCGCTCGCGCTGTTCGGCGGGCAATACGTAATGCGTTTTCGGGTAAATCGGCATGCGCGCGATTTCGCCTTCGCGCGAACGGATTTCGCCGGTGAGCGGATCGATCTTGCGGATGTTTTCGACCTGGCTGCCCCACATCTCGACGCGCACTGCCAAATCGTCGTAAGGAGGGAAAATCTCGATCGTGTCGCCACGAACGCGAAACGTGCCGCGGCGCAAATCCTCCGCGCGGTCGTATTGAATCTCGACCAGCTTGCGGAGAATCGATTCGCGCGCGATGGATTGGCCCTTTTCCAGCATCAGCACCATGCCGTAGTAGGCTTCCGGCGAGCCGAGGCCGTAAATGCAGGAGACGGACGCCACCACCACCACGTCGCGGCGCTCGAAAAGCGAGCGCGTGGCGCTCATGCGCAGCTTATCGAGCTCGTCGTTGATGGTGGCTTCCTTTTCGATAAACGTGTCGCTCGCCGGAACGTAGGCTTCGGGCTGGTAATAATCGTAGTAGCTGACGAAGTATTCGACGGCGTTTTGTGGGAAGAACCCCTTAAATTCGTGGAAAAGCTGCGCGGCAAGCGTTTTGTTATGTGCCAGAACGATGGCCGGGCGGTTCGCCGCCTCGATCACCTTCGCCATGGTGAACGTCTTGCCCGAACCGGTGACGCCGAGCAGCACCTGGTGACGGTCGCCGTCGTTCAGACCACGGATTAAGCGGGAAATGGCCTCCGGCTGATCGCCGCGGGGTTCGTAGTTGCTGGCAAGCTTGAAATCCATCGCCGGGTATCCCTCTATCCGCCGGATCGGCACCGCCTAAAACTACTATTATACGCGAAGGCTCAAGGCTTGAGCTGAACGAACGGAATGGCAATGCGAGGGTCTCGCAAACCATTCGTATTGGCGGGGATTTGGCCCTTCACCATGGCAATTTCGTCGCAACTCGAAAGCTTGGGGCAGCAGACGCAATCCTTGTAGATTTTGTCGGGCAGTTCCTGGCGGCGCGCCACTTCGAATCCCAGGTGGGCGAAAAATTCAGGGGTGCGGGTAAAAAGGCAGACGCAAGTCACGCTCTGACGCTCCGATTCGCTCATTAGCGCTTCCACCAGCACGCGGCCCGCGCCGCGTCCTTTAGCCTCCGGCGCGACGGCAATCGACCGAATTTCCGCGAGGTGCGTGCCGTAGAGGTGCAGCGCGCCACAGCCGATCACGCGGCCGCCGTCTTCAGCCACCACAAAATCGCGAACGTTTTCGCAAAGCTCCGCCATGGGGCGTGGCAGCAACGTGCCGGCGTCCGCATAGGGCTGAATGATCGCGTGGATGTGCTCCACGTCCGGCAATACCGCGTTGCGCGCTCGAATCATGAGGGGCCGTTGAGAATAATTATGCGCCGAAGCGCATAAAAATGCGATGACTTTATCATGAACTTCCGTTCGGCTCCCGTAGATCGTGAACCATGTGCGCTCTAATAGTGCGGCGCGGCGGCCGGCGCGGGCGGAGAAGCCTGCGCGATCACGGTTTGCGTCTGCACTTGCCCGGCCCGATGGATTTTCTCGCCGTTCGAGGCATCGATGATATCGAAATCGGAGCGCTCGGTGCTGCTTTGCGTGGAACTCACGAGCAATCCCGACGCGAGCGAAAAAGAATCCAGGCTTTCGCCGGAGCCGGTAAGCGTGCCCGCCGCCCGCAGCCCGTGGCGGATGTAATCGGGAGGCGTCTGATCGGCGTGCGCGGAGCTCCGTCGCACGATCTGGAATCGCGTCAAAATCACCGCGCACTGCTGCACAGTTTGAGCGGAAGCGCGGGGCTGCTCATCTTTGCCTCCGACCGACGGGCATGGCGCTTCGCGCACGTAATTGGATTCCGCGCGCCAAACGAATCCGGTAAGCGGCACGTCGTCAACGGGCCTCTCGCTCGGCCATTTATCTCCGATCGCGATTCCCCGCCGCGGAAAGCTGTTGGCGGCAATGAGCTCCTTGATCCAGGAAAACGCGGTTAGCGCTTCGGATGCATTGGGCAGCGTATTGTCGGTATCCTCGAAATCGGATATCGCGCCGTCGGGGCTGAGCGTCAGCTCGAACGAGTTTCCCTCGAGACGATCGTAGTCCTCGCTTGCAGACAGCGCATCCACTCGCGACGCATCACTTTGCGAATCGGCGTGCGCCTGCTCGTAGGTCAGCCGCATGCGAGCCGCAACTGGCGCGTTTCCATCCGCACCGGAAGCAGGGAGCACACCAACTCGCACGAGCAAATCCACGGCTTGGCTGAACTTCGTGCCGCCTTCGGGATCGATGATGGGAGTCGTGGTCTTGCCTGTCGAAAGCGTGTGCGTTTCGATGCGGTAGTAGAGCGTTTCGCCCGGCGCGAATTGCGCATGCAAATGAGTTCGTTCAGCGGAGGCTGCGGCAAATGCCACCGCAAGCAAAACAGCGAAGATGGCGAACAAGCGGCGCCCTACAGCGCCTGCCGCACCAAAACCAGCCTTCCCCCTCATCTTCTGAACGCTAGCACATGGTTTTCGCAGTCGCAATTGACGCGTGACGCGCGGAATCAGCGATGGCGGTCGGTTCGGGCGATGCGGTTAATCTGCGGAGACGATAAATCACCAGCCAGCCGGAACCCAGCGGCGCCGTTTTTCGACTCTGGAGGCGTCGCTTGGAAACGCATGTCGAGGCTCCGGTTGAATCCTACCGTGCCCGCGCCGATCAGCGAACGTCCATCGGCGAGCGCCAACGCGAGTCTCTGAAACTGGATGACGCGATGCGCGCATGTAAACGCCGCGGACGCCGAAGCGATTCGCCCGTCAGCACCCGACGCAAGCGCGGAACCGAGCGCCTTTGGCAGATCGAGCCCGCGCAGCGCCACGCCATTGGCCTGGGCATTTCCTTTACATGCGATGGAGGCGGTCAAATCCGCGCGATTTGCGCCTTTCGCGTCGATCAACAGCTGCCCATCAATCGAATTTGCACGCAAGCCCGCCAGGGCTGGGACTGCGGCGGCGAGCGAGGATGCATCCATTCCTGAGAGAGTAAATTCAGCGTGATAATCCGGGATCGCCGAGAGATTCGCGCGCAGCAGACCGCTGGCGTGGCCGCCGTAGAATTGGCCCGTTGCGTCCGAGAACTCGATGCGGCGCCCGTCGATTCGGAAATTTCCGGAAAGCTTGCGGATCAACAGCGGCTCAAGCACGAACTCGCCAACGGCCAGGATACCGCTCGCGCGAAGAGTCTCGGGCGCAAGGACCGCCGGCGGCTGTCCCAGAAATGGCAGCACGCGGTCGAGAAAGCTCTCGCGCCAGCGTGGGTTGAGCCACCGATCTAGGTCGGCAGCGGAAAGCCGGTCGGCGGAAAGCGCGAACCGCCACTCAGCATCGGCTGGCCTGCGCTCAAATGTGCCGGTCCAATTCGCGCCGAATGCTTTTGCCGAGGCGAGGGCGATCTGGGTCAGGCCGGGCTTAAGCTCGGCGCGCGCGCGTATTTGTTCGACTGGCAAATTGAGGTACGGCACGCGCAACGATACGCTGGCGGATTTCGCGCCGGCGATGCCCAAGGAAATCGTCCCAACGGGCTGCGAATCCCACGGATATTGAGAGCGCTGCCAACGCAGGTCGCACGAAAGCGGACCCTGCAAATTCCAGCCACGTGAAAAGCTCAGCCCCAAAGAAGCGGCCAAAGCGGTGATGCCGCTGGCGTCGTCCGCTGCGCCCGATATCCGCCACAAAGGAAAAAGCTGCTTCCGCGCGCGCGACGACGCATCTATGCGAAACGAGGCCCCGTGATCCGCCGCTGTCTTCCACGTCAGCGTGGCCGGTTCCAGCGAAATCGTACCGTGATCGTATCGCAGATCGACCGGACGCATCCGCGCTGGTCCAGCCAATCCGGAGGTAAGCAAGTCAACATGGTCGCCCGTCACCGATGCGCTCGAAAGATGCGGCGGCCAGCCACTCAATCGCGCCCGGACATCGACGATGCCGTGCAGAGATGTCGCGTCCGGCACGCCAGGATGAAACGCTCGCACCCAGCTCAACGCGTCTCTTAGATCGATGTGCGAGGACGTTAACTCCACGGAATCAGGAGGCTCGCCGGGGCGACTGCCCGCGGGAGGCCCGCTCGTCCAATTGAACGCCGCCCTCACTTGCGCACTCGAATGCGGCGCGTCAACTTGCAGGTCCGGCGCCTGCAATCGGGAAAGGCCGGGATCCAAGAGAGCTTGGCGGACAATGAAATTCAGCGACGGGTTATCCGGACGCGCGGCCATATCCCAGCGGTGCAGATTGCGGACCCGCGCGATGCCGGTGAGCACCCAACCGTTCACGGGACCACTCGGTTCGGTGCGCGCGCTGATGGAAATTGCCACGTCTCCGCGAATGCCAAAGTCGTCGCCGCGGGCAAGCCGGAATAAATCGGAGATCGAAGCGTCCGTCCACGTAATTTGAAGTGCGGCAGGCCGCAGCCGCGAAGATGTCCCGCCGATATGGCCGCTTACGCGTATCACGCCAGGCTGCTGCGTCAAGACGGCCGCGCGCCAGGGCGATGCTGTCACGTCGATGCGCCACCGGCCCGGCGCATCCGTTTCCATCGAGCCGTTCACGTCCACAAGCGCGAACGCCAGCTTTTCATACCCGCGTTTGAAATCGATGCGGCTGTCGCTGATGTCGATCCGGCGGAATTGCACGCTCGGCGAAGACGCGGCGGGGGCGCTCGCGGACGGCAGTCCGCCAGCAGGAGGCCGAGGCAGCCACTCCGCCAAATTCCAGTCTCCATCCGGCGCGCGAACTAAATTCAGGCTGGCGCCGCTCACCGAAAGAGTTCCTAGCTCGACGTGCCCTCGCAGCAAGCCGCTCCAGCGAAGGCCCACGGAAATGGAATCCGCGCGGATGAAATACTCGCTGCCGAAACGAGGGTCTTCGCCGATGCGGACCGAGTCCGCCTTCAGCACGGGCCCGCCCCAGATGCTGAACGCATAGCTGCCCACTTCAACCGGCCTGCCAAATGCCTCTTCCAACCGCGCGGTGATCCTCGTGCGCACCCGGCTGTGCCGGACGAGCAAGGAAATAGCAGCGTCCCCGGCCCATATGAGACCCGCAAGCAATAGGACGGAAACCGTTCCGCGCCGCAGCCAGTGGCGTGGTTTGCGAAATTCCGGCATTTCGCTTGACTGGGTAGGTTGTTCGCGAACCGCGGTATCCAAGTTGAATCCGATCGGGCGCGAACGCGCCCGGCAAAACTCAGAGAAGTCGCACCAGCGTTTCGTTCACGCGGCGCGAACCGCCGCTAGTGAACCTCGCGCAACATGCGATTCCAGCGCGTGCTGCTGGACAAGTGCTCCAGCGTGGAGCCGATCCCGCGCGCCGATCCGGCGAGGCTACGATCGGTGTAATCGTCCGCCGTGGCGCGCACCGACCAGTAAATCAAAATCGGCTCGCCGACGATTGCGTTGCGATCGACAAATCCCCAGTAGCGGCTGTCCCAACTGTCGTCGCGATTATCGCCCATCACGAAATAATGGTTTGCTGGAATTAGCAACTCGCCGTTGCGCACGTGGCTCATAATCCGGGCCGCCCATTCGGGCCGCAGCCGATCGCGCGGAACGGAATCCCGCGCGGGCGGAAACTCCTCGCCAAACGGGTCGTCTGCCAGAGGATCGTGCACTGCGTATGGCTCCGAAACGGGCTTGTCGTTCACAAAAACCCGCGAATCGGAGATGCGGATTCGGTCGCCCGGCACGCCAATCACCCGTTTCACGTAATACGGATGATCGTCGTACGGATATTTGAATACGATGATGTCGCCGCGACGGATCGCACGGTAAGGCAACAGCTTGTCGTACCACGCGCCGGTGCCTTCGAATACGAACTTGTTCACCAGCAGATGGTCGCCCACCAGCAGAGTTGGTTCCATCGATTCCGACGGAATTTTGAACGCCTGCACCACAAACGTGGTGGCAAATAGCGCCAGAAGAATTGTGACTACGAGCGATTCGACGAACTCCGCCAGCCCGTTACTCGCCCTGCGCCGTGCCACGCCAATTCCGGCCTGGGGCGGGTTCTGCTGCCCATCCGCGCTCGCGGGCTCTTGCGTCACTTCTAACGGCGGAGCGCCGGTTTCCATTCCGTCCATCTATGCGTTCTCTACCAACTGATGCAGCGCTAGCCGCGCCGCGGCCTGTTCCGCCTGCTTCTTGCTTGTTCCCTCGGATGCTGCCAGCCTGCGGTCGCCGTGCCACACTTCCACTTCGAAGACCTTCTGATGCTCGGGACCGGATTCCTTCCGCACTCGATACGCGACGGGCTCCATGGCGCGCTGCTGCAGCCATTCCTGGAGCGCCGACTTGTGGTCCAGTTCTTCCAGGCCGTCGCCCTCGCCCGCTAACGCGGGATCGATCAGCGTGCGGCACAGAAAATCGGCTGCGGAGGGAAGCCCGGCATCCAGATACAACGCACCAACGATGGCTTCGTACGCGTCCGCCAGGAGCCGCTTCTTTTCCCTGCCGCCAGTCTTTTCCTCACCAGGACCGAGCCGCAGGAACCGGCCGAGATCGAGCTTCCTGGCAACGCTGTAAATCGAAGTAGCGCTGACCAGGCGAGCGAGCCCCTTCGAAAGCTTTCCCGCCTCCCAGTTTGGAAACTGCTCGAAAAGCCGTTCGCTCGCCACCAACCCGAGCACGCGGTCGCCTAGAAATTCCAACCGCTCGTTGTCGATCCCGCTCGCTTCCTGGCGAAGCGAACGGTGCGTCAGAGCGCGCTCTAACCGCTCGGGACGATCAAAATGGTGCCCGAGCATTTCTTCGAGTTCAGCACGCTCCTGCTCAGTCATTCCGCGTTGCGTTTCGCTCACTTTCCTTGCGCTGCAAGTTTCTTCGCTTGGTCTTCATACTGCTTGCATTGCGCCTGCAATTGGCCAGTGATCTGAGCGCAATGGTCGAACGCGTCGACTGCTTGGCTGTACTGCTGCGTATTCTGCAACGCCGCGCCGAGCGCGAAATAGTCCGTCGGATCGGGATGCGGAGCGCCTTGCGTGGCCTGCTGCAGTTCCTTGGCAGCCTGGCCGTAGTCCTGGCGGCGGAAATAGACGAGACCCAGTCCGCTGTGAGCCTCCGCTAATTTCTCGGCTTTCGCTGTCGCAAACTGCTCGTCGGTCAAATCGGCGGGCTTCGTCAAGTTCGGAATGTCCTGAATTGCTTTTGTTTCGCAGGTCTGCGCTTTATCGAGCTGCTGGTTTGCGTTGGGTTCACTCGGCGTATAGACGTGCGGTATCACCCAGCCAACGGTAACGAGCACATCCACGTCGTCCGGCTTGATCGCCAGCGCTTTGTCACCCGACGCGTACATGTTGTTCCAATCCTGCTTCAAATAATAGGCCTGCACCAAGCCTGCATAGACGGTTTCGGTATAGGGGCCGGACGGGTACTGCTTCACGAACGCCTCGCCGAGCTGAATCCGCTTATCGGCGTCTTGCGGGTTCGTGTCGTAAAACTCTTTGTACGCCTTGCTCTCTTTCGGATCGACTTTAGGAGTTTCGGAACCTTTCTGCTGCGACATGGCCCGAACCTTCAGCTCCTGGTTTTGCTGCTGCTGTTCCTTCTCGGGCACAACGAAATTCGGGTCCGTGCCTTGCGCGCGGCAGAGCGTGAGGAATATCGCGGTCGCCGCCAGCACGGCCGCAAAAACGAAAATGTTCCTGAGCATCGAAGATGTTCTCATGATCTTGGCCCCTCTACGTTAGCTTAGGCTGGACACTCTTGACGAGCGGCGTCACATCCCTCCGTGCGCGAGCTTCGCTTCCTGGTCCGCGCTCTGCTTGCAGCGATCCTGCAACGGCCCGCCCATCTGGCTGCACCGCGTGAACGCAGACGCCGCTTCGCTATGCCGATTCAATTGCTGCAAGTCCACGCCCAAAACGTACACGTCGGTCTCATCAACCCCGCTCGTTCCTTGCGTGACTTGTTGCAGCTCGTTTATCGAATTCGCGTAATCTCCGCGCCGGAAATAGATCAATCCGAGCGCGCTGTGCGCCTGATGCGCCTTTTCCGCCTTCACCGCCGCGAACTGATCTTCGGAGAGACCCTTGGGCTTGGGCATTTTCGCCAGCACATCCAGAGCATGCTTTTCGTCCGCTTCGGCGGTGTCAAGGCGCTGCGCCGCGCTGGAATCGTTCGTGTCGATTTGGTGCGGGATCACCCATCCAACCGAGGTCAGAACATCCACTTCGTCCGGATTCATCGCCAGCGTTTTGTCGGCATACGAGAAAAAGTTGTTCCAGTCTTGTTTCTCGAAATACGCGTTGGTTAGCCCCGCATCCACGGCTTCTGTAAACGGGCTCTGCGGATATTTCCGCAAGAAATCGGTTCCCAGCTTGATCTTTTGATCTGGCTCATCCGAACTGGAATGGTAGAACTTGTCGTACGCAGCCTGCTGTGACGGATCGACGTTGGTCTGCCGCTGCACGTCCGTCAAATAGTGCAACTGATTTTGCATTTGATTCACCGATTCTTGTGTCTGCGTCGACGTTCCCTGACCCGCGCCCTGCGCAAACAACCCTGGCGACTCCATTAACGCCAACACGAAAGCCACCGCTGCTAGGCTGCCAACCAGCTTCCCCCCTGGCAAGTTCATCGTCCGCTCCTCTCGATCGTCGATATCTACCTTTCTTTCAGCCTGGCCTTTTCACGGCGCGTTTACCTTGAACGCCGCCCAACAGCTCCGCTGCATCAATATCAATGCCCGCCGCTTTCACCCGCGCTTGCAGCGGACTCGCAACTAGCGTAGCTCTACGCGGGGCGATTCACCAGCGCAAGGTCTGACGGCGATCAGTTGCTGCCGCCCGCGGCCTGTGGCGGGGCGTAGGGCGCCTCCATTCCATTTTGCGCCGCGATACGCGCCGCTTCCGGAGCGCCATCCACTCCCAATGCTGCCCGGTATTCGCTCAGCGCCGATTCGCGATCGTCCTCTAAATCATGTATGCGGCCCAAGTACACGTGGGACCATGCCAGCACCTCGGGGTCCGCGTGCGCGGCGGGGGCCTGTTCGCTCGATTCCGCGCTTGACGATAGCTCCACAACCTTCTGAAACAGATCCTTTGCGCGATCGGCCTTTCCGGAAAGCACCGAAGCGACTGCCAATCCGTACAAACCCCGGGGATTATTCGGATATTTCGCTAGGACCTGCTCGAAAATCGCCGCCGCTCCCGAAGCGTTCTGCTGCGCGATTTCCTGATCTCCCTGTGCTAGCATGCGGTCCAGTTGCGATGCCCGTGTCGCCTGCGAGAAGCTCAATTCCTCGGCCAGCGGCGTCGGCCCCTGCGCGAATTTGTAATTCTGAAATCGTGCCTGCTCAGCCTCCACGTCGATGCCGTTGATCAAGTCCGGGAAGTAATACGACATCGCCGGCTCAGCCTTTTCGAAAATCTTGAGCTGCGCCACAAGGGGACGTACCAGAATAAATCCCGACGCGTCTTCCTTCGCCAGATCGGATTGCAGCTGGCTTTCCGGCACGTTTCGTACGCGCAAATCGGCGGCACGCACCAAGCACTCATCGAAGAACGATACGAAGTCCCCCTGGTACTCCGACGGCAACTCCGGCGCGCGCTCCGCTGTTCGCAACAATTGCGCCTTTCCGAGGATCGCCGCCTCATTGCGCAATACCATCGGGTCCAGCATGTAGTGCAGATACGCGTGCTGGATCGCCTCCACAGCCGCATCGTTTCTCGACCCCACAACCACCGCGTATGCCGCGCCGTAATTCCGGAAATTGATCCGCGATCCAACGAATGGTTCCGCGTACACCGTGAACGTGCTGCCGTTCGGCTTCACGATTTCCCGCAGGTATGCGTCCGAGGTGGTCACGATTTGCGAAAGCGCCAAGCGGTAGCGCGTAATCTGGGGTTCGTATTCAGGCTCGATCTCCTGCCATCGTACGTCCAATTGCGCCGCCTGATAAAAGGCCGCCAGCACTGGTTGGAATCCCTGGATCGGCAGCGCGTCCGGAGGAAGCGATTCCCGATCGCCTAGGAATTTAAAATCCGGAGGCGGGCCCATCACCAGCGCCAGCGTGATGTACTGCGAAAGGATTTCCGATGAATCCCCCAGCGCATGCTGGCTATAAAACTGCCGCACCGCGTCCGCCGCCGGCCCCCTCATCGCCAGCAGTGCCGCACGCAGCTTCAGCCGTTGCGGCATGTCTCCCATGGTGCTTTCGTTCACGCCGAATCCTGCGGCGTCCAGCGCGCACAAGATGGCGAAAATGCGCCGGCTTGCCTGCACGTTGATGGGCGACTGTTCCTGCGCGGCGGATTCCTGCTGCCGCGGCTTCGGCATCGCCTTCGCGCCTGGCGTGCATAAACACACCGAGCCGACGAGCAATCCAATTACGAAATGCCTAAGAAGCGTTTGTCGCATGGCCTAATCGCCGGCGCGAGAAGCGAAATCAGTCGACCGGCGCGTTCCCTCCTGTTGCCGCGCCTTCCGCGAACGGAGTTCGCGCGTACAGCAAACTGTAGCCATGGGATTTAGTGGAGTCAATGCGTGGATTCGGGAAAATTTGGAAGGCCAACAGCCGCGCGTCCTTAGCCGCGCACGCGAACCTGATCGAAACTTAGGAACACGTGCCCGCCCGACGTCGGACGCCCGAAATTCAGCTCGGGACGAAAACGCGAGAACATCAGAATTTCGTCGATTTGTTCCTGCACCGCCGTCGAATCCGGCCCGGACAGAATCTTGTAAGATTGCACTTCCCCGTCCGCGTTCACCGTGGCTTCCACCATCAATCCTCCCGCGTTGCCACGGTCGGTCGCATCCATGATGGTCGAAACGGGAAACGGAGCCAGTTGTTCGAGTTCCGCCGGCTGTACCAGGTTGAGCGGCTGATCGTTGGGAATCGGCCGGCCCATCGGAATGCCCATCACCAGGCTTTCGACAACCAGCGCGAAAACCACCACCGCAGTCAGTATTCCGCCCGTGGCAGGCACCGCAAGCGGCTCGAAAATGTTTTGGAAGGCTATTACGGTGCGCGCCCACAGCCGGCTGGCTACGGTCCATCGCGACGGCCGCTCCAGCGCGTTGATGCGAATGCGCACGGCCAAATCGGAAGGCGTCGCCACCGGCTCCAGGCTCGCCAACTGCGCCGTCAGCAATCGATACTGTTCCAGCTCTTCGCGGCAATCCGGGCAATTTCGCAGATGCCCGCACAGGCGCACATGGTCGGACGCATTGATCGCTCCGTCAAAGTACCCGGGGATGCGCCGCTGTGCCTCGCTGCAATTCATCTACTCGCTCCATGCGATTCCATCGACAGCACCTTCAAGCCACCCGAATCGCTCCCTGCCAGTTCACCTTGAAACGCGCTCGCCGCCCACGAATTCTTTCGGATCGCAGCCACCCCGCTGCGCAATAGCGGCTCTAAGTTTTCTTTGAGTATTCGCCGCCCGCGCAGGATTCGCGATTTCACAGTGCCCACCGAAACTTCCAATACTTCCGCGATTTCCTCGTAGGCGAGCCCTTCCAAATCCCGCAAGATCACCGCGCTCCGGAATTTTGGAGGCACCGTCGCCAGCGCCTTTCTGACTTTCGCCTGCATCTCGTGTACGGCGCATTCGTCAAACGGCGTTGCTGTTGCGTCCGGCAGATCGAAACGCCTGCTACGCCCTTCCTCGCCCGCATCGATTGAAACTTGATCCCGGTGATGCCGCCAACACCAGCGCCGGTGATTTAACGCCTGCCGAACGGCCACCCGGTACAGCCAGGTTTTCAGCGAACTGCTGCCCCGAAACCCATGAATCCCGCGGAACACCCGTATGAATACGTCCTGCGTGACGTCCGCTGCGTCGGCCGGGTCGCCCAGAATCCCGTACACCAGATTATGTACGCTACTATGGTAGTACGTCACCAAATAATCAAATGCTTCGTCGGAGCCCGCCTGCAGCCCCGTAACCAACGCGGCTTCGTCCCGGCCCCAAGTAAGACCTTGCGCGAGTTCGGACATCCCTTAATCCGCCGTTCTGCCAAGGGTGCCTGCTATTTCCCTTAGACACCAAGTTCCCAACTATGTTCCAAGCATAGCAGAATTCCGGAAATGCAATAGTGACGTAAGAGTAGGCCGCCCGAAAGACAGGTAAGCTATTTAGATTCTGCCGCTTACGTGATATTCAGCGGCTCGAAGCCTCGTTTGACCGCCCTTCCGTTCGATGCTATAAGAGTACTCATCACTCCCGTGGGGCCGTGGCGCAGTTGGGAGCGCGCCTCGATGGCATCGAGGAGGTCGTGGGTTCGAATCCCATCGGCTCCACCAAAATCAAAATCGACTCCAGCAACTATTGGCCGCGAATCACTCCAGGTTCGCCCTTGCCGGGCATCAGATTCGGGGCTTTCTTTGCACGGGCGGTTTTACCCAAACCCAACACAGGACGATGGAACGCGGATTCGAGCATCATGGCGCTTGCCGTGTACCACGCCACGATCGCGGAGACGATGAAAAGATATCCCGCCAATATTTGGATCCAGCCAGTGCCTAGCATCTCGCCGAAAATGGCCACCGTTGATCCCGCCGCGAGGAACCCCAGGACTACGGCGACCAGCTTGTTTTCGGCAATCGCAGCCCACAGGCCCATCCACGTAATCGCCGCCAATACTATGAACCAGAAGCCCAGAGCCTGAAACACTCCCGTGGGTTGGGGCAGGACCTTGGTCATGAACGCCAGTTGCAGCAACCCGTAGGCAATCCAAAACGAGCCCCAAGTTCCATGAATGGCGGTGGCGAGCGCGTCACGCGCCTTAAAACCCCACATGCCTGCCGTGAACTGCGCGATTCCTCCAAACACGGCCGCGAACGCCGCAAGGTACTCGTCGGCCAGGACGCCGCCGAACCAGTGAGCCATGTGCGCCGCAATCATAAACGTGGCTCCGGCAAACCCGTACAAACCCAGTACGGAGGGCGCTGCAATCGGCTGCAAAAAGATCTCTGCTGCAACCGGATCCCCGGATTCATCTCGGGGAAATGGAATTGCTTGAGGTGAGCTCATCTGCTTATCTCCTGGAAGGATGCTGAAAAATCAAATCGACTGCCCATCTTTCGCGGGTTTTGCGTTGGTGGTTTTTGAGTTGTGATCCGCGGACTTCGACGTGGTGCCGAATGCGTGAGTCCGCGCTTGCTAGAAGTCTCTGAGGGGCGTCACGATTTCATGGGCCAGATCGCAGGTAAGCGCAACGTAACGTGTCGCGCCTGCAACCTACCGCCACAATGAACGGCGGGGGAGTTGCTCCAGCCGGAAACTCCCTCGATACGTTTCGATGCACGAGGCACTGCTTCGCTTCGGCTTTTCCGAGCCTTTCGGCGGTTCTCGATTTACGGCTCTAGACGACAAGCTCCTATCTGGCCTGGACTGTCGTGTATCACTTCGCTCCTTGTTCAATTTCGCCTCGGCATTTCATACCCGACCTGTTGCTATCTCATCGCTGATCCGAAATCGATATCAGGGATGCACTCGCGAATTTCGTTTCCACCGACGGCGTGCTTACGGTTCGCGATTAGCGGCAATTGCGGCATTTCACGGACGGTAACAGCGCTCGCCACGAACCATATTGGCTATTGGCCACGGATTTTTCTTTCTGACTGACTTCCGCGGCGCTGATTTTTGAGAGGGAGGCCATGAGCGACGACAGTGACAGGAATGCCAGTTCATTTTCGCGGAGAAATTTTATGCAATCAGCTGCGCTTGGCGCTGCGGCGTTGGGTGCTATCGGAACAGCCGCCGCGCAGACGCAGTCAAGCGTCGAAAAAGCCGAGCACGATCGCAGCGGAACGAATCCCATAGGGCCCGACAATCCTCCTCTTCATGATGAAAATCGCGACTCCGTCGTTCCTCCAATCACGGATCACGGTAACGTCCAATCGTTCAAATACCCCTTTGCCTTCTCTCATAAGCGCACGCAGCAAGGCGGCTGGGCGCGCCAGGTTACCGCGGACGATTTGCCCGTCGCGACTGAAATCGCCGCGGTGAATATGCGCTTGACTCCGGGCGGCGCCCGAGAGTTGCACTGGCACAAAGCCGCGGAGTGGTCGCTCATGTTGTACGGCAACGCTCGCGTCACATGCCTCGATCAGAACGGCAAGCCATTCGTCGATGACATCAAGGAAGGCGACCTGTGGCTCTTTCCTGTTGGCTATCCTCATTCCATTCAAGGGTTGGAGCCTGACGGCTGTGAGTTTCTGTTGGCATTCGATGACGGTCATTTCTCGGAGTACGATACGGTCCTGCTCTCCGATTTTGTGGAACACATTCCCCGGGACATCCTGGCCAAGAATTTTGGCGTTCAGCAGAGTGACCTAGCCGTTCTTCCAAAACAGCCGCTCTACATTTTCCAGGCCCCGGTTCCTCAGACCTCGCTGGACGAAGCCAGACGCCAGGCTGCGGGCAACTTGGGATTGTCTCCGGAAACTTTCACTTTTCACATGTCGGGCATGGTTCCCACGCACAAGAACAAATTCGGCGAGGTGCGTATCGTCGACTCCAGAAATTTCAAGGTGAACAACGCCGTCGCGATGGCGCACGTCACGGTCCATCCCGGTGGAATGCGCGAGTTGCACTGGCACCAGAACGCCGACGAATGGCAATACTACATATCTGGAAACGCGCGCATGACGGTGTTTGCCGCTGAACAGCGCGCCCGCACTCTGGACTTTCAAAAGGGCGACGTAGGCTACATCAAGCAGACGTTCCCGCACTACATCGAGAACACCGGATCGGAAGATCTCGTCTATATCGAGCTGTTCAAGGACAATTTCTTCCAAGACGTCTCGCTTAACAGTTGGATCACCCACCTGCCGCCAGCTCTCGTCCGGGCACACCTCAACATCAGTGCCGCAACCCTACAAGCGATCCCGCACAGCGAAATGATCACTGTCGGCTACTCGCGATGATCTAGAGCAGACTCCCAGAAGGTCGCTATGGCCCCATCGGATTTTCTGTTGCGCCGCCTGCTTGGGCGCGTCGTAATTTGCCTTACAGCCTGTGCTTTATTCATCTTTTTCGCGCCAAAAGCACGGGCTCAGTCACCCACGCTTCAATCGCAACAAGACACGCTCTCGCAGCAGCTCTCGTGCGTACCGAATTCCGCGGCAACCGGCGCTTCCTCCTTCTCGAACGACGCCTCCTCCTGCGGCAATTTGGACACGGCGTATAACAGCCTCGATACCTACGCGCCGGATTTCACCTCCGGCTTGTTCCTCGCCTCGCCTGCCGGCGATTCGGCTGGTTCGGACTCTTTTACCAACGGTCCGAATGACTGGATCCATCGGTGGATGGGAGCCGCGGATAAAGCGCAATCGGAAGAACCGAAAGACGCCGCCCCTCTAATCACCACCCACGTCGCTCTCGCTCAGCTATTTCGTTTCGATTCTTACTACCAGACCGCGAAGGGCTACGAAACAGAGGATTACGGCGCCATGAAGGGCTTGGAACTCATTCCCAACTCGCATTTCGAAGTGCAGGTCTCGCCTCCGCCATATTTTTACCATCAGGCTCCCGGCATGCCCGACGGCTGGGGCGATGCTTCCATCTTCCTAAAACTTAGAGTGGCCTCAGCCCCAGATACCGGGGGTGGTTACTTCTTCGGCTTCTTTCTCGGAGGTGAATTTCCAACCGGCGCCGCTCCCAACGGCAAGGGCCACACGATTTGGACTCCCGCGATTGGCGGCGCGAAGCGGTGGCGCTTCTTCGATTGGCAATCGACCTTCGGCGCAAGCCTGCCTCAAAGCGGCACCGCTACGCTCGGCCGCGATCTCGATTTCAACAATACTTTCCAGTTCAGCATCCACGACAAGATCTGGCCGGAATTGGAAGACAACGCAACTTTTTTTGTGGACGGGCCGGATTCCGGAAAAAAGCAGAACTTCCTCACTCCCGGCGTAATTCTTGGCTCGTTTCGAATCGGGGAACGTTTGAAGTTTGAAACCGGCGCTGGCATTCAGATCGCCACCACTGGTTTTCACATGTACAACCATCGCTGGATTTGGACCGCGCGTTTCCCTTTCTGATCTTCGCCTCTGCACTGCCGCGTATGGCGCCCTCAAGCACATAACGCGGCGCGTTAGGGTCTTGGCCGTATCGCCCTGGTTCGCTCGTTGCGCCTAAGATCGAAATCGGGCGCGCGCACGCGAATTGCTAAGTAAGAAGGAAGGAGGTCGCTTTGAACGCATTGTTTCAACGCTGGCCGGTAATCCGGCAACTTCTTCATGGCGGCGACGGCACCGGCCCCGAAGCCATGAGCGACGCAACAAAATCGCTCCGTCCGCGAAATAGCGGCGCAAAAGTGGCGCGGTCGATCTGTCCTTACTGCGGAGTCGGCTGCGGCCAGTTGGTTTACCACCAGGACGGAAAATTGATTTCCATCGAGGGCGATCCGCAATCGCCGATCTCCCGAGGCCATCTCTGCCCAAAAGGGGCTGCGAGCTATCAGTTGCTCACGCATTCGCAACGCGCCACGAAAGTGCTGTACCGGCGCCCTCGTGCCGCCGCGTGGGAAGAAATCGATCTCGACGCTGCAATGGACATGGTCGCCGACCGCTTGTGGGAATCCCGCGAGCGCACCTTCGTGGAAGCGAAAGATGGCCGGCGCGTGATGAACACCACCGCGGTCGCTCACCTGGGCGGTGCAACTCTCGACAACGAAGAAAACTACCTGATCAAAAAGCTGTTTACCGCGGGCCTTGGCATGGTCTGCGTCAGCAATCAGGCGCGTATATGACATAGCTCAACCGTGCCCGGTCTGGGCACATCTTTCGGACGGGGCGGCGCGACAACCGCGCAGCAGGATCTCGCCAATTCCGATGCCATTCTCATCATGGGTTCCTCCATGGCCGAAAATCATCCGGTCGGCTTCCAGTGGGTCATGGAAGCGCGGAACAAAGGCGCGAAAATCATTCATGTGGACCCGCGGTTCACGCGCACGTCCGCGATGGCCGATATTTGGGTTCCCTTGCGCGCGGGCAGCGATATCGTCCTGCTCGGCGCGCTGATTCGCTTCGTGCTCGAAAACAAACGCGATTTCCGCGAATACGTCTTGCATTACACCAATGCACCCGTAATCCTGCGCGACGATTTCCAGGACACCGAGGATTTGGAAGGCGTTTTCTCCGGCTGGAACGAAGCACAAAAAGAATACGACTTCGAGACGTGGTCCTATCGCGGCGCTCCCACGGTGCCGGGTGCCAAGGTCCACGGCGGACACGCAAAAGACCGCGGTGGCGAACGATCGCGAGAGTGCATATACGATCGGGACCTGACGCTTCAGAATCCTCGCTGCGTTTATCAAGTCCTCAAGCGCCATTTCCAGCGCTATACCCCGGAGTTGGTCGAGCAGGAGTGCGGCATTCCCCGCCGCATATTCGAGGAGCTTGCCGAGGCGTTTTGCTCGGCATCGGGCCCCGAAAAGACAGCCGCCATTTGTTATGCCGTCGGCTGGACCCAGCACTCCGATGGCGTGCAAATCATCCGAAGCGCGGCCATCCTGCAGCTGCTTCTCGGCAACATCGGCCGGCCTGGCGGAGGCATCCTCGCACTGCGCGGTCACGCCTCGATTCAGGGTTCCACGGACATTCCCACTCTCTACGACATCCTACCCGGATATCTGCCGATGCCCTATTTCGATGGCGATTCCGGCTCGCTCGAAGGCTATTTGAAGCGGCATACCACCGCATGCGGCTGGTGGTCCAATTTCGAAAAGTATGCCGTCAGCCTTTTGAAAGCCTATTACGGCGATCGCGCCACGCAAGACAACGACTTCGGTTTCGATTGGCTTCCGCGAGTCACCGGCGATCATTCCCACCTCGGCTACTGGCTTGAGATGGACAAAGGAAACGTCGAAGGCCTTTTCGTCATGGGACAAAACCCCGCGGTGGGCGCTCCGAATTCCGGCCTCGAACGGAAAGCCTTGGCAAAACTGAAATGGCTCGTCGTGCGCGACATGGTTGAAACCGAGACCGCTTCTTTTTGGCTGGATTCGCCCGAAATCTCCAGCGGCCAATTGCGAACTTCCGAGATCGATACCGAAGTCTTCCTCTTCCCGGCTGCCGGCCACGCGGAAAAAAACGGTAGCTTCACCAACACGCAACGCCTGCTCCAATTTCACGAAATCGCCGTCCACCCACCGGGCGATGCCCGCAGCGAAACCTGGTTCATGTACCACCTCGGCCGGCGTCTGAAGGAAAAGGCCCGCGCCAATCCCTCGCCGCGCAATGCAGGCCTGAATGCCCTCACGTGGGACTATCCTGTCGAAGGCCCTGTCGCCGAACCGGACGCGGAAGCGGTCCTGAAGGAAATCAACGGCTGGACCACCGCCGACCGGAAGCTGCTATCCAGCTACAGAGATCTAAAGGCAGACGGGTCCACCGCTTCAGGCTGCTGGATTTACACCGGAGTTTTCCCGGCGCCCAATGAGAATAAAGCCAGAAGACGAGAACCAAAAGGACGCTATGGACATGGATGGGGCTTCGCATGGCCCAGCGATCGCCACATCCTCTACAATCGCGCCTCCGCGCGCCCCGATGGCCAACCCTGGAGCGAGAAGAAAAAACTCGTTTGGTGGGACGCTGAAAAAAACGAATGGACCGGCTATGACGTTCCCGATTTCACGAAGAACAAACCGCCCGATTACCATCCGCCTGCCGATGCGAAAAATGACGATGCTCTCGCCGGCGACAAGCCGTTCATCATGCACCCCGACGGATTTGGCTGGATCTGGGTCCCGAGCGGACTGAAAGACGGCCCGTTGCCCACGCACTACGAGCCACTGGAAACCCCTCTCAAAAACAGGCTCTATCCCAGGCACGCCACTGATCCGGGCGCGAACAAGCTCGAAAACCCGGAAAATCCCTACGCCAATTCTCCCGATCCGCGGTTTCCGTATGTCCTGACCACCTATCGGCTCACCGAACATCACACCGCCGGCGGGATGTCGCGCTACCTGTCGCATCTGGCGGAACTCCAGCCGGAACTCTTCTGCGAAATTTCGCCCGAGCTAGCCGGCGAGCTGGATATTCACAACGGCGATTTCGTCACCATCGTCACCGCAAGGAGCTCGATCGACGCCCGCTCTCTAGTGACTGCGCGCGTGCGTCCCATTCAAGTCGATGGGCGCGTGATTCACCAGGTTGGCCTGCCCTATCACTGGGGCTACAAGGGCCTGGTGAAGGGCGACGTCGTCAACGATCTGATCGCGATTTCCGAGGAGCCCAACGTCCGCATCATGGAAACGAAGGCTCTGCTATGCAATGTCTTTCGCCGGGAAAATGGCCGCGATCCCCAAAAATATTCTCGCGATGGCGAGCGCGAGATTCCTGAAGCATCTGCCGAAAGCGAGGCCGCATGAGCGTAACGGCATTTCTCACGGACTCGACTTTGTGCATCGGCTGCAAAGCCTGCGAAGTAGCTTGCAAGGAATGGAACCAGATTCCCGGCGATGGATTCGTTTGGAGCGGGCTATCCTACGACAATACCGGCGGGCTCGGCCACGCCACCTGGCGCCACGTGAAATTCGTCGAAAACGGCGCTACTCCTGGCGTCGGCGGCAATTCTCCCGAAAATTTTTCCTGGGGCTTTTCCTCGGACGTCTGCAAGCATTGCGAAAATGCGGGCTGTTTGGAGGCTTGTCCCACCGGCGCGATCGTTCGCACCGAATTTGGCGGCGTTTATATCCAACCGGACGTCTGCAACGGCTGCTCGTACTGCGTTGTCGCGTGCCCGTTCGGCGTCGTGGACCGCGATGAAACCGACGGCCGCGCCTTCAAATGCACCTTTTGCTACGACCGCCAAAAAGAGGGCCTGGCGCCCGCCTGCGCCACCGCCTGCCCCACCGAATCGATCAAATTCGGCAAGCTCGACGATCTCCGGGAAGCAGCCCACGATCGAGTGGAAGAGCTAACCGACGCCGGCTTCCGCGACGTGCAGCTTTACGATCCGATCGACTCTTCCGTCGGCGGAATTCACGCTTTTTTCATCACGCGCGGCGATCCTCGCACCTACAATCTCCCGCCTCAACCGCAAGTTCCCACCGTCTATCTGCGCAAGGGATGGATTTCCGCCGCGATCTCCAGCGGACTGATGATCGCGGCGGCGCTCGTCGCCTTCGCGGGAAACCGAAAATCATGAGCGATACATCGAAATCCGGCGAACGCCATTCGCACATCGACGAAGCGCGAGAGGCGCGCCTGCTGGAAATTCGGCGACAGGCGGCATTGGCCCGGCTAGCCTCGCAGCCTGGCGATGGCGCGGATGGCGATCTCGTCCCGCACGCTTCGCCCGAAAGCGGCTACTACGGACGCCCTCTCTTGAAACGCCCCCAGTGGACCAACGAAATCCCGCTCTATTTCTTTTGCGGTGGAGCGGCCGGGGCCGCTGCGGTTATCGCCAGCGCGGCGAAGCTTGCTGGAACGGATCCTCGCCTGATCCGCGACGCACGTTATCTCGCGGCCATCGGCGGCGCCATTTCACCCGCTCTGCTGATCTCCGATCTCGGCATGCCTTCGCGCTTCCTCAATATGTTCCGGGTAGTCAAATTTCAAAGCCCCATGTCCGTTGGCTCCTGGACGTTGCTGGTCTTCTCCGGCAGCGCGGCCGCCGCTGCGTTCCTTTCCGCATGGCAACGCCAACCGCGCGGAATCTTCAAAATTCTGCAAAACGCCGGCGAGTTCATTTCCACGATCGCTGGCCCGGTCGTTTCTACCTACACAGGCGTCCTGCTCGGCGCCACGGCGATTCCCGTCTGGAACCAAAATCTCAGCGTGCTTCCGCTTCATTTCGCCACGTCGGGAATGGCTGCGGCCGCGGCACTTTTGGAATTGCGCGGCCACGACTCCCGCGCCTTAAATACCGTCGGCATCATCACCGCTTTGGGCGAGACCGCGATCGGCGCATCGATTGAAATTCGTAGAAGTCCCGTGTCCAAGCCGATCACCTCAGGACGAATAGGTTGGCTGGCGCGAGCGGCTGGAATCCTTGCGGGACCGGTTCCCCTAATCCTTCGCTTGCTTGCGTCTGGTGGCAATCAGAGCCGAAATATCAAGCTGCGAAAAATCGCGGCTGCCTCCGCGGTAGCCGGTTCCCTGGCCAGCCGCTTGGCGTGGACGCGCGCTGGCATCGGCTCCGCACAGGACACTGCCCTTCTCCTCAACGCCAGCCGCCAATAGCAGATGCGCGGCTTTCGAGTTTTCTCCGTAGCGACTGAGCCGCTGCCATCGCCCCTTCGAAGTGCCGATTAACGTCCAAACTTTCCCGTCAGCGTGGCTTGCTCTATGATCTTTCCCTTCATCGTGCGCTCCAGGTCTGCTTTGCTCGCGCCCGCGTTCAGCTCGGTTTTCTCGCGCAGCGCGTACAGCTTAAAAAAATACCGGTGCGCCGGCCCACTCGGCGGACACGGCCCGTTGTACCCGATTTTCCCGAAATCGTTCTTTCCTTGGCGCGCTCCGTTGCGAAGTTCGCGGTCTTTCGCCATTCCTTCGGGCAATTCACGCGTCTCTGCCGGCAAGTCGTAAATCACCCAATGCACCCACACGCCTGCGGGCGCATCGGGGTCATCGACGATCAGCGCCAGGCTCTTCGTTTCAGCCGGCGAGCCACTCCACGCCAAATCCGGCGAGACGTCCTGCCCATCGCATGTGTATTTCTTCGGTATAGGCTGCCCGTCGCGAAACGCTTTCGAGCTGATTTGCAGTGCCATGTTCCACTCCTTCATCGATTCTATTCCCGATCGTCTCCGGCGTTCTCTCCCCGTCGGCGATGGGGCAGGTCAAGCCACCTGACCCTCAACTGTACTCTTGACCAGTAGCTTCTCCGCTCCAATTTGCTATGGTCGATCTGTGATGATTCGCGCGCACAAAAAATCCGGCGCAATGAAGCCGTTAGGCAAGCCGATGATCCTGGCGCTACCCGTGGGCTGGCCGCATATGCCCTTTCAGCGCCTCCGTCGAACCGTCCATTCGCGGATCACATTCGCCTTTTATTCGCGTTCAAGTTCCTCTTTAGGGCGGAACAGCCAATCGACCTTGCACGCCGGCAACTCGCTGAAATTAAAGCCACATAAATTTCAAAGGGCGGAACGTCACGGTGCATCTTCTTGTTCTAGAATTCGCGGTGAATCTTCCGACTACCGTTTTGCTCAAACCTCTAACATCCAGCCTCAAGCTTCTAGAACGCGTGCTTTTCTCGTCGCGTGCGGACAAAATCCTCAGGCTTATCTGCTGCTCGTGCCTTACAATACGCCGCTTATGGCCAAAATAACGTTCCTAGGTGCCGCAGGCACCGTCACCGGCTCTAAATACCTCGTCGAAACAGCAGGTAAACGTCTTCTGGTCGATTGCGGGCTTTTCGAAGGTTCCCGCGAACTGCGCCAGCGCAACTGGGAGCGTCTTCCCATCGATCCCTCGACGATAGATTGGGTGCTGCTCACCCACGCTCACATCGACCACACCGGCTATCTCCCGCGGCTCGTGCGCGACGGTTTTCACGGCCCAATCTTGGCTAATCCCGCAACCGCCGATCTCTGTCAAATCCTGCTTCCCGATTCGGCTCACCTGCAGGAAGAAGACGCGCTCTACGCGGCAAGAAAAAACTACAGCAGCCACAAACCTCCGCT
>JASHPG010000022.1 GCA_030038275.1 Candidatus Acidiferrales bacterium | reverse complement strand
GCAGCAGCGATCAAGTTTCCGGCCGTGTCGTAGGAATCCCCGCTAATCTGGTTTTGAGCCGTGGCCGTGACGCTGAGGCCGCTTTCCTGGGTGCAGCCGGCGTAGCTACCGGCCATCGGAGTGATGGCGGTCAGATTCCCCCAGGCTCCGCCTGTGGTCTGGTTATCGTATTGGTAGGTTTCGCCCCAGCAGTTCGCGGGGCTGGTGGCGTGCGTTGAGGCGGTGCTCGCGGAAGTGATCCGGTTCAGCGAATCGTAGGTGAAATCCTGCGAGCGGGTGTTGTCCGCGTTGTTGGTGATCGAGATCACGTTTCCGTTGTTATGCCCGCTCGAATCGACGTAGTTATACGTGAGGTTGAGAGGGCTCATGTCGTACGCAAGCGGGTAATACCAGGGCATGGGCGTACAGGGCGCAGGAAGGGTAACGTCCTTGCCGAACCCATGGTATTCGCCGACGGAACCGATTGCGGCCGGCTGCAAGCGGCTGTTGAAAGCCGTGTCGATAGTAAAGTATTGGTACAGGGGCTCCTGACGCCAGCACTCAGCGCCGGACGGCGTGTATTTAACCAAGGAGACCAGTGTGGCTCCGTTGTTGGTGAGGGCAACTGGACGGCCAGCGCCGCCAATCGTGTACGCCAACAGGTATGAGCCGATCGCGTGGAGCGGTATGTTCACGCTTGCGATTGAGCCGTCGAGGTTGTACGTGTACGGGACCGTCGAGGAAACGCCGTTGGTGGTTCGATAATCGACGATGGCGCGGCCCATCTGATCGTAGGCCCAATTCTCCGACCCGGCCTGATCGGTCATTCCGGTGCGGCGGCCGATGTTGTAGCAAGCCGGTTGACCTTGGCAACTGGACTGATCGTACGAGTACGTCGCCACGGGGCTGGGCATCGCGCCGTTCGAACAGGTTTGCGATGTGTAGCCCTTTGCCGTGATGCGATTCAGCGCGTCGTAGCAATAGGTGAGAGTGACGGTTGCCGTGCCCTGTTGGTCTTGTGCGGGCTCGGTCTTGTTGATGAGGTTGCCGTCTGCATCGTAAACGTACGTCGTGGGGACGTACACCTGGTCGAGGTTCGACCAATTGGATTCGGGATTCGTGGAACTTGCAAGACGCGAGAGCGAATCGTAAACGAACGTGCGCTGGCGCGAGCCGGATTGCACGACGTTCGTCAGGTCGTCGAGCGCATCATAGGTGTAGTTCGTTACGTATCCAAGCCCGCCAGGATCTTCCGTGACTGACGTAAGACGGCCAAGTCCGTCCGAACAACTTTCGCGGGCTTTACCAGCTTCATCTGTTACCGTGTCGCAATTGCCGGCATAGCTCGTCGTGACTGTATTGCCGTCCTGTTCCGTCACGAGGGTCGGACGGCCAAGCGCGTCGTATTGGTAGGTGGTGTAGCCCCAAGTCGGGTCGGTGCCGCAGTTGGTCGTGGGTGGGCTGCACCGCGTGGGATTGTACACTTCATACTTTCTGCCGTTTCCATCGTACACGGTTTGCGTGTAAGTAGCGCCATCAGGGTCAGAGGTCAATGCGGTTTCCGTTAGCCGGCCGACGCCGTCGACCGTGAGCGTCTGCGTTTTGCTGAGGCTCGGCGTGATACTTTCCGAGATGTCCACATCGTTGGGATCAGGATAGGTGAAGATCGTTTCGCCACCGTCCGGATGTTTTATCTGGGTTGTGCGGAGCATGTCGTCGTAAGCATAGCTGGTGGTCTGGCCATTCGGATCGGTCGTCGAGGTCAATAGCCCTGTGTTGGGGTCGTAGCAGTTGGTCGTCGTCTGACTCAGAGCGTTTATTATAGATGTAGGTCCAGAACCGGCGTATCCCGTTCCCGAAGGGCACGACGACCCCGCGTAGCTGTAGGCTGTTTCGTTCCCCTTGGGGTCGGTCGTTGCGGCGACGTCCCCATAAGGATCGTATTCGTTGCTAGTGACGAGATAAGTGCCGCTCGTGTTCAGCCAGCGATGGGTCGAAGTGAGGTTGCCACGGTAGCCGGTCTCGCCCTCGTCGTAGCCGTAATACGTAAATGATCCCGTGCCAGAACCGGTGATTTGTACGGAGTAGGGCAAGTTGAATAGATTAGCATTAAGGTAATTTGAATTATTCAGAGCCATCCAGCTCGTGGTGGTCGTCCGGGTTGGCGAGGACGCGCCGTAGTCGTACTCCTTTTTCGTTAGCTGCTTGCCGTAGATGGCGGGTGCGGTGTCATCTGACCAGAGTCCACCGGCTTCGTACTCGGGCTCGTAGATACTGAAACCGGAATCGTACGTATAGGTGATGGCGCTCTGCTGGCCGGTGGGCCAAACGGTGACTTGCTCGACCGGAACTACGTTGACAGCCGCGACATTCTGACCGCATGTTCCGCTGCCGACATAAAACGGGCAGCTATATGAATAGGTGGTCTGCACCGTCTTGAGGAGGGTTCCGCTCGTGTTGGAGCCTTGATAGTACTTGACTTGATTCTCGTAAAGGCCAGTTTCCGGGTTCCAGGTTCCGGGCGTTCCGAGACCGAACCAATGGACGGACGTATTTCCTAATGGATCGGTCACGGTAACTCCACCGCCGCTGTTCCAGCCGTAGGTCCATTCGGCCGCCGGTGTGCCATCATTGGGATTCATCGTGCGCGTCACGACAGCGTCGTTAACTGAATCCTCCGCGTCTGTTACGTTGCTTCCGCCCCACGTGTAAGACAGCGTTCCGCCCGTCGGGAAAGTGATTTCGGTTAGGTCCGGGTCGCCGAAGTAGGTGTAGCTGGATGAGGGGGTCCATGCGAAGGTCCATGATGTGCCGTTCGGAAGGAGAATACTGGTCATCTCCGGCAGAGACTCGTTTTCCTGGCTAAAGTTATTGAAAAAAGTAACTGTGGAGTAGCAGAATTTGAGAGGATAAGTTCCGCTGTTCGGTCCTGGTGGGTTCCACAATTCCACATAGGCGATAGGCTGAGCGCCCGTGCATCCGGCGAAGTCGCTCTGATTTGTGCTCTTAGTCATAACTGGAATTGCGCGCTGCATCGTATCGAACCAGCCAGACGTTAACGAGAACGAAATCGAATTGCCGTTACGATCGGTTCGTGCACCGGCTGCATATACAATTCCGTCGGCATCCGTGATCGTTGAGGCTCCATTTTCTCCCTGGCCCGCCTGGGCCGCACCGTAGATTGCGGATGCGTCGACGGTCCTGAACGTAGTGGCGCTTCCGGAAGGGTAGTAAGCGTGTACACTTCCGTCCGACTGTTGCAGTTCAAAGTTGCAGACTTCGATGTTGCCTTGGCCGGTACAAGTGGGCCCGCTCGAGCCGAATGGGCTTCCACCGAAGGCCTGCTGATCGATCATGGCCAGGCCTGCTTGACTCCCTCCCAGCTGGTAATAGCAGTACAACCCAATAACGGGTAGTTCTTCACACACGTATTGTACGGAGCTGGAACCATTGAAATAGTGGACGGAAAAGTCGAGCTTTAGCTTGCCACCCTTTTGCGGGTAAGAAATCAGCGGAATATCAACGTCGAGGCTGCCGTTGCCAATGTTGATGTTGTCGATGTTCCCCATCATGTAAGTCCCGAACGGCTTTAGCCCCATCTCAAAGTCGGGGTTGTCCTGAGCGTAGGAAGTCCGAGCACAAAGACACAGAGCAAGCAGAGCGGTCGACACGCAGAGAAGTCTGAAAGGGCGCATTGGTTCTCCTAGTTTGCGGGAGTCGTGATCGTGATGCCCGTGTTGAATGTGACAGAGGAAATCTGAATGGTGCTCACAAGGTCGTCGGGTGAGTCCGAAGGGATTATGTCTGTGCTGGATTGAATTTCCATGGCGACGGGTCGCCCTTGCACTTGCTGGTAGTCCAAATAGCGGACTTCGACGATTCGATCTGGCGATTTGCCCCTGTACGGCATGATGGGCTTATTGGGATTTTTCGGATCATACGCGTGGACGACGAACGCCGTTCCTACCGGAAGCAGCGAGGTGGGATCGAGATACACTTCGTGCTCGCTGGCCGCCTTGAACGATGCCGATGCAGACGCGCCCGACGCGCTCCTCCATATGGCGATGTGCACGACCGGGACGCCTTCCCAGGTTTCCTGACCCACGTACGACGCAACGTATGAGGAGGACAAGGCGTCGTGCAACAGAAATGCCGGGTAAAACCACGCCGGGTGTGGCGTGAGGGCGCTCCATGTGTCAATGACGTGGGTAGCCCCGTCCGTTCCGGTCACGCTCAAAACCGGTACTCCGGCCGACACGCCCCTCACAACTACTTCGGTTCCGGCGGGAGTGACAGTCGTTTCTTGGCTCTGACCCGTGTCCGTCGCGATGAGGGTCTTTGTCTCGGCTGTGGCAGTCGGCCCCCAATTTACGCGGGTGAGTGCTCCAGTCTTATTAACGGATACCGTGCCTTCCATCGTGACGTCCGTGATTTGTGCGCCATTCGTGAGCGCCGCGAGAGACCCTTGCAGTAGGGCGACGGCTTGCGGGTCGCTAGTAGTTGGCGTGGGCGAAGCGGTTTGTGCAGCCACGGGGAGTGCGACAAGAAAGGCAGCGAAGAGAAGCGAAACGGGCCGTGCCTTTCGGCAGGCGAGCCGGAACGAGCGCATAAGTCCCTCCTACAAGCGAACAGCAGATCCCTGCCTGCGGCAGGCAGGCCTCATTCCCCGACCAGTAGCGACCAGAGCTCGGGATGACAGCTTTGGATATATAAGGGGCCCGGGGCCGGAGAAGCGGAAAACTGCGAAAGAAAATACGAGCGGGCAGCCTGTATGTCAAGAAAATTGTTGATGATTTCTATAATGATGTTCGATGCTTAGGGCTGGCCGAGGGGGAGGAAGTACTGCGTGCCTTTGACGGGCTGGCGGAGGCGGCGGAGAAGTTCCTGCAAATCCTCGTTGCGCTCGACGAAGTCGATCTCGGTGGTGTCCACAACCAGAAGATTCGAGGCGGAGTAGCGAAAGAAGAAGTGCTCGTAGGCGTTGGCGACGGCTTCGAGATATTCGGGAGAAATGTCGCGCTCGGACGCCTCGCCTTTTTTCGAGACGCGCTTGCGAAGCACGCCGGGCTTGGCCTGCAAATAGATGGTCAGATCGGGCGTGGGGACGGACGGCGCGAGCGTGTCGAAATATTTCTCGTAGAGCTTCAGCTCTTCGTTATCGAGATTGAGGTAGGCGAAGATTTTGTCCTTCTCGAAAAGGAAGTCGCTGACGATGGGGGCGGGGCCGTCGTCGGGGCGCGTTTCGATCAGGCGGCGGTGGCGCTCGTACAGAAAATACATCTGCGCGCGGAAGGCGGCGCCGGGCTGCTCGTCGTAAAAATCGGAGAGGAACGGGTTGTCTTCG
>JASHPG010000206.1 GCA_030038275.1 Candidatus Acidiferrales bacterium | reverse complement strand
GGTGGGGGAGCCGGCCGCCGTGGGCATGGGGTGATGGAGGTGCAGAAACTCGAGATCAGCGTCGCGCCAGATCGTCTATCGAGCGCCGCACTGGCCCCGAATCCACAGCTAGTCTGCCGCCGGAAGCCACGTCGGTCGATAGGGCAGCGGTCCTATTTCGTTCGGTACCAATGTACCGGCTGAAACGATTCGCATTCCATTCGCCGGGCGCGCGGCGCGCTAGATTCAAGGCTGCAAGCCGCTTTGCCGCAGCCGCCATGGCTGTAATACGATAGGCTCGACCGCCACAGGCGGCCAGCAGATGACGGACGCAACTCCCTCCCAAAATAGCGACACCGCGAGCCAGATGCTGTGGGGCTTCTGGTATCCGGCTTTGCGCAGCGGCGAATTGCGCGGCGGAAAATTGCGCCGCGCGATGCTGCTCGAAGTGCCTCTGGCCATCGGCCGCGACGCCGCAGGAAAGCCGTTTGCCTTGCGGGACATTTGCCCGCATCGTGCGTTTCCGCTTTCTTTCGGGCGATTCGACGGCTCGGCCGTCGAGTGCGCCTATCACGGGTGGCAATTCGACGCGCATACCGGGCAATGCCGCCACATTCCCTCTCTCACCGCTGACTCGAAGCTGAAATGCGAACGGATTTACGCGGGCAGCTTCCCGTGCGAGGAGCGGGACGGGTATATCTGGGCGTTCATGGAAAATCCCGACGGCCGCGCGCCCGCAGGGCCGATTCCGCCGGCGCCGGAACTGCCGAAATTCAGCGCCAGCCATAAAATCGCGCGTCTCACCGCGGACCTGCCGTGCGGCGTGGACCAGGCCATCATCGGCTTGATGGATCCGGCGCACGGACCGTTCGTGCATCAGGCGTGGTGGTGGCGCAGCCGCCACAGCATTCGCGATAAGGCGAAAAAATTCGAGCCGATCGAGAATGGCTTTCGCATGAGCCCGCACGCGCCCTCGTCTAACAGCGCGCCGTACAAAATCCTGAAGCTGCTCACGGGCGAACCGGCCACGACGACGATCGATTTCGTCCTGCCCAACCAGCGTTTCGAGCAAATTCGCGCCGGGAAATACTGGCTTTCGAGCCGCACGACCGTGACGCCTGTGGATCGCAACTTGTGCCGGCTGGATTTCGTGGCGGCGTGGAACATCCTGCCGTGGATTCCCATCGTGCCGTTCATCATTCGCGTGCTGGGGCCGCGCTTCATCCGGCAGGACACGGAAGTGATTAAAAAACAGATGCTCGGGCTGAAATATCAAGACCGCATGATGCTGATCGACGATGCCGACCGGCAGGCGCGTTGGTATTTCGAGCTGAAGTCGGCGCTGCTGGAATCGCGCCGCACCGGCGAAGCGATGCGGCATCCGATGGCGGAGCTGGTGACGCTGCGCTGGCGTTCCTGAGCCGCCGCTTTCGCGACGAATTAGCGCAGCTTCGAGAGGTCCACGGTGGCCGCGACCTGCTGCCCATCGGGAGCTTGCACCACAATCGTCGCGGGCGCGGAGCGGACGTTTGCCGGATTGTATTGCACGTTGATATCCGCGCCGACGAGGACCGACGAAGAACCCTCGCCAGCGAAAGAGTAATCGGGCATGCCGCGCGCGGCGATGGGCTGAATCGTAGTTCCACGCTGAATCAACCGCACACGGAAATTTCGCCAAAAATCAGGGCTGCGCAACGCGATGCCGCCGTTCGATGAGCGCATTTGCCAGCCGTAACTCGGCGTTAGCGCGATATGGACGCGAACGCGCAGGGCGATCGGCTTGCCGTAGAACTGCTGCTGCGCGTCTGGGGCGCGAAGATTTTGCAGGCGCGCGGCGCGCTGGGCCACGTACGCGTAGGGCGTGATGACGCGAATGAGCGAAACGTATGGGCCGGTTTTCGGGCGAGCGAAATGCACGGTGTATTTCGAGAAGAACGTTTCTCGCCGCGAAGGATTCGCTTTGCCAAGGAAGTAAGCGTCGCGAACGGCATCGGGCGAAAGCGGATATTCGTACGCCACGGCGGGCTGCGCGGCGAACAGCCCGATCAGCAATATGAGGAACAGGGTATGAGCCGAGCGCCGCATCTAGTTCTCCGTAGGCGCGCACACCGAACTACGTCCGCAGAATTAGATGAGCGGCGCGCCGCCACGGATACCGGCGGCGAGTTAAATAGAGATACCGCCGAGGAACGGGTAGTGCTCCGCCGCGGCCATGAAGAAAATCAGCGGAAACGACAGCCAGAATCCCACGCGCGAAGCGATTAGCGACCAGCGCGCGAGGCGCGCGGCTTCGGCGGGCATCGGAGTGCCTTGCTCGACGGCGGCGCGCGTCCATTTAATCAGGCGCTTTTGGGCGCGCCATACGACGCCCCAAACGTTGAAAAAGAGGATCAGGCCCATTCCTCCGCCGACGCTGATGGAAAGATGCGCGTTCGAGGAGAAATTCCCGGAGTTGACGACGAGCGTGTCCCACGACGCGACGATCACGATGATGGCGATCGAGATCGCGCGCACCCAGGCGTTATCGAGCAGGCCTTTCGTCGGCATCTGAAACGGGTAAATCAGCGCGAAGGCAACGATCCAGATCAGCAGCCACCATCCGAACCAGCGGTACGTGAGCGAAGGATCGCCGGCGTTGCTCGCGTCGGCGGCGAGTATCAGCCAGTAGTAGCGCAAGCCGACGAGCACCGTCACCAGCGCGGACCAGCGAAACCACCACATCGCGCGCGACATTAGCGCCGGAAACACCTTGCCGCGAACGGGCGCTTCGATCCGCTGCATCACGGGCGTTCCAACCAGATTGAAGAAATAGAGCAAGCCGATCCAGACGATCGCCGCGACGATGTGAATCCAGCGCAGCCCGATTTCTTCGTTGGTGACGGCACCCCGCGGGAAGCTGAAATGCGGCTGGACGAAAAGCGCGACTGCTGCGACATGGCTGGCGATCATGCGTCATCTCCAGGCGCGCCGTGCGGCAAGGCAAGAAAGCCGCGGCGAGTTCGCAGCACGTTAGCGGAAGCGCGCGAGGGAGTCAATCGCGCGGGCAATCGACGGTCGAGGAGCTTTCACGCTCAACCTCAACTTATGCCGGGCGTCTCGATTCGCCATTGAAACCGGCGAAATTCCGCCAGCCTCGCAAAATCTCGCGCATTGGCCGTTACGACTGCGATCGCCAAGCGGCCGGCGCTCATTGCGATCAGCGCGTCGTTCGTCAAGCGCCTTCTCCCGATCCGCTCGTGACCGTAGCGAGCGGCGAGCAGGGCGAGCACCTTCCCCGTCTGTATCCAGTCCGCCACGTTGGGGACGAGGATTCTCCCGATTTTGCTGAAGTCGCGCGCAAGGCGTTCCACAACGAGCCGATCGCGCGCGCTCACGCCCGCGAACAATTCCTCCAATACGACCGAACTCAGCCAAATAGAAGCGCCTTCGGCAATCCGCCTCAAACGAATAGCCGCCTCATCGCCCCGTCGCAAAGCGGTGATGTAAACGGATGTGTCGAACAACACCGCTGCCATCTACGGCTCCAGCACACCGTAAATATCCTTCACGGTAGCGCCGCTTTTGACGAAGCGCTGGTTCGCTTCCGCGGCCAGCCGGTTCCTTTCGTGCTCGGAAATCACCAAATCGAGAGCCCGCTCGATGGCCTCGGTCTCAGTGCCCGCCCGCAGCAATCTTTGCGCGCGTTTGATCTTGGCCCCATCCAAGCGAAAGTGCTTATGCGAGCGTGTTTTCGCGGTTGGCATCTCATCGACTCCTGATTCGAGTATAGCACGATGATGTACACATATCCTCATTCTGTGAACATCCAGGTGCGGCTTGTACGTGCGGTCGCGCGGCGCAAACGAGCGCGGCGAATGGGATTTACTTTACTGCGGGAAGCCGATGCAGCGGATGAGGTCGGACGCTAGCGGGCCTCTGGCAGGTTCAACTTCTTCAGCAAGCCGAACCAGCGAGCCGACTTCCGCAACATTGCCTCGTGGGGTCGAATTAGAGCGAGCGGAACTGCGGGAGTCCTTTGCTCCACTACTCTCTCAAGCCATTCGACGGCCGCGCCGGCTTCGCCCCGAGCCAGATGATAGACGACGAGCCCGAGCGATCCCGTGGCCACGTTGCCCCGCAACTCCGTCAATAGCTCCTGTGCTCGACCTTCTTCCTTCTCGTCCAGCAGCGCCGCTAGTAGGCCTTGGCTATAAGGAGCCCACGGCGCCATCGAGGCGGCTTTTTCCGCGCACTCGCGCGCCTCGTCGCGTCGACCGGCTATTGCATGAAGCAGTCCTGTAGCGAACCATCCGACCCAAAACTGAGGATTGATCTCCACGGAC
>JASHPG010000205.1 GCA_030038275.1 Candidatus Acidiferrales bacterium | reverse complement strand
ATCTAGAAATATCGCGCGAATTTCTAGTTTCCCGCCCAGGGCTTCCACATATGCCGCCAGCGTGCTGATGTAAATATCGGTTCGGTGTTCAATCTTGGAAACTTCCCCCTGGTTTACGCCCAGCATCTCCGCAAGCTTTGCCTGGGTCATCTGCCGAGCCTTGCGGATCTCTTCCAACGGCATGGAAGCTAGGCTTTCCCGCACTCGCTTTGCGATTCTCTGCTGCCGCTCAGCCGGCATCGATTCCACCAATTCACGAAATTTACGCGTTGGCATCAGAGCTTTCCTTCCTTCTTCAGTTCGTCCAAGTGCTTCTCGTAGAGCTGGTCGGCTACCGGGACGAACTGCTCATACCAGCGATCGTCGCCCGTCTTGTCTCCGCCCAGCAGCAGAATGGCCGTGCGGAGCGGATCGAAGGCATATAGCGTTCGCCATGGCCTGCCTCCGCTTTGTGTCCGTAGCTCGCGCATGTGACTATGACGTGAGCCGTTCACTTTCGAGCTGTGCGGGAAGCCCAGCGCAGGACCGAGTTCGGCGAGCAGCCCTACCGAGTAGGCGATATCATCCTGCTGCTCTTCGGTCAACGTCTTCCACCAGGCCCCAAATTCGTCTGTAAACTCAACTTCCCACGTCATATTCTAGTATGCCATAGACAGAATATTCCGTGAACCGAATACCGGGGAAACCTTCGGTTCCTGCTCTTGTTCCACTGAAGTTCCGTCTTCCTTGCGATGTAACGCATTGATTCGATTTCCTGTTCCCACTGTTCTTCTTGTTCTTGGTTGGCTTTGTATATAGGAATGATTCACCTCGTATAAGGAGACGGCGCTACAGCCGGGAACACTGGGAACAGCCTTTGTTTCCGCGATTTGTCGGCACTTCAGACCTGGAACGACACTGGGAACCGACTGGGAACAAGTGATCACTTCATGCCACTTTCCCGATAGCGCCATTCCAGCCGCGATCCCTGCCGCTCACGATAGCGTTCCCAACCAAGCGAACGGAGGCACCGTGAGGCGCGGTTCTTGTCCGTTTGAGTCCACAGTGCCTGCGGTTTTTGGAGGCATCTCTCCAGAACTTCACTGATCGATGTGCTGGAGCGCGCCTCTAGCCATGGTCCGATGACCTCCTCCCACGGATCACCTTCGTATCGTTCGATCTGTTGGTCCGCGGCCATGTGAACCAACTCAGCGGTCTCCAGCCACCACGGCGCTCCGGAATCAAACCGAACCTTGGCCTCGGCCCACAACTGGTCCCGATCGCGAGCTAGTTCGTCAATACCGATCCGGCCACAGGTGACCGGCCAAAAACGCCGCCCGCCGGTCTCGTCGCGAAGGTAAGTGCTGTGATTGACTGTGCCGGCAAAAACACATTGCCGCGGTGATTCCATCAATCGCATTCCGTAGGGTGGCCGAAATCGATCCGTCGTTCGGCTCATGAATGCTTTGATTCGAGCCACGTCGGAGTTGCTGAGACTGTCCAACTCCGACAACTCAATGACCCACACACCGCGGGTTTGCATGGCAGCGTCCTTGCTGCCCAGGTCCGCCAGTTCATCGGTGAAGTACTCTCCGGCGAGTGTGCGGAGTGCCGTGGATTTCCGAATCCCTTGTGGACCTTCGAGGATCATGCAACAATCCGCCTTGACACCTGGACGGAAAATCCGGGCAACCGCGGAAATCAGCCAACGCGAACCCACCGCACGCGAGTACTCGGTGTCCGCCACACCTAGGTAAACCGAAAGCCAGCGATCTAGACGTTCGACACCATCCCACTCAAGCCCCTGCAAATACGCCTTCACCGGGTGGAATAGATGGTCCTGCGCCGCTGTCTGAACCGCTTGGCCGGCGATTTCGACGGAAACAAGAATCCCTTGTTTCTGTAGCCATTCGGCCGCCAGACGGTCCTCATGATCGGTCCACTCCCCCTTCGGCACAATTCCCCAGGGTGCGGGTTTCAATGCGACGGTTCCAAATCCAAATTCGTTGAACGCGAGCACGCCTCCCCACTCCGGCGCATGCCGAAAGGCGGCAATCGCGTTCGCCAACACGGGTAGTATTCTCCCCTCTGTCGTATTCATAGGTGGTTTGGCTCGTATCAAATCCTTCTTCCAAGTGGACCCGGCGAAATCAACGTGTGCGATCTCGTCGAGCACGGTTTCGGGGCCGACAATCACGAGGTGATCGTCTATGCCTTTTCCTTTTTCGAGGTCCCATTCCAGAAAACCGACGATAGCTCCTCGGCCGCGCAGATGTGCAGCCAGTTCGGATCGAGCGATGCGGACGAGATCTTTCATGGCGGAATCGGCATCGTAGGCGATCACCACGCGGCGGTCTTCCCAGGCGATCCAGTCCAAATCCGGAATGGCTCCCTTCACGTCGAGGCGGGTGCCATCCGGCCCGATGGTTTTGCCGATCGTACCGCGCCAGTTGTAGACGCCCGAGACGCCGACGGGCAGAAACTCCGGAGTGCTCGAAGAGCGATAGGTGGCCAATCGGGAAAGGGCGAGGGTTTTGAACTCGCCTTCTGTGACCACGATCGGAATGCGGGTGTCGCGTAGAAGCAACTGATCAGTGCCCGGCGTGAGGTAGAGCATGTTGGAGCGTCCAGGCGGGCTGAGATACTTTTGCCGGGGTTTGAGATTGCCGGAGGAATTATATTCAAGATCTGGGTAGTCGCGGCGTAGCCGGTACTCACGGACATTGGCCTCGCCGGGGCGGAAGTAGGGAATAATGATGCCGGCGTAGTTTCCACTCTTTCGGCCGACGATTTCGCCACCGGTTAGCGAATCGACTCTCCGGATTCCGGCATAATCGGCCAGTCCGCGGTCAATCCAGCGAGCCTCTAATGCTGCGTAGTCAGCCGCAGTCAGCTCCGATTCGACTGACTTCTCTGTGCCGACCGGAGGCTGGTCGCGAATGTATCCTTCGCCGACAAATGGCCCGTTGCCAAATGCATTTTCGTCTTTTCTTGGCGGGCGGAGATGGTGTACACTGCTGTTGAAGGAATTCAATTTTCACCCCTATGGGTCGATGGCCTGCGTTCACGCGCGGGCCATTGCTATCTAGGGCCAAGGGGTGCAATAGAGGGCGGGCTGATTCCCAGTGTGGTCGTCGCGCTAAGCAATCAGCGTTTCCAAGGCGCCGGAAATCGTTTGTAGGGCACCAGTCGCTTCGGCGACGAATTTCGATCCAAATTCCAGATGCTTTGTGTAAATCTAGCTGCCGGTCGTTTGGCACCGCCTGCACTCCAATTGCACTCCATTAAGAGGCGCTTGCGGTGTAGGCCTGTTTTTCCAGGCCTCTCGGTACTCTCCAAACCAACACCTGCGCTCTCTAAATGACTGAAATTAAAGTGCCGCTCAACTTCCCAAGCTGGACGTCGCGGGTTCGAGTCCCGTCTCCCGCTCCATCTTTTCAACAACTTACGAGCATTCGCACTTTCCTGAGCACCATTTGAGCACTGTTTAGCGGCAACGAAGCTTTCAAGCCGGTTTACCGCCGCCTGCCGCAGTTCCACACTCGTTAGCGTGTACGTGTTGATATCGACATCGACCTCATGGCCGAGTTGATCCGCGACGAGCTTCGCATCCACCCCGATTTCCTTCATCAGCGTTGAATGCGTTCGCCGCATGACCAGGAAATTCGCCCAACCGAGGCCGACAGCCGCCAGCTTCGGAAACATCTGCCGCCGCCAGCAATTGTCCTTCGATAAAGGCGTCATCCGCTCGGACGGAAACACCCAGGCATCATCCGCCGTGGTGACAGCCCCCGCCCGCCACGCTTCGATATCGTTCAGCAGCCCTTCGGAAAGCGCCGCCTTGCGAGTGCTGTTGTCGGTTCTCGGCGTATCGAGCTTGCGCCGGTAAACCCGCTGCCGGATATCCGCGTGAGTAGAGGCCATGCGCCCCCAGGTCAGCGCGAAGATTTCCCCCGGCCTCATTCCTGCCAGGACTGCAAGTTTAGCTATCAGCCGTTCCCGCCCGTCGAGAGCGGCGAACATCGTTTGCACCTCCTCAATCGTCATCGCGCGGCGAACCGGCTTTTTCGCTTCCTTCGGCGTGAACAGAAGCAGGGCGGGGTTTCGATCCATTTGCCCCTCAGCCAACGCCATGTCGAAAATTTGCTTCAAGTCCCATCTCAGATGATCGACCATCGAGAAGGAGAGAGCCTTAGCCTTCGCGTCAAGCAAATCCTGCAACTCATCGCGCCTGAAGCTCCCGAGTTGCCGTTCCCTGTACGCTTCGACCAAATGCACCTCGATCCGGTTCACGTTGTTCTCTCGCGTCGAATGCTTCCATTTCCGGCTGTAGTAGGGGAAATAGACCGCATCAACAAATTCCCCGAACTTCTGGGGCGTTTCATGTTTTGCGCGAATTTCAGCAACGATCTTCGCCACCGCTTCCCGCGCCTGGCCCTTCGTCATGTCCTTGACGAAGCCGACTACTCTGCTTTTCTTGACGCCGCTTTCGTACCAAAATCCTCTCCAGCGACCGCGTTGCTTTCGGACACCTCCTGTCGAGTGCCGTATACGCATAATCATTGCTCCTTATGCGTTCTTGCGGCCTCGTTCCGGCGATTCGATCTTAGCAGGAATAGCGGCCTGTTCGTTGTTTTCGATCCAGGAGAGGAGGGAGGCACGGCGAACGAGCTTGCGGCGGCCGAGACATACGGCGGGAATAGGCGGACAGCCCGGCAAACGACCCGCGACCGCGTTGCAGATATGCGCCTTGGAACAATGCAGCAGCTTCGCCACTTCCGCGAGCGTGAGCAGATCGAACTCCGCCAGCCGGTCCATAAAGCATTGCCGGGAGCCGTCATGCTCCCCGTCGATAACCTCCCTTTTGTTCTTCGGTTGCCTATTCGTGCGTTGAACGGGGCAGGGGCGTCACTACTTGCCGGACACCCCTGCAAAGCGCACCAGCGGACATCCTATTGAGACTTTTTCATCCGCCAGGACCGGAATCCGGCCCTTTACGACGAAACCCGTGAAACCAAGTAATCCTCGATCACGTTTCGGCTTGCGTAGCCGTGCCGCCCCCTTTCGACGTTCAAGCGCAGCCGCCCGCGCTTGCCCTTGAAATCGTCCTCGTTGAGGGAGCCGCTTTCGTATTCCGCCATGAGATCGCAGGCCGCGCAGCAATGCCGCAGCTTGTCCGGCCTCCGGGCGTGAAGGTAATCCGGCAGGACGCGCGCGAGGTTGCTGCTGCCGTTCCTCGATACCCGTACCTTCACCTCGATCATGGGATTGCCCGCGTCGCTGGTTTTTTCCCAGGCGTCGAGAATTTCAAAATCGTAATCGCCCCTCGGCAGGAGTTTCCTGTCGGAGATTTCCTGTTCCGTGCTTGGATTGAATTCCATACATTTTTTACCGTTCCTTTCGTTGATATTCACTCACTCAAAATCACTCGCGCCGCGTCCTCGCCCGGTGCCGGCTTCGCGTCTCAATCTCAGATAGGCTTCGATGAAGCCTTTTGCCTGCTCCGCGCAGAGAGCGTCACCATATCCGCGCAGCTTTCCCACACGATTGGCAATCCCATGAGCCAGCGGGAATGTGCCGGGTTCAATCGGGCGGAGCCGTCCGTCGCGGCAGGATATCCATTCGGCGTTTGCCCAAAATCCACGAACTGCTCCGCCTGATACATCAGCCGGTCGTTGCGCAGTTTCCCGTCGTCCCGCAGCACCTTCGGACCCGATCCCTTGTAATCCACCGCCGCCGGCCGGCCCCAACTCGCCAACGCCGCAAGGTCGCGATTGCGACGAGGCCGGCGCGACGGTCCTCCCATACCGTCGGTTGCCAGAGGCCGGTTCCACCCGGCGAGGTTTCGCCGCTGTCACCATTCCGTTGCACGGATTGTCCGCAACCAGGCCCCGCTTCTCCGCATCGTTCGCCCGCGGCCTCGGCCACGAAGTAAAGTCTCTGGCTGAGCATCGGGGCGCCGTACCCCGCAGCGCAGGTATCCGCCGCCCCGACGGCGTAACCCGCTCCTTCCAGGTCAGCCGAAACAACGTCGAACCAAGCAAGTCCGTCTTTCGACGCAACCTGTTCGCCAAAGACATGCTCAGGGCGTGACTGCCCGATGAGCCGGAACCATGCGGGCCATAGGTGACGATGATCGGAGAAGCCTCGCCGCTGCCCGCTTGTACTGAAACTCTGGCAGGGGCAGGAGCCTGTCCAAACGGCAATATCATCTGCCCATCCAGCCGCTCTAAGGGCGTAGCTCCAGACGCCGATTCCGGCGAAGAAATGGCACTGGATAAATCCCCGGAGATCGGCTGTTTCGACTTCCCGGATATCTCGCTCATCGACCTCACCGCCCGCTATCGCTCCTGCAGCCATCAACTTGCGGAGCCACTCCGCCTTAAACCTGTCGTGCTCGTTGTAGTACGCACTCATAGCCACCCGCGCGCGAATCGCGCGGCCTTTCGGCATCAACCACGCCTGTCTGACTACCGGCTTTTGTTCATCTCGGCCCCTTCGCCGGCGGCAGCAGCAGCCGCGTGGGGTTATCAACCGCCGACGCGGGAGCCTTCCACATGCCGCCGCCGTTGCGGGCAGCTTTCCACTGACCGCCCCGCCGTGTTTCTTCACTGACCTGGGTTTTGGTCGCCGGTTCGCCGATTTCCCACGACCTGCCGCAACTTTTCCGGCAGTAGAAGCGATTGCGCCTGATATCGACCCTGCCGCCACAGACCCAGAATCCGCAGTCGCATTGATAGATATCGCCCTGGTCGCCGCACCAGGGACACGGCCAATACGGGCCGGTAATCTGACTCAGCTTCAACACGCGGCTATCTGAGAAGCCCCCGTAATCCGCGCCTTCATCCGCCCGCACACAGGCCACGCGGAGATAGAGGCCGGAGGCCTGGCGCTCGATGCGCGTGAAGAACTGGCGATCATATTTCGCGCATGCGCCCCATTCGAGAAACACGGACGGGGCGGCTGCGCGAGGCGTAGCCGCAGAAAAGAAATCCGCGAGAGAAGGGGAGGGACGCCGCGTATCCGCCGCGCGACCCTGCCGCAGACGCGCCAGGGCTTCACTCATGCGTTGACCGCTTTTTTCAATTTCGTTTGCCAAGCAGATACCTCCAATACAAACGCTCCGGCAGCAGCAGACGCGCCAGGATCAATTTCGCGCGCTCAAGGCAGACCCGCGCGTAGACGTATCGAAAGATCGCCGCATAGCGCCAGCTTTCCGGCTTCTCTGTCAGCCACCAGCGGTCCAAAACATTCGTTATCGTTTGCATCATAAATTTGTCTTTCTTACCTCGACCTTCCGGCCCAGGTTCCACCGCCGGCCCACCCGCCGCTGAAGGGAGACATGCCCTCGCGTTCGCGTGTGCGCGTGTAATAATCCGGCCTTTCCTTGCCGCTTTCGGATACCTCGCGCCCCTGTTGGCGCGCTTGCCGATCCGCCTCGGCGCGGGCGCGAAGGCCGGCCATGTATTTTTCGTAATCGTCCATTTCGCTCCTTTCAAACCTCAATCAAAAGCTTCCTTACGATCCCGTTCCACCACCGGCCCACGGCGCGGAACACATCGTTATCGCGCCAGGACCGCCAGTGATTGCGAAGCTTGAACCGGATCACCGCCCACCGGCACAGAAGAAACACGAAGGGAACCGCCGACAGTGCCACGCCGTAGCCGGTCCATTGCTGCGTGACGCGTTGCGGCGGGAACTCGTAAAGCCAGCCCGCGAGGATTCCGCCGCCCACCAGCCCGGCGATTATCAGGCGCATTTTCTCGATAGTGTTTTCCTGCCGCAGCAGCTCGTCGGCCAGCTCGTCACCGCCGCGCCGGGATTGCTCCAGTTGCGCTTCTAATTCGGCAACGCGCTTGCCGCTTTGTCCGAACGCCTGACCCGCCATGTCACAGAAGCGGACACCCCACGCTATGCACATTTCGACCGCGCGGCCCTCGGCCCGCTTGCGCTCAAACTCATTCGGCGAATCCATGAGCAGAACCAGCTTGGAGAACAGTTCCTTGTCAAACGCATTGCCCGCGGTTGCCATACATCACCCATGCACCACCCCGCCGTGTTTCTGTTCCTGCGTTGCCATGTATTCGTAAGGGTCAGGGTCATAACAACCGGCCCATTCAGGATCGAGAAAGTACGGCTTGCGGCCCGCGCGGATGAAGCCGCCCGTTCCCGGAAAATCGCCGAAGACCAGGGCTTCATCTTGGCCGAGATTGGCGCGCGTCTCATGCGGCATGAAGCAGCGCCGCTCTTGCGACGAGGAACCCACACTCGCGGAAAGCCCGCCGTCAGGCCGAAAACCCATCGAGCAGGAGAAGCCGCGAACGGATGAGACTCCGGCCATATCGGAGATGTAATCCGAAGTGGTCTTATCCCGCGGCGAAAAGAAAATGCGGAAACCGCTATTCGCCAGGAAGGTTTCCCATCCTTGCGGATAAAGCTCTTGCAGTTGCGAGAGGTTTTGAAACACGGGGAGGAGTTGAAGGCCATAGCCCGAAGCAAGGCCCATTGCGGTCTCGATCACGCCGAGCCTGCCGACCGCAGATTTGAACTCATCCAATAAAGCCAACACCGGCACCGTGCGCCGCGTGGACCGCATGACGGCATCGACAAAGCACCCGGCCTTGAGCCGGAACCAGTTGCTTGTGTTGCCGCCGAGATATTCGCCCGGCAAAATCAGGTAAACGGTTATCGGCTCGCGCGTCAGGTCTTCCGGCTCCAAAGTGGAACCGCTCAGGCTATCGGCGATGCAGGAATTACCGATGAACTGCAAAGCGACCGTTGCCGTTGATAGCACCCCCTGGAAATGCCGGTCATCAGGCGCGGCAGCCGCAGCAAAGGCGAGGCGGTCAATGATGAATTGATGCTCAGGGCTGGAAGCATAATGCCCGCCGCCTTCCATCGCATCCAGCGCGAAGTATTGAAGCTCAGGCCCGGCTATCGCGTGGTAAACATCCACCAGCGTTTTTTCCGGCCACCATGCCTTGTGTTGCATGATGACGCCGGAGACGAGTTTTCGCGCCGCGTTGACCCAATAGCTTTCGCCGTGCGGATCGTGCGGAATCAGAGCCTCGGCGATGTTGTCAGCATCGGCCCCGAACGTTCGCGAATGCGGATCGAGGCGCTTCATGGGATCGACCCGCGCCAGAGGCGGGCATTCCTCGACCCCCGGCAAGCGTTCCATAAGGTTGAAGGGATCGAGCCGGAAAACTTTCTGGCCGAGCCTTCGCCGTTGCCGCCACGTCACCGCGCAGCCCTGGCCTTTGATATCGACCATCAGCAGGGATTGAGGCGCACCCGTAAGGCCGTGCCCGGACCCGCCCGCCGACATGAGAATTTGCGCCTCGACATCCGTAAACTTTCCCTTTCGTGCGCCGCCGACTAACACGCCGTGAGCAGGACCGGAATAAAACAACGGCTCAACACAGCGCCGGTTGCGGTACATGATGCGAATACGGCGACCGTTCATAGCCAGCCTCCTTTCTTCAAATCCTCGTCCGAGGCTTCATGGGCATCGCCGCCGGGGCGCGGATATCGGTTGCTCATTTGGTCGGTTTCGTGTTGCGCCTGGTGCTTCGCCGCCCGCTTCAACAGCAGCCACAACAGACCGGCGATAAAACAGCTGCACAACCCCGGCCAAGGGTTGCCAGGGCTTGTAAACGCCGCGCCGATCCAGGCAATCACAGCGCAGATCACCGCCCGCGCGAAGCCGCCGCGTTCCTTCACGCGCATATCGACGCCCTCAAATTCGGCATGAGCCAGCGCCGCCGCTTTGAAATCATCAGGCCCCTTGACCTTGCCGCCGCCCCAGGCTTCATCCGCCAGAAGCACACAGGCGCGGTAGACATCGGAACCGCCGCAGATAGGGTTGATGTTCCGCTGGCTGATCTTCGCTTCACCGCCCCGTGCCGTCCGCACGGTATAGCGGCCCAGGAAATTGGTAATCTGCGCATTCGCCCCGAAGTGACGCCGGATCATTTCCGGTGTGATGGTTTTCAAGACGCGCTTCATGCCAGCCATCCTTTCGCTCGCAGCAGCTTCTTATCGCTCGCTGAAAACATCGGCGCGACTGGCCCCGAAGCAAGGATGCCCCGGAGGATCGTTTCCAGGGCTTCGGCCTCTTTGTGATTTTCTGTAGTGCCGTCCTTGAGTGCGCGTAGTTCCTTGAGAACCGCCGCGCCAATGAGGGATTGAAGTTTCTTGTTTTCGCGCTGTTCGCGCTTCACCAGCCGAAGTTTTTCTTCAGCCAGCCGCTTCTCGACTTCCTTTTGTCTTTCCTGCAACCGGCTCAGTTTGTCGCCGTTGCCGCCGCCGTTTCCATTTCCGTTTTTGGTGCTCATGTGAGCATCGTCCGGCAATTGCGCGAATCTGGCGAATTTCTGCCATGCACAATCCGGCATCCTGTGCAGATTTCTGCAACAATGGCGGGATGCGGAAAGCGCGGGAACCGCAACCGAAAAGCCGCAACCGGCGAGCGCGGAAGCCGAAGCGAACCAGGCCATCGAGCGCGGAACTTCTGATAGACGTTGCGCGGTTGCGCTTCGTGAAAGGGATGTCAAACCAGCGTATCGCCGCGAAGCTCGATGTTGATCCCCGCAAAGTGAAAACGCTCTTGAAGGAGTCCGTTCAGTGGCTTCTAACCGAACGAGAGCGGCTTGCGCGGATCGAGTCGGGCGAGTCCGAGTACCAGCGGCTTGAGCAACAGCTTTCTGAGAGGTTCGGCCTTAAGAGGGTGATCGTCGTCGCCGGACGCAAGATTCAAACAGACGAGGATTACGCTGATCTAGTCCGGCGATGGTCACTTGCCGCCGCCGATCATTTTGAAAAGTTGGTCAATGACGGTGAACTGCGCGACAAGGAAGGCCGCCTTCGTGTCGCTATCTCAGGAGGGGAGACGCTGCTAGAACTCACGAATATCCTGCCGGATCGTACACGCCGGGGTGTCTACTTCTATGCAAGCGCCTTTCTCGGGCGCAGTCTTGTCGATGAGTCACAGCATCCTGACCCGCTGACGAACGCCACCATAGCCTGGGCCAGATCGGGCCGACTCCCCGGCCACTGCGTTTATGCAACGGTTTCGCCCCCGGAAACCGACAATGCATTGCGTCCTGGCTTTGCGGAGCGGAAGGAGCAGCTTAGGCGGCAACTTGCGTTGATCGCTGAAAACAGCGCCGTTGAGAAGGTAGTTAGAAAGCTTGATGATGTCGCGGTCGCTTTCGCGGGTCTCGGCGTCGTGAGTCCCACCAAGAGATCGGCGCGGCTTTCCGACCGGCTCACGGCGACAGGATTACTGAAAAAGTCGATGGACGATACCGAACTCGCCAAAGACGGCATTGTCGGCGACCTGGGTTGCTGCTTTTTTGATGCTGATGGGAACGCCAGGGACGATTGCCAATTCTTCCTGACAGCGGGCCACTACACCGGACATCGCGGCGTCGAATTTTACCGGAATATGTGCCGTGTCGGGAAGCAGGTTATTGTCATCGCCGGAACCTACAAGGTGCCTGCCATTCTTGCAGCGATCAAAGGCAAGCTGTTCAATGTGTGGATCACCGACGAAGAAACCGCCAGGAATATTCTCACCGCAAAATAAGGACCGTTTGCCTAACGCGCAAACTTCGCCGCCCTCGGCTTGCGCACGGCAGTCGGTCGTCGGGCAGGCACATGATTGAGAACAGACTCAACGTTCTGTGCGGCTTTCTGCAAGGCGTCTAGGGCATCCACTACCGGCCTCCGCCTTCCGCCTTCCAAATCGAACTGTTCGTGAATGTCATCCCGTGCGCGTTTGATTTCCTTGTTCAACCGGGACAGTATTCGCCACGGGTTTTGTTGCTCCTCTTTCATAACGTCATTCCCTGTGATGGTGCCGGTCAATGGGGAACATCCTTGCACGAAAGTATGAAAGTAAATAATCCTTTGAACGATCCGCAGAATCAGCCGATACCGCTTATTTCTGCAAGCCGCATTTTTGGCGGTCCCCGCCGTTAAGGTTGATCATTGCGGCAGGATGCCGAAAACAACCCCCCGCCCCGCGCCGTGTTTCTCCCGGCGCGAAGCGCCGCGCGAAATTTTTTCGCGTCACCGGGACCGCGAAGCCGGACGCGAGGCGTCCCGCTTCGCTTCATTCTCCGAGCGGAACGAGCGCCGATCATTCCGTAGCCGAATTATCAATTTTCTTGCGCGCGACTCGCGGCCCGTGATTCCGTCCCCGGCCATGAGCGGAGCGACGAACACCGGCAGCAAGTTGTCCGCGTTACTAACGCGGCAACATGGGCGGCGCACGGCAGCCGCCCATGTTGGACAACTTGGCAAGGGGGGCAAGCCCCCCATTGCATCCCCCCGTGCCGCTCTGCGGCATGCGGAAACCGTGCCCGTTTCCGCACCATTCGGCTTTCGCGCGGTCGCGTCCCGACGCCTTACGATCATGCGTCGCCCGGTCCCCCGCGAAGCGAGGAATCGGCCAGCGCCCGTCCGTCCGCGCTCAAACGCAGCGGCAGCCAGAAGCGGCAGCGCACCGAAAAGCTGCAAATCGTTATGACCCCCGAGAAGAAGGCCGAGGTGCAGGCTCTCGCCGCCGCCGCCGATATGTCCGCTTCCGATTGGGGTTACAGAATTCTATTCAGCACGCCCGGCCCCCGCGCCCGGCGCAGGCCGCATCCTGACAAGCAGGCCCTTGGCGATGCACTCTCCGACCTGAACCGAAGCTCGAACGTGCTTAACCAATTCCTGCCTTATCTGCACGCCGGGCGCGCGATCACCCTTGGTCCCGCATGTCTCGAAGCTCTCCGGGCGAACCGCCGCGCCGCCGACGCCATTATGCAAGCCCTGGGCCGCAAGGAACCCGCCGATGATAATCAAGGGGAATCGGCACGGTAACGGCCCGAAACTCGCCGCCTACCTGCTCGACGGCGGAAAGCATGGCGAACGTGTGACCGCCCCCGAGCTTCATGGCTTCGGCCTTCACCCGGACGATATTTCAAAGGCGTTCGCTTCCCTTGACGCCATCGCCAAAACCAAGGGCATCGAAAACCCTTTGTTCCATATTCAAATCCGCCTGCCGCAGAACGAGCAGATGACACCCGCGCAATGGGACATGACCACGGCCCGCGCGATAAAGACCGCAGGGCTGGAAGGCCAGCCCTACGCGCGTGTGTTTCACACCGACGAAAAAACCGGCGAGATTCATTGTCACCTTGCGGTTAGCTTGATCGACGAGCAGACGCACAAGGCGAAGGCCGTGCCGTTCTACAAACTTCGCTTTAAGGCTCTGGCCCGGACGCTTGAGAAGGAATTTGATCTTACGCGCGTGAAGAACCATCGGGACAGCCCGATTAAATACGGCGCGACGAAAGACGAAGAACAGCAGGCGCAGCGCCTCGGTTTCAGCAAGGAAGACATCAGAAACACGATACGGAATTGTTGGGACCGCGCCGATTGCGGGCAGAGCTTCGAGGCTGAGCTTACGGATATGGGGCTGATCCTGGCGCAAGGCGACCGGGGCAAGGGCAATTATCTGGTGATCGACCCGAAGGGCGGGCTGCATGTTCTCGGCAAACGCATCCTCGACGTGAGCGCCGCCCAGGTGCGCGACCGCGTGGCCGATCTTGACCGCGACAACCTGCCCACGGTGGAAAGCGCCCGCGCCTTTTTGCTCGACCTTCCCCGCGACCGTATAGAAAAACTCACGCGCGAACTTGCTGAGATCAACCGGCAGCTTGCCGCCGAACGCGAGCATATCGACAGTGCCCGCCACCAAAACGAATATGACCAAGCCCTTGAACGCGTGGCTATCGAGAAGGAAGAACGTGAGCGCCGCTTCGCGGAGCCGGAGAAAGAAACACGGGCCGAGGCGGCAGCGGCGAAGGAGCACGAACCGCAGCGCGAAATAGAAACTCCGGTGCTTGCCGCTATCCGCGATGCAATGGAGCAGCAGGCAGAGCAAGAGCCGGACCCGGATGAACTGCGCGAACGCGAGCTTGCGGACCTGGATCGGTTCCTTGCCGCCGAACTGCTTCGCCTTTCCGAAGAAGATCCGCTCCGCTTCGAGAAGCAATGGCAACAGGTCCGCACCATCCCCGGCGTTGTCGCCGCGCTTGAAAATCTCATTGCCGACCAGGAACGGCAGGCCGTCGCCGAAGCCGAGCGCGAATATGCGATGCACGATCCGGGCCGCGATGAAAGCGCCTGGCTCGACGATGTAGCCCGCGCCGCGATTGCGAAGGAAGACCGCGAGAGGGAATTTGTCGAACCAAGGCCCGCGCCGGCAGCGCCGGCACGGGAAGAACAAGCACGGGCGGGGCAACCGAAGAAAGACCAGCAGCCGCGACCGGCGAACGTGAAAGGAGCCGCCGCGCATTTCCGGGAAGCCCTGCAGCACAGCGATAGCCCGGAGGCGTTTATGCTCGACCTCGCCGAGCGGAAAATCATGCTGGCTTGTGCGAGCCGCTTGGAAGCGCACCAGAGCCGCGCCAGGGGGAGCTACGCGCGGCAATTCGGGAATTTCGCGCCGGAATACGCCGAAGGCGAGATCGTTGCCGTAACCTATCAGGGCCACGTTTACAAACTCAGCGAACGCAACACCGGCAAGAGCCGCGAGGATATGGCCGCATTCCTGGAACCGCTCGACCGCCGCACTATGCAGGGCATCGAAGCGACGATAGCGGTACAGAACCGAGCCCGGCAGGACCGCAACGAAACGCATTGGCCTGTCATGGGGCAGCAGCCGGAAAGACAGCCATCAGCAACCGGCCTGAAAATGCAGGACGCCCCGACCACATCTCCCGCGCCTCACTTTCAGGACGCCGCGCGGCAAACCCACAAGCCCGAGGCCGCGCCCGTCATGCCCGCCGATCTTCGCGGCTGCGCCGCCGAGATATGGACGGCGTACAACACCCGCGCCATTGACCGCGAATGGCAGCGCGAAAACGCGGACGGAACCAAGGAAACGGTACGCGACCGTATCAGAATCACGGGCGGGCGCGATCCGCTTAAATTCGGTCAGGCGCTGGACGAACGCGGCCTCATTCTCGCCCGCGCCACAAAAGAGGAAGAAGACCACAGCCGCGAATTTTCGCCGTACTGGAAGGCATGGGGCGAATACCAGCCCACTTTCCGCGAGGGTGAATTTGCGGTGATCGACCGGCGCGGCGAGGTCTGGAAGCTAACCGAGCGCACCACCGGCCACAGCGCGAAAGAGGTTCAAGCTTTCTTGAACAAGGGCGACTGGAAGGCCCTGCCCGGCATCGAGGCCGGACGGCAGATCATGAACGCCCGCACCGATGAACGATTAACACAAGCCCGCGATCGCGCGGCGCATTGGGACGCGATCCGGCTCAAGAACGCAACCCGGAAACACGGCGGGCGCAGCAATGGACGAGTTGCGGCATCATCCGACCTGGCCCGACCGTTAGGCATCACCGCCCGCGTGTCAGGCCGCGCCCTCGGCGCACTCGGTACTCTCGGCAAACTCGCGGACGGGTTTTCGCTCGACGCCCTCACCCCGAAGGAGAAATACGAAGCCGCGAAGCGTGACGCCAGAAACGAACGTGAGGCCGACACTAACGCGGATTATGCCGCATACATGGCCGCACTTGCCGAGCAGCGCAGGCGCGACCAGCAGCGCCAGGCTGAGCAGAGACAGAACGAGCCGGAGCCTCACCCCGAACGCCAAAGATAGCCGCCCAGGGAGCCGAAAAGGTTCCTTGGGCCGAAAACACAGCGGAGAAGGCCAGCAGGAAGGAACCGGCCCCGCAGCAGCAGATCGAGCCGAGAACCCGGCTGTTTTCCGTCGCAACGATCAAAAATTTATTCGGAAGGCTTGCCGAAACCGTCACCGGCAAGCCTACGCCGTCACTCGTAAAACGCCGGAAGCGCAGAGAGGAAAGCAAGGGAGCATTCAGCCGTGCGCTTGTCATGACTGCCCGCGCCGTGCGCCGGTTGTTTCATCATCCCGCGAACGACGACGAGGCAATACAGATCGAAACCGAGAGGCTTTTGCGCTTGGAGATCGACGAATACGCCAGAGAGCAGGAGAGCTTTGAGGACGACAGCGCGGCACATCATCAGCCCGTTGCTGCCCTTGACCTCGAAATGTAGCCGTGTAGTATTTCGCCGGATGCCGCTCGAATTCGAAAAAGACAAACCGCCAACATATACAGGATGGTGCCAATTCCGGGAACGCGGGGAATTTCGCGAATGGTACAAGCGCGGCCCCATCTGGCTGCGATGGCTTCTTAGCGGCCCCGGCCCGCACGGAGCAAAAGACGACATCGGCACATGCCCGCATTGCGGGGGAACGCTTCCGCCGATCACCGGCAAAGTCTTTCACGCGATGCACGGGCCGCGAGGCGATGACGGTTACACCTACCTTTTCCCAACCGGCATGCAGCCGCCCGCCCCTGCCCCGGAGCCATCGAACGCCAAACGCCCCGGCACTCAGCAATCCGAAGAATAGCCCCCGCCGGGTTTCAAATGCGGCGAGGTTCCCCCCTTCCCTATGCCGCAGCTTCCCGGCTATGCTTCGCCACATGCCCACATCATCAGACACCGAACGCGTGTTGTATCTCCCGACGCGCGAGGACCCGGCGATCAATCGGCTTTTCGAGAACGCTTTGCCTTGCCCCGAATGCGGCGCGGAACAGCGGAGCCTTTGGCCGGTTCAGAGTGCGGGGCATGAAGGCGTTTACGCCGTCATGTGCGACTGCGGGCATATCGGCGGCGACGGCACCAGCGTTGCCGATGCGGTTACGACATGGAACAACGAGGCCCGCGCCGCTGTTTAAACCGTAAATCTGGCATCCGGCCATAACCTTCTGAAAATCCAGAACTAACAGAACTAACGGCGCGTATTGCCTTCCGGCCCCGAAAATAGTATGATAGTTACTTACACCCCCTCAATCTTCGGAGCGAGGGCGCGAGCCGCCGTAAGGCGGCTTTGCTTTTTTTAGGGGCCGTTTTTTCCATTCCGACAGTCCGCACGAATATCTATGTCGATGGCTTCAATCTCTACTACGGAGCCGCCAAGAACACGCCCTACAAATGGGTGAACCTCGCGCAACTGTGCCTTGAGGTTTTGCCCGGTCTCACGCTCAACCGCATCCGGTATTTCACGGCGCTCGTAAAGCCGCGCCCTTCCGATCCGCATATCCGAATGCGGCAGGAAATTTACATTCGCGCCCTCGAAACGCTTCCCAACCTCACGCTGCATTACGGCCATTATCTGGAAAGCCAGGTTCTCATGCCGTTGACCGCGCCGCCGCCCGGCGGTCCCCGCTTTGCGCAAGTTGTCAAAACAGAAGAAAAAGGCTCGGACGTGAATATCGCCACCTACATGATGGCCGATGCCTTCCGCAAGGACTGCGATCAACTGATCGTTATCACGAACGATTCCGACCTGGCCGAACCCGTGCGGATCATCAATAAGGAATTGCTCATGCCGGTGGGTATTTTCAATCCGCAGACGAACGACACGGCGCGACGGCGCAGCCGCGTCACGGGCAGGCCCTTTCAACCGGCCCGGCCAAGCATCGAGTTGAAGAAGGTCGCAAAGTTCTACCGCGAGATCACTTCCGAAGGCCCTCAGTCCCACATGGCGCGAAGTCAGTTTCCACCTCGATTGACGGACGCCCAAGGCCGCACGATCACAAAGCCCGCAAGCTGGTGACGGCAGAGGACAGCCGCGCCGTTCGCACAAAGGTTAAGTTTTGAGAATGCCGTTTACGGCCAGCCGAGCGGTTGCTTGCCGTATTTTTTCAGCAGCAAGTCTATGGCTTCGGCGGCGAGACGCGGCCCCGAACGCGGCCCCTGCTCCGCCTTGAGAATATCGAACGCGCGGGCAGTTTCCGGCTTCAAGCTCATCAGCTTGGGTACAAGCCCTGCTTCTTCCGGGCGTTGGCGCGGTCTGCCCCGCTTGGCTGGCATATACCCATAGAATCATAGTTTTATATATTTTGCAGGCCCTCGGCGGGCAGGCTGAAAAGTTTGGCTTGCAGATCACGGGATGGTTTGCCCATCGTGGAGGGTACCGCAATATAGAGCACTTACAAAAGTACGACGCCTGGTCCGTGGTCCCCGGCGGGCCGATTAATTTCTTGTAAGCCGCGCTTGCCTCTCGGAGGGGCAAAATTTAACGCGGCCCCGAACAATCACCCACTTATGCAGTCTCCAGAACGCGGTAACTCGACGTGTGTCTACACGCCGGAACAAACGAACGCGCGAACAATTGGATGGTTCGCGGCGCTGATAATCGCTCTTGTTGTTGTCTGTGCTCCGCAGGCAGCAAGGGGGCAAAGCCTCGTTTATGCCTATACCGGCAGTCCTTTCGTTTACTCGGACTGCACGGCGCATTTTGGCTCCCCGCCGCCCACCTGCGTGTCATCGGGCAGCATCACGGCGCAGGTGACTTTCAACAACGTGCCGAGCGGATATACAGGCGCGGTTAACGCAGCTTCGGGCAGCGGCGGAACGTCCGGCTTCTGCGGGCAGGCAGGAATTTCACCGACGGCAGTTTGTGTTGCTTCCATGACTGCTTACGCGAGCGGCGTGAACATTGCCCGCACGGTGTTTGATCCGACCGGCACGACGGGTTCGAGCCTGCAATTCGGGTTTTCGAGCGGTGCCATTACTTCGTGGCTAATCACGATACAGGATGTCAGCGTCGGAACCAACGTGATCGGCATCAACAACTACGGAATGAGCACCTATGACTTCGCCGAAACCAGTGCCGGAAGCGCCGGACTCAACGCGACCGCCGGAACGTGGTCGTTCGTCATGGACGCCATGAAAACCTGCTCGCCATGCATGGGGGCGGCGACGGGCGGCAGCGTGGCGGTGCCGGGGGTAGCCGCGACCACGGACCCGATTATTCTGACGACCGGCAATGTCCATGAAGATGTTCAGGACTACACCACCGTCGGACAAAACCCTCTGAGTTTCACGCGCTATTACAACAGCAGGCAAGTCCTCGATTACCCGACGACCTATGCCACGACCCTCGGGCCGAACTGGCGTTCGACCTTCGACCGCTATTTGAATAAGGTCTCCGCAAGCATTGTCAACGCCGAGCGCCCGGACGGACGGGTTGTGACGTTTACGCTTGTCAGCAGCGTATGGACGCCCGATACCGACGTGGATATGACGCTGACCAATTCCGGCTCGACATGGACGCTGACCGATCACGATGACACCGTGGAAAGCTATACCGTGAGCGGCAGCAAGGGGACGCTCAATACGATCACGGCGCGGGACGGCTATCAGTTGACCCTGAGCTATTCCAGCGGTCTCCTTAGCTCGGTTTCGGACAGCTACAGCCGGAGCCTCGGCTTCACCTACAGCAGCGGCCTTTTGACCAACGTAACGACGCCGGACAGCAGCAGCCCCGGCATCAATTACGGCTACACCAGCGGCCTTCTCACCTCGGTCGAGTACCCGACCAGCACGGGCGGAACGACCCTGACCTATGTTTACGGAAACAGTTCTTTCCTCTACGCGCTGACCGGCATCACCGACCAGAACAGCAATGCCTACGCCACGTTTAACTACGACAACGAAGGCCGTGCCACGGAAAGCTATCTCGGCGGCAGCGGCATCAAGGCCAATGATACGCAAGTCGATTACAGCCCCGCTTCCGGTTGCGCGATGGGCGCGTCCGTCTGCACGTCGGTCACGAACGCGCTGAGCGTGGTCGATACTTATAGCTTCACCACTTCCCAGGACGTGCCGAAAGTGACGCAGATTTCGCGCAGCGTTCCGGGCGGCACGAGTGCACCGCCGTACACGACGCGAAGCTTCACTTACGACGGTAACGGGTATCTGGAGACGGCAAGCGACTGGAACGGCAATTTCAACCAGTACACCAACGACAGCCACGGCGACCCGACTTATATTTACGAAGGCATACCGCACGGCGACACCTACTCATCGGCCACGCGGACAACGACCATCACCTATGACAGGACATGGGTTCATTTGCCCGATTGCATCACCGTATCGGGCATGACCACGGCGTTTCAGTATTACAATTCGGCGGGCAACACCGGAAACGTGGAAACCCGCGCGGAAACCGACACTGCGTCGGGCGGGACCGCTTGTGCCACCAGCGCGGCCACCCATACGCGCGTGTGGACGTACAACACCTATACGAGCACCGGGCAGCTTGAGAAAGTGACGGACCCCCTTAGCAACGTTACGCAATGGAGCTATAGCGGCGGTTCCCTGGCCTCGATCACCGACGCGGCCAGCCACACGACGACCATCAACACCTCGACCAACGGCGGCCAGCCGATCAAGATCACCGACCCGAACAGCGTGGTCACTTACATCAATTACGACTTTTTCAACGGCGGGGCGATGAAGCCCCTTAACAGCACCGTCAACTACGGCTCCTCGCCGACCTACGAGACGCAATGGGCTTACGACAGCGCGGGGAACCTCACCCAGAAAACCCTGCCCGACAGTTCCTACCTGAAATACGCTTATGACAACGCGCACCGCGTGACAGAGATCACCAACGCGAACACGGAGTGCATCGTCTACACGCTCGATCAACTGAGCGACGCGACCGAAGCCGACACCAAATCGCCGGTATCCTCCGCCTGCAACTCCGGCACCGGAACGCTGACGCGGAAGCGGACGGCTAGCTTCGACGGGTTGGGGCGCAAGCTGACCGATACGACATGGCAGACCAGCGGGAGCAGCATCGGCAGCACGACTTATGCCTATGACGGTCTTTTCAACGCCACCAGCATCGAGGATGCCCGCAGCAACACGGCGTATTTCACCTACGACCCCCTCAACCGGGTGACGCAGGCGAAAGACCGGCTGAGCAACATCACATACGCGACCTACGACCCGCTCAACCGCGTGTTGACCGTGAAAGACCCGCTCGGCAACACCACGACCTACACGCGGGACGGCTTCGGGCGGGCGACCTCGATTGCCAGCCCGGACAGCGGGACCACGAGTTACGTCTATGACAAGGACAGCAACCTGACGGGCAAGACGGACGCCGCCAGCAACACCGTCGCCTACACCTATGACGCGCTGAACCGGATGCTGACGAAAACCTACAACGGCGCGATGACCCCGGCGGTCACGTACACCTACGACGCGGCCCCGGCGACGGCCTGCACCGGGGGGTTCAGCTATACGAACCCCGTTGGGCATCTGACCTCGATGGCGGACATTAGCGGCGCGACGAGCGGCTGTATTGATTTCGCCTACGAGCAGCGGGGCTATATGTATTACGAGAGCCGGATTTATGGCCTCTACACGCTCGCCACCTCGATTTACCGCGACGGGGCGGGGCGCATCTGGGAAATCATCCTGCCGGACGGGTGGACGGAAGGCTGGGCGCGCGACAGCGCGGGACAGGTGACGGAAGTGGCGACCATTCCCCCCGGCGGCGGCAGCTTCACGGCGCTTGCCAGCAGCATCACGCATGAGCCGTTCGGCCCCGTGACCTCGATGGCTTTCTACAATGGCATCACGCGCACCGCGACCTACGATATGGCGTACCGCACCGAGCGCATCACCGACGCCGGAAGCGGCGGCAGCCCGACAATCCTTGACCTCGTGTACGGGACTACTTCCAGCGGCTACACCACCGGCTACGACGCCAATAACAACCTCCTGACGCTCACCGACAACGTAGGCTCCAGTTCCTTCACGACGACCGGCGGGAGCCAGGGCTACGACGCCGACGACCAGTTCCTCGGCAACGACGCCAGCAGCGCCTACGGCACCTTCACTCTTACTTACGACGCCAACCACAACATCGCCTCTCTTAACGGCGACGCCTACACCTACAATTCCGGCGGCAATCAACTGGCGACGGACGCCGTGTATGGCTACGCCTTTACCGGCTATCAGGCGGGCAACATCGCGACGGTGCAGCAGCCGCTCGGAACGAACCTCGTGTGCTACGCCTACGACCCGGAGGAACGCCTGTCCACCGCGACCAACGGCTGCTCCGGCTCTCCGGCGGTGACGTACACCTATGACGGCTTCGGCAACCGCTTCGCGAAGAACAACGGAAGCGTGATCACCGGGTTCACGACCGGGCCGAACGGCAACCTGCTTGAGGAAATCAACACCGCGAATACGGCCACGGATTACGTGTACCTCGACCCGTCCGGCGCGGACGCCTTCTATCCCGTGGGGGTGATTGAGCAGACCCTAAGCCCGAGCAGCGGGGCGGTCTATTACACGCATGCGGATCGCCTCGGCGTCCCGCAATATATCACCGACGGCAGCAAGACCGTGCAGTGGAGCGCGGCCTATTACCCCACGGGCGATCTCTACGGCGTCACCGCCTCCATTAACGCGAACCTCGTCCTGCCCGGCATGAACTTCGACGCCGAAACCGGCCTCTACCACAACGGCGCGCGCGAATATATCCCCGACGTCGGGCGGTATCTCGAAACCGACCCCATCGGCCTCGGCGGAGGGACCACCAACACCTACACCTATGCCGGAGATAATCCGCTTAGGTGGACGGATAAGACGGGCACACAAGTCTGGGAAGAGCCTGCCGCCATTTGGATGTTTGCGGAGATATGGACTGGTGAAGGAGGGAATAGCTCAGGATAAGCTCGCATTCTCCATCTGTCGTATCGGGACGCCAGCCGAAGAAGCCGAAGCCAGAGCATACCTGACGAAAGCCGGTTATGCGGCCCTGGATGGTTGCATGATGGAGCGTCCTGCGTATCGCAAAGCGCAAAATAAAGGCCACGCGATCACGGAAACGCCCTTTAACACCCTTACACAAAAAATCTTAAACCCTCACCTGTCGCCACTGAACATATACCGGATGTTCACGAAGAAAGTCCCGTCCTCCGGGCTTCGGAACAGAAATTCCTTGTCTAGGAGTTCGCGCAACCCACGCTGATAGGTTCGGTCGTTCAGTTCTTTAATCTGTTGGCTAGCACGGTAGAAACTCAGTTGTACCTTATCGGAATTTCGGCTCTCACGAATTTGCTGATAAACAATTTCAAAAACCGCGAGACCTGCTTTCGAAAGCCCTGCGGCCTGTTTCAATCCGCTCAGGAACAGTTTTACAAACCGCTCCCTATCCACTTCCTCGAATTCGTACATGTACGCGCCGCCGTGTCCCAACACTTCCCCCGTGCCCTTGTCAATCACCAGCCCCTTTTGATCATTGCCGATCCGCGTCCGTCGATACCGGCTAATGTCTTCCCGCGCCGGTATGCTCGGGTTGGTCGTATAGACGGGCACCCCCCGCTTCTGCCGAATCACTTTCGCTTGGTTCTGGTTGTTTTCCGCCATTTTTGGCCCCTGTTTTTGTCGCAAGTCCGCAAGTATGTTGGCACTAAACCGACAAAGCAACAAGGCCGTTTTGACGGTACAGCGACGAAATGTGTCGTTTGAGCGCCAAAAATTGTCAAATCAGCCCCATATCTTTCAAAGACTTAGCACTATCCTCTTTCTTAGGTAAAAGACAGCGCATCGAATAGTTGAACACGCTACGAAGGAAACCAAACCCACAAGCCGTTCGCTACGTTTCACGGCTAAGCGGAATCGCCGCCAACGCGGCGATAACTATGTCCCCGCACTCGCCCACTCGCGCGGGTAGCTATAAGCGGAGCACCGCCTAAATCGGCGGCGCAACCCATCACTTAGCATTGACGACGACACAACCGAAACGCTGTAATCCGCATCCAACCTCAATAAAGAGAAACACGGCGGGGCATCATGGAGCGCGAAATCACGAACGAAACTCCGGCTGCAAAAGCGGTTGCCATGCTTTCAGCATTTGCTTCCGTAGGCGCAACAGCGTTCAGCAAAACGATCCTTGATATTCACTGCGAGGAAATCAGGGCCTTGTATCGCGGCAACCGCAGCCTCGACGAAATGCGGCGCATGATTGGCCGCGATCTCCAGGACTCCGAACGCAACCAACATAGCGTAGTCATTCGACCGCTATTCAAGCAACCTTTGCTTGTTCAGCTTGACGACCTGGACCGCACCAAAGCTGAAACGATAACGCCGCTTGCATTTCTTGTGATCCGCACTTCGGCAGGCAAAGACGGCACCGGCAATTATCAGGCATGGATAGCTGTGAAGGACGCCCCCACAGATGAATACGCCGCGAGAGATTTTGTCAGGCGAGTTAAGAACGCGAGCGATGCCGACAAAACAGCCAGCGGATCGACGCGCATTGCCGGAAGTCTCAACTTCAAAACTGATTATGCCCCAAATTTTCCTCGCATCGAAATCACGCATATGAATGCTGGACACATGACGACCATCCCGGCGCTCGAAAAGGCTGGTTTTGTTGCACCTCAAGAGCAACCGAAACGCCCGCCCGTCAACACCGGAAACGAGCGTCGCAGCAGATACGGCAATGGTCCTACATCTTGGCCGAGCTATGAAAAATGCCTTGCCGGAGCGCCCGAAAGCAAATCCCGGCCAGGTCAGCCCCGCCGAAGCCTTGCTGATTTCCTCTTTGCACTGATAGCCGATCAATGGGGATTTAGCGACGTAGCGATTGTTGACCATCTCATGGAGGTCAGTTCCAAAGCCAAGGAAAACGGACGAGCCTACGCGATCAAAACCGTCCGCCGTGCCATTGACGCCAATAAGCTTACTCCACACCGCGGAAAATCGTCGCTACGACATGGCTGAGATGAATGACAATTGCCTTCTCTTGGAATCCCTTCATCGCCCCCCCGCCGTGTTTCTCTGTCAGAATTCGGTTGAGCGGTGAGCACTATTTGAGCACTATTAAGCTTCGCGGGAGAGCCGAACTCGAAAACCCGTTATCTTCAATGGCCGGAACGAAGATAACAAGAACGCGATGTTCTTTGTTTTCAAATGACGTCCCCTTTCCCAAGCTGGACGTCGCGGGTTCGAGTCCCGTCTCCCGCTCCATAAAATCAGCAAGTTAGAACGACCTAAAATCACCTGTCCGGCCCTGTGCTCCGTTTGTGCTCCGATCACATCACTTGTAGGCTTTTTTCTAGCTGGTTTACCGCCGCCTGCCGGATTTCGACCGGCGACTGCGTATAAACGTTCTGGTTCACATCGAGGGTATGGCCTAGCTGATCGGCGACCAGCTTTCCATCGACGCCGAGCGCCTTCATAAGCGTCGCATGCGGCCGGCGCATCACCAGAAAATTTGCCCACTCAAAACCGACCTTGGCGAGAGCCGGATGTATCGACCGTCGCCAGCAATTATCCTTGCTTAACGGCGTCATCCGTTCCGAAGGAAAGACCCAAGCATCATCGCGGGTTTCAACCGCCATCATGCGCCAAGCCTCGATTTCGGCTAACAGCCCTTCGGAGAGAGCCGCTTTCCGCATCGAGTTATCGGTTTTCGGCGTGTCGATCATACCCCTGTATACGCGTTGCCGAATATCCGCGTATGCCGCCGTCATACGGCCCCACGTCAGGGCGAAAATCTCTCCGGGACGCATCCCGGCGATAACGGCCAGCTTCGCTATCAACCGCTCCCGCTGATCGAGAGCACCGAAACAAATTTGCACCTCCTTCAAAGTCATCACCCGGCGCACCGGCTTTTTCGCGTCCTTCGGCGTGAACAGCAGCAAAGCCGGGTTGCGTTCAATATGCCCCTCGGCCACGGCCATATCGAAGACCTGTTTCATGTCCCACCGCAGATGATCGACGACCGAGAACGAAAGCCCGTCTTTCACCTTGCGGTCGAGAAGGTCTTGCAATTCGTCGCGCCGGAAGCCCGTAAGCTCTCCTTCGCCGAACGCCGCGACCAGATGCACGTTTACCCTGTTCACGTTGTTGTCTCGCGTCGATTGCTTCCATTTGCGGCTGTAGTAGGGGAAATAAACCAACTCAACGAACTCGCCGAAGCGCCAGCTTTTGTTTTGCTGCCGCCTCGCGTTTTCCTCGGCCACGATCTTGTTGACCGCTTCGCGCGCCGCTGATTTCGACATCTTGTTGACGAAGCCGAGGACGCGGCTTTTACGCCTGCCATCGACCCACCACATGCCGACCCACCGGCCACGTTGTTTTTGATACCTCCTGTCTGGTACCGTCTTCCGCGCATTGAATTCTCCTATGCGCGTTTCGCGGCATCCCGAACTGGCGATGCCTGAATCTTAGCAGGAGTCACCGCCTGTTCGTTGCGTTCAATCCACAACAGGAGGGAGGCGCGGCGTACCAATTTGCGGCGGCCAAGAGATACAGCGGGAATGGCAGGACAGCCCGCCAGACGGCCCGCGACCGCGTTGCAGATATGTGCCTTCGAGCAGTGCAGGAGCTTCGCGACCTCCGCCAGCGTGAGCAGATCGAACTCGGCCAGCCGGTCCATAGAGCATTGCGGGGAGCTTTGCGCGCCCCGTCGATAACCTCCCTTCTTTTCCTCTTGCCTATCACCTTCGGCACACAGCCGCGCCGGGAAATTCAGTCAGCCATGTGTTGAGCAGGGCAGGGGGATACCGACTACCGGCCACCCCAGAAAACGCGCCTACGGGCTTCCTATTGAGATTTTCCGGCCACCGGACGCCAACACCGGCTTTTTGTCGGTTTCAAGCCGCGTTGTACTCCTGAATGACATTGCGAGGGGGATAGCCGTTCTTGCCCTTTTCGACGGCCAGCAGCAGCTTGCCCGTGCCGCCTACGAAGTCATCATGCGACAGTACCCCGGAATTGTATTTATCGAGAAGCCCCAACGCCGCGCAGCAGCCATAGAGCTTTTCCGCCCGCTTCGGCAGGAGGTAATCGGTCAGAACCCGCGATGCGCCGTCATCGTCCGATACGCGCACCCGGATTTCAAACATCTCGTTGCCAGCCTTGCTTTTCGTCTCTTGCGCTTCGAGGATCTCAAAGCCGTAGGACCCCTTGGGCCACAGCTTGCTATCCTCGATTTCCTGTTTCGATTTCGCCTGAAATTCCATACATTCCGTACCGTTCCTTTCGTTAAATTCGCGCGCTCAAAATCACCGTCTCAGCGCAAAGCCGATAACCTCGACCTCGCCCATCCCGATACGCCGCCACTCGTCGCCGCAATTGCCGCAGCACCCTTGCCCACCCGCTACCTGTCCGTAGCACAACCATGTCCTGCATTTACGGCAAAATATCGCAGCATGGCCCCATGCGCGGCACCACGCGCAGACTTCTTCCGCCAGCGGGAAAGTTACCGCGTATCCAGCTTCGTATTCGACCGCGTTCATGCCCTCTTTGTGCCGGATATCCTGCGCGTACTCGTACCGGCCCCCGCGCAGGATATAGCGCGACATGTAAGGCAATTTCCGCACGGAGCAGAGGCGCGGCAGATCGAGAACGGCGTGCCTCACGCCAAGAGGCGCGTAGTTGTTCAACCGTTCCATGTCCGCCAGTATCTTTTCCACGCGCCGCCGCTCATAGGATGAGAGTTCTCGCTCCTGCGGCCGCAACGCCGCCTCTGCCGCTTCTCTTGCTGCGCGGCTTCGTTGCAGCGCCGAGGACCGCTTGACCAACTCGCCGCCCGTCCATTTCGTCAACTCTCCCGCCATAATTCAAAACCACCCTTTCACGATTGCGACCGGCCTTGTCTGCCAGATGCGCCGCCGAATTTGACCGCCAAGCCAATCGCTGATTTTCGAGAACGTCACCACCATGACGGCGGCAAGCTCACCGGCGGTAACCGGCCAGTCACGGCCTAACCCGGCCAGCTCGCTCACCAGCTCGGCCAACGCGAGCGCCGCGAAGAATACGGCCCATTTCATGAACACTTGCGCCAATCCGCGCTTGCGGAACTGCCCGACGCTCCACAGCAGAAAGAGAGCGATGCACAGCGCCGTTAGCGCCTCCGGCCCGTGTTGCGCAATCTTCCCGGCAAAGCGGTTAGGCGCGACGGCAGCCAGCAGGAGAATGAATTTTGCGCCATACGCGGCATTGCCGAAGACGGCCAGCACGAACACGAAAAGCCGGAAATTCGGATAGCGCCACGCATCGCACAAGCGGCCCCACAGGTCGATAACATGCTCTTCGTCGTCATCGTCACCACGCCCCCGCCGTGTTTCTTCCCCGCTGTTCAGTTGTTCCCGCAACCGCGCGTTTTTGTCGCGTTCGCTGATATATGCCTTGCGGAGTTTTTCAACTTCGGCGGCGGAGCGTAGAAGCTCCTCGCGCATTTCTTCAACGTCGTCCTCGTCGATAATGTCCGGCTCATCCTTCGGTTTCGATACGGCCATAAAACCGGCCTCCTAACCGGCAATCCTTTGCGGCCCGCCCGTGTTTTCGTTGTCGTTTGCGACATAGGGATTAGGCCGCGCTCTTTCACGTAATTCCCTGATCTTGAAAAACGGCACCCGGCCCGCCGCGATACTGCTTACGCCCCGGAGCATGACGAGCATGTCATTCGCGCCGAGGGTTCGCGCCTGATGTTCATTGAGCAGAGGTTCCCGCTGACCGCTCATGCTGTAACTCACGTCAACGTCATGCCGCCCGCCAAATGACGGTTTCGTGCGGTCCTCGCGCAAGCTCTGGGACCATGCGATGATTTCGCGGTCCCCGCATTCCCGCGCCATGTACGCGGCGGTTTCGTCATCTTGCGCCGCCATGAACATGCGCACCACGCTGTTGCTCAGGAACGAGCGCCAGGTCTGCGGGTATCTCGATGACAGATCGCTTAGGCCGGTCACGCAGGGGAACAGTTGCACCCGTGAACCCCGCGCCATGCGAAAGGCGTTATCGACGGCGGACAGAGCGCCGTACTGGTAAAACTCATCCAGCATCATCACCGTGCGGACGGAACCACGGGCGGCGGGGTCGATCAATTCGGAGAGAGCGCAGGACACCAAGAGGCGAAAGTACCGGCCCGCGATTTCGAGGTAATCGAGGGGCAGGATGATGAACACAGTACATATCCGCTTCTTGCAATCAGAAAAGCGGAACGACGACCGGCGCAGGCTTTCCCCGATTGCGATATCAGCCAAAAACTCGACATCGGTATCAGCCGTGGAAACGATGGACGCCAACTCGCCCTTGTTTTCGATCTTCTCCGGGTCCACCGCGAATTTAGCGAGGCGCAGCCTGATAGCGGAATCCGGGTTTTGCTTCATCACCCACTGGCAATATGCGTAGAGCTCGCCCGTGCTGATGAGTTCGGCCACGCGCACAAGGTTCTTTTCACGCGGCCCGCCGTATCGCGCCAGCGCCATAATCAGCCCGTGAATGAGCTTGCGGGCATTCTTGGACCAGTGCGAGCTTTCTGTGCCGATCTGATCTTGCCAGACAATCCCGTCAGCCTGTTTTGCCGCCAAGGGGCCGAAGTTGATACGGTCGTCCGGGTTGAGGCGCGACATGGTGTTATAGCCCGCCCATTGCAGCGCCTTCAGTTCTTCCAGCAAAATGGCGTAGGGATTGAGGACGTACACAGGACCAAGACGACTTCTATACTCGCCCGCTTGCGCAGCCATTTCGCCCTTGGGGTCGATTGCGACCACGGAGTAATCATCCAACCCCCCGAGCATGTTGGGTAGTTGAACGCAGATACCCTTCCCGGAACCCGTGGGAGCTACCAACAGCCCGTGACCATCGTTTCCGGCCCAACGCATCGGACGCCCGCTCTCGCGTGAAAAGCCGATGAACCACCCCGCGCCGCCGAACAAACCAGCTTTTTCGAGCGCGGCATCATCGGCCCACCGCGCCGAAGTTTTGCTTTGCGTATTCTCGCGGGCGACCGGCTCAAAATTCATTGCCGCTTCCCGCCGTTCTTCAATCTCCTGTTGCTTCCTCTCGACCACCCAGAAAAACAGATACACAACAGGAGCCACGATCAACATGAACACCACAAAGACGCCCATACATGCGCCCGTTCCTTTCATCCGGGGTCTTACGGAGTAGGGGCAATTCCCCGCTCTATTCCGAAAAACCGTTTCCACAAACTCACGGCACCGGCCACCATGAGGCAGCCCGCCGCGCATACGACGACAACCGGAACAACCAACCGCGCCCTATTCATCTGCCAGCCAGCCTTCCTCTTGCAGCAGCATCACGTCATGCTCGCGTTTAGCGCCGCGCTTGAACATGGCCATTACTTCAGCTCGGTCGGTATTCCCGGCCTCGACATCGGCCAGCAAAATCGCCCCGGCGAGGATTTTCAGTTGCGTATCGCGCTTGCGGGATTCCTGCTGATCTTTCCGGTTGACCTGTTTCAGGCGGTTTTCCAGTTGCTCAATCTGCCGCCGTATGTCGTCTTTTTGCGCGGCACGTTTTTCGCGCGTCGTGCCGTTGCCATTTGCTTCGCCCACAGCGTTGCACCTCTCATTCTGCATATTACAACAAACCGTGTAATAGCGGTTTATAGTGATACAGATGCGACAAGGTGAGCCCAAATTTCCGATATCTGCCGGATAATGGTAATTAGATGCCGCTCAAACGAACACTAGCCAGCGACCCGCAACTTGCCCCGGCCAAGGAACAGCCCGCGAGTATTACCGACCGCGCCAAAATCCGCAAAGTCGCGGAAAAGATTTTTCAAACTGTCGGTCTGCCGCCGTCCCGAGTTGGGACCACGATGAGCGACAAGGCTTTTGCTGTGATGCTCGGAATGGTTAAGCAATACTTTCAACGGGCTGCCTTCCCGGACAAGTCGCCGCAACCCGTAATAATCGAAGCACTCCCCGCCGAAGAAGTCCGGGATTTGGCGCGGTCGTTCGCAAAAGACCTTCCAGACATACTTCTTGGAATTGCGGACGCTGACTCCGGGAAGGCGAAACTTCACTCGTTTCCCCGGCCTACTCGACGACTGCAGCGAGCAATAAAGGAAGCGCGAAACCTCTCGCCGCAAGAATTGCTGCTGCTACCGGGCATCGCAGAAGAAATATACCGAAGCTGGTACAAAATCGAACCCTATGCTATCGAGCATCGCCAGCCACAAGCCCATGAGCGGCCCATGCTTGACGAGGCGAAAAGTTTCACCCACGACGGCGAGCGTTATTACCCGCTATCCGTTGCCGCGCCCGAAGTTCAGGCACCGCCCTCGACACTGCTCGACTGGATAAAGAAAGAAACCAAAATCAACGGGCAACCCGTTCGCGGCTACTATTTCGCGCCTGTCAATCGGCACTTCATTAGCGAAGAAAGCATCCACCGCGCCGCCAATCGCTTTATCAAGTGGCCTTCGGGGGAACCAGCCGGACCCGTGATCCTCGGAGAGAAACGCGACCAGACCGGCTATATCCACCTTCCCGAAGCCGCCAGCGCAATCGGCGTTCACCATCACACCCTTTGGCGCTGGGCCACCCGAGGAACAACACCGACAGATAAGCCGCTCGATGTCATCAAAGACCCGGCCTCCGATCAGCTTTACATCCGGCAAAAAGACGTTTCAGCCCTTAAGAAACTTGTCCCGCGCGGAGGACTTCGCGCCGGTCGCCGCTCTCTCTCAACTTTGCGGCCTCATTGATACACTATAAACCGCGCGTCACCGGAATATTGTAATATGGAGGCGTGACGCCCCGGGTGCCACGCCGTCTGTTCTTCAATCGCTGTACCGACCGTATAGCCGTTTTCCGCCCGACAGGTCTGCAGTTCGGCATTTTCCTTTCGTGGCTGGCGCGGTGGATGAGTTTCGCCAGTGATGAGAAAACCTACAGCCGCCGTTCGCAGGAGGTACGAAAATCGCGCGAGGCATGCGCGATTTTTGTCCAAGCAGAAAACGCGCACAGATCGTTGCTTTTTTCTGATAGGCGAAAAAAGGCAGACGATCTTTCGCCTTTTCCGCTTGCCTCTTGCGCCCGCCGTCTGTGGCCGGTTTTCATCACTGGCGCAATCCCGCGCCAGCGAAATCACGAAAGGAAAACATCATGTCGAACAACAAAAAACCCGTCTCGAAAATCACGCTGTACCCGGTCAGCGCGGCCATATGGAAGAACGAGACAGTTAAGGCCGACAAAAACGGCAACGGCGAACGCGCCTATTACAGCGTCACCTTTGAACGCGGCTATAAAGACGAAACCGGCAAATGGCAAAGCTCGGACAGCTTCTATCTATCTGACCTGCTCTTGCTGGCGAAGGTGGCCGACCGCGCCCACAGCGAAATCTACAAGCTGCGGGCAATCGACCGTCAGGCGGAACAGATCGACGAGTAACCGCCGCGACCGCTCGCCGGGGCTTCGGCTTCGGCGGGCGGTTTCTTTCCAACGCCATCCTTCCCCGATCCTAAGATCAAGCCCCCCGCCGTGTTTCACGCGGCGCGTAGCGCCGCCCGAAACTTTCTCACGCTATCGGCAGCGCGAAGCCGGACGCGGCACGTCCCGCTTCGCTTTGTTGTTGTGTCGGGACGAGCCACGCTCATTCCGCCAGCGGAAATGGGTTGCGGCGAATCGGCAGAGCCGATTCACTCACATCCCGAAACGAAGTGAAGGGCGCACTTGTGCGGTGACAGTTGTCACCGCCGTGCGGCCCGCCCATGCGGGCGGGCAGGGCCTGCCATGCGGCAGGCTTAAAAACGTCAGCAGCGCCGCACCTAGCTTTCAGCTAGGCACGGCTTGCCAAGGAGTGATGCGCTGATGCCGTACCTATCGGTCCCGCAATTGCTGAAGCGGTGGACCCGCCCGCCCCGAGGGTCGGGCGTATTCACCCGGCAGAGCGTCTATCGCGTGTTTCGTTTTCCCGATTTCCCGGCCCCCGCCGTCACCGACAGCGAGGGCCTCACGAAGCTGTACAGCGCCGCCGATATCGTGCGCTTCGAGGAAGCGCACCCGGAGCTTACGGACGGCGATGCTAAATGGCGGAAGATACGCAAGGCCGGACGCCGCGCCCTCTATGCTCGCCGCCTGAAAGGCGCACCGCCGCCGCCCGACGTATAAGGGGCGCGCGTTTTTATGGGCTATCACTTTCACGTCGATTTTATTTCGCGCGGGAAAGGGCAAAGCCTCGTCGCCAAGGGCGCGTATCAGGCGCGGGCGAAATTCCGGGAGGAACGAACCGGCGAATACAAGGACTACACGCACAAGCCGGACGGCCCCGTTAAGACCTTCGTGTTCGTGGATAAGAAGCACGGGCCGGAGTTGCAGAACGTCGAAACCCTGTTGAACGCCATTGACCGCGCCGAAACCAAGGCGAATTCCCAGACCGGCCTGAATTTCACCGCCGCCCTGCCGAAGGAACTCACCGACGAAGACCGCGCCCGCATGGTCCGGGACTTTGGACGCGAGCATTTTCTACGCAAGGGCATTCCCGCTATTGCCCATATTCACCCGCCGCACGAACAAGCACCGGCACCCGGTCAGGCGCGGGAGAAGGACGACCATGAGGCCGACGAGCTTCATAACGGCAACTGGCACGTTCACATGATCGCCGCAACGCGGATCCTCGAGCCCGATGGTCAATTCCACGAAAAGCACATCACATGGGACAGCTACCGCGATTTTCTCGAACACAAGCGGGAGAGATGGGCGGAACTCGGAGCGCGTTATCTCGAAAATGCCGGTTTCAAGATCGAGGCCGAGAGATGGCGCTACGGGCATTTGACCAACCCGCAGCAGAGGGAAAAGGCGCTTGAACGCGGCGACCATGAATGGGCCGAGAGGAAAGGACAGGAAGCCGGAAAGCATCGCGGCCCGAATGCCGATGCGATGGAGCGCAAGGGCATCGAAACCGACCTCGGCAACGCCAGCCGCGAGATACAGCAGCGCAACGAGGACCGCGCCCAACTTCGGATGCTCAGGCGCGATCTTGCGAAGCTGGAACGGGCAGACGCTTTCGACAAGCTGAAACACGAACTGACCGAAGCCGACAAGGTGTTGGCCGAAACACGGCGGGCGGAACGCGACTATGCGCGGCGCGACCCGGTTCGCGAACAGATCGCATGGGAAGACAAGCTGGCCGGTGCCGCGATTGAGAAGGAAAAAAAGGAACGGCAGTTTGTGGAAAATCCCCGCGCCGGCAGGAGCGGCGCGGAGCAGAAACACGAACCCGCCCGCCCCCGCTTTGGCGACGTGCTGATTACCCGCGCCGCCGGTGCAGCCATGCACGACCCGCGCCAGCAGCACGGCGAACCGCTTTCGAGTCTCGCAGCGTTCAAGGACGCGCTCGAAAAGAACCGGCTTGGTTTGGCATGCGTGACGCCGGAGGAAGCCGTCAAGAGCCACCGCGAAAAAGAATTTGCGAAGGCTGTAGGCCGATATGCCCCGGCTTATCAGGCGGGCGAAATCGTGATTGTCCGGGAGCCGCGCACGGAAGGAAACTCGGGCAGGCGTGTGCTTAAGCTGGACCAGACCAAGGCCGAGGATTATTTGTGTTGCCTCGCGCTCGACAAAAATCAGTTGCAGGGCATCGAGGCGACGAAAGAAGAACTCGACGACCGGGCGCAGATGCGGGAACGCTCCATTAAAGCAGCCCGGACCCGGTTCGGCGATATGCTGATTACCCGTGCCGCCGATACCGCGATGAACGACCCGCGCCAGCAGCACGGCGAGCCTGTCAGCCCCGCCGCATTCAAGGACGCGCTCGAAAAAAACCGCTTCGGTTTGGCGTGTGTCACAGCGGAAGAAGCTGCCAAAAGCCACCGGGAAAAGGAATTTGCGAAAGCGGTAGGCCGCTACGCGCCGGTTTATCAGGCGGGCGAAATCGTCATCGTGCGAGAGCCCCGCACGGATGGAAACTCGGGCGGGCAGGTTCACAGGCTGGACCAGACCAAGGCCGAGGATTATTTGCGCTGTCTCGCGCTCGACAAGAGCCAGTTGCAGGGCATCGAGGCGACGAAACAGGCGCTCGACGAGCGGGCGCAGAACCGGCAGCGGCAGATCGACGCAGCTAAAATGCGGAAGGCCCGCGGCCCGCGCCGCAGCGGTTTAGTCGGACAGCAAATGTGGGCCTTACAGCGCCTGAGGGATGCTGAGCAGCAACGGCGCGCACAGGACCGGCGCGAATACACTGAAAAGCAGAAGCGCGACGGCGCAGAGATCGACCCCGAGCGTTACCGCACGGACCCGGAATATCGCCGCCATGCTCAGAACGCGCAAGCCTACAAAAGCCCCGACGAAAAGAAACGCGACCGCGAGAACGATGTACGGGCAATCATGGAGCAGCAAGACCGAGGGGGACGGCGCTAGAGGCGAGGCCGCGCCCCATCCTCTCCGATAACCTCTCAGGCGCAACGGACAAACAGGAACCGGCCCCGCAGCAGCAGATCGAGCCGAGAACCCGGCTGTCTTCCGTCGCAACGATCAAAAATTTATTCGGAAAGCTTGCCGAAGCCGTCACCGGCAAGCCCCCGCCGTCACTCGTAAAACGCCGGAAGCGCAGAGAGGAAAGCAAGGGCTCATTTAGCCGTGCGCTTGTCCTGACTGCCCGCGCCGTGCGCCGGTTGTTTCACCGGGCCGCGAACGACGATGAGGAAATACAGATCGAGAGGGAGAGGCTTTTACGCTTGGAGATCGACGAATACTCCAGAGAACAGGAGAGCTTTGAGGACGACAGCGCAGCACATCATCAGCCCGTTGCCGCCCTTGACCTCGAAATGTAGCCGTGTAGTATTTCGCGCCAAATGCCGCTCGAAAAAGACAAACCGCCAACATATACCGGATGGTGCCAGTTCCGGGAGCGCGGGGAATTTCGCGAATGGTACAAGCGCGGCCCCATATGGCTGAGATGGCTTCTGAGCGGCCCGGGCCCGCAGGGCGCAAAAGACGACATCGGCACATGCCCGCATTGCGGGGGAACGCTTCCACCGATCACCGGCAAAGTCTTTCACGCGATGCACGGGCCGAGAGGCGATGACGGTTTCACCTACGTTTTCCCAATCGGCATGGAACCGCCCGCTCCTGCCCCGGAGCCATCGGATGCCAAACGCCCCGGCGCTTCACAAGCACCCACAAAGGACGAAGATTCTTAACCGCTACCCCGCCGACGCTCGGCCCTAAGAGCGTTTTAAACAATTCCAGCCGATTGCGTTTCTACCCGCCCGGGCTCCATAATGAGCCCTTGCTCCCCCGAGGACTTTGGAGATTTTGTCATGGCGCGAAAAGCACGGGACTTGTCCCCGATCTACCTCAGACCGCAGGAAACCTCACCGGCGAACGATGAAACGGTTGTTTACCGGAAGCCTTCAGGCAAGCTGATTGCTTTCGGCTGGTACGGCGGAAAATTCAGTCACCTGAATTGGCTTCTCCCCCTTCTCCCGAAATGCCATCATTATTGCGAGCCCTTCGCCGGTTCCGCCGCCGTGCTGCTCAACCGCGAGCCCTCGCCCGTTGAAACGTACAACGACATTGACGGCGAGGTAGCGAATTTCTTCCGCGTGTTGCGCGACCAGAAAGGGGCCCTTATCGAGAGAATTGGCCTCACGCCGTTTTCCCGCGAGGAGTTTTACTACAGCGTGAGCAAGAACCCGGCCCGCGAGCCGGACGAGATCGAGCGGGCCCGCCTATTCTACGTCAGGGCCCGGCAGGCCCGCACCGGCCTTGCTCAAACCGCCTCACTCGGCAGATGGGCGAATTGCAAGAACACCAGCCGCGCCGGAATGTCGGGCGTAGTTTCCCGATGGCTCGGAGCCGTTGAGGACTTGCCGCACATCGCTACGCGCCTGCTCCGCGTCCAGATCGAGAACCGCCCGGCCACAGAAATTGTCCGCTTGTATGACGACCGCAAAGCGCTTTTTTATTGCGACCCGCCTTACGTCCACAATTCCCGCACCGACAAGAAGGCTTACGGCTACGAAATGACGGACGCGGAACACAAAGAGCTCGCCTACACGCTGAAACGCTGCAAGGGCAACGTTGCGATATCCGGCTATCGTTGCGAGCTCATGGACGAGCTCTACAAGGGCTGGAAGTGCATCGAAGCCCCCGAGAAAATGTGCCACTCGGTAAAGAAGAACCGCACCGAAGCGTTATGGGTGAACTTCTGATCTCATGCCGCTTGATTTCGACAGCGCCACCGCAACGGTTGCGGAACTATTCGCGGAAACGCAACCGTTCATCCTGCAAGGCACCGCGCCGCCTGTCATGGCGGAACTTGAGCAGCCCTTTGAGATCATCTTCGCAACCAACGTGCAGGCGTACCGGGAAACTCTGCTCGGCTGCGCTCTCGCTCGGTTGCAGGACCACTCCATCAATATCCGCCTGCCCTACATCAACCAAGGCCCCGGCGCATATAACGGTCGCACCCTTGACGAGCGAGTAGTCAACCCGTTCTTGCAGCAGCACCGTATCCCGTCATCGCGCGGCCCGTACCTGTCCACCTTCCGGCGCTCCGTCCGCTTTGACGAGTCCACCCGCCAAGGCTTGCGCGACAAAACGGGGTACGATGCGTTCCTTGCGCTCATCGCCGCGCTCGAAGGCATGGACAACGACGCCGATATACGCGACTTCATAACGTACCTTCTCTACAAATTCGCCAAGCTTCGGGAAGCCGCCGAGGTTCCGTTATCGCGCTTGCAACGCATCAGCTTGGAACAATACGAAACCCTCATCACCTCGCTCCTGAACACGCCGAGCGGCGGGCGCTTGCCGGTCATTCTCGTTGTCGCGGCTTTTCGCACGATCAAAGATTATTTCGGCCTTGATTGGGTAATCGACTATCAGGGCATCAATGTTGCCGATGCCGCCAGCGGTGTAGGTGGTGACATCACCATCACGCACGGCGGGAAAATCGTTTTCGCTGCGGAAGTCACCGAGCGCCCGCTTGAACGCGCCCGCGTTGTGGCGACGTTCAACACGAAGATTGCGCCCAACGCCATTGAGGATTATCTATTTTTCGTTCGACCCGAAACTTTGGCCGACGACGCCCGGCAACAGGCGCGGCAGTATTTCGCGCAAGGCCATGAAGTGAACTTCCTCGAAATCAAGAATTGGGTTTTGATGGCGCTCGCCACGATGGGCAAGAGAGGCCGCGACCTGTTCAACGGCCATTTGCTTCAATTGATCGACGACCCGGCCATACCCCGAGCCATCAAGGTTGCGTGGAATGAATACATCTCCGCGCTCACCGGCTCGCCTTAATCGCGGCCCGTTCCGCTTTCGCCGCTTCCCGCGCTTCGCGCAGAACGCGCCGCATCAATTGCAGCAGCGGGCTATGCCGCCCCCGCCCGATTGGTCCGACCAGCTCAGAGCATTTCTCAAAGGCTGGAAAAGCGGCAAGGACGATTACCTCGGCGGCGAGCCCTTGGATACAGTGCGTTCACATTCCGCCGAAATTTTGACGGCTCCCACGAATTCTGGTATGACGGCCCGAATCGCTTCTTTGTTACCTTGAGGGTCTGGTGTTTGGTTTCCGGCAGCGCAAAGGCAAGCCTGCAGAACCTTCCTTCAACGGAAATACTCCCCCTATTTTTCGCGGAATTGTCCTCACGGCAGTAATCGTCACGGCGATTGCGCTGCCCGCATGGGCCGTGGATATCGTCACGACCACGATCACGGGGACCGTCGATTCCGGCACGGACGAGACGGGATTTTTCGGCGTCGGCAGCAGCCTCGCCGGGCAGGACTTCACCCTGACCATCAAATTCCCCGATCAGGCCGGATCGGACGATACGTGTTCCGGCGGCAGCCCTGTCTACAGTTCAATAATGACCACGACAGGACAAGGCGAAGCCGATCTGGAGATCAATGGCGTCGATTTTCAGCTTGCTTCCGCCCCGATAAGCGCCACCAGCGGAGAAGTGTCGCGCGAAACAAAGATCACAAGCTGTTCCACCTACAGCCGAATCTATAATGTTTTCCAAGTCACCTATGACGAGACTGGCTCAGCATTCAGCGGCGATAGTTCGGTCGGAGATGCAGATATCTATGCCTTGTCGGGCGTGCTAACGACCGACCCGGAATGGGACGATCCCTTCACGGTCGTATCCACGGCGAGTACGCCGGTTCAGGCTGTCGATCTGTTTCTCGAATATCAGGGCAATTCGCTCGTCGACGTTATTGCTTACCTGACGCCCGAAACCATCGAAGTAGACACAAGCGCCGCGCCAGACCCCGTTCCGACCGCCGCCGGCAATCAACCGCCGGTGAACTCGGGTGGTGGCGATGACTATAGTGGCGATGGGGGTAGCGGCGGTGGGGGTGGGGGCGGTGCAAGTGGAGGGGGTGGTGCAAGTGGAGGCGGCGGTGGCGGCGGAGGAGGATACCAGCAACTTACTACTCTGATGGGAGCAACCTGTAACGCCGCAAAAAATCCGGCCGGTGCGTTGCTCTGTGGAAATCCAGCAAACGTCGGTAGCGGTAACAAGTTTCAGGCGCAGAATGATTACGTCGGCGCGCCCTCCACGCATCTGTCGCTGACGCGCTACTACAACGGCTACGGCAGCGCGGCAGGGCCTTTCGGCACCGGCTGGACGAGTAATTATACGGGCGTTCTTTCCGGCCCGGTCTCGGGCGTTGTCACCGTCACGCGCGGCGACGGGCGCATCGACAGCTTCACGCAAAGCGGCTCCGACTGGGTGACCGATCCCGGCGTGACGAGCGAGGTGATCGTCGGCGGCACGCAAACCGGCTGGGAAGTGCTGCGGCCCGATGACAGCATCGAGGCCTATAATATGTCCGGCCAGTTGACCTCCATCACCACGCGCGCCGGGCTGGTCACGTCGATGACGTATACCAGCGGCAACCTCACCACCGTCACCGGCCCCTACAGCCAGACGCTGACCTTCACCTACGATTCCAGCAACCGCGTCCGCACGATGACGGATGCCAACAGCAAGGTGTACACGTATTTCTACAGCGTGGACGGGTACAACAACCTCGTCGGCGTCGCCTATCCCGATCACAGCGCGCGCGCCTATTCGTATGCCAACCTTACCTATCCGAACCTGCTGACCGGCATCATGGACGAGAACGGCAACCAGTATGCCAGCTTCACGTATGACAACACGGGCCGCGTGACGCAAAGCCAGCACGCGGGCGGCGCGGATCAGTGGAACTTCACCTACAATGTCGGCGGCACGGTGACGGCGACCGACGCCCTCTCGAACAGCCATACGTATACGATGACGACGCCGTACAACATCATCAAGCCTTCGGCGGTGTCGGGCGATCCGTATCCTCCGGCGGGCGGCTCGGCCTATACCTATGACGCCAACGGCTTCGTTGCCTCGATCACGGACTGGAACGGCAACGTCACCACCTACACGCATGACACGCGCGGCAACGAGACGCAGCGCATCGAGGCCTACGGCACCGCCCTCGCCCGCACGATCACCACCACATGGCACGCCACCTTCAACCTGCCGCTGACGATCACCGAACCCGCGCGCACAACGACGTTCACGTATGACACCAACGGCAACATGCTGACGAAATCCGTCAGCGACGGCACGCATACCAGCACGTGGACATATACGTACGACACGAACGGCAACGTGCTGACGGCGGAAGACCCGGACAGCAACACGACCACCTACACGTATAACGCCGACGGCACGATGGCGACGATGGAAAACGCCGCGAGCCAGACGACGACCTACAACACCTACGACAGCAACAAACGCCTGACGAAGATGACGGACCCGAACGGCCTCGTGACGCAGTTCACCTATGATTACCGGGGCCGGATGCTGACGAAGGAACTGAACTCGTGCGTTCGCTACTCAGGCATGGCCCACTTCGCTACTCTAATTTGGCCCAC